>JAYWIC010000043.1:0-15424 GCA_043789195.1 Arenimonas sp. | reverse complement strand
GAACTCTTCGTCCATGATCGGGGCCGGGCCTTTTTCTTTCGCCAGACTCAATGCCACTTCCCAACCGGCAATCGCCATTTGCTTGGAAATTTCTTCGGTGAAAGTGCAGGATTCTTCCGAACCGTATTTCATTTTCAACATGGTCATGGTCGAGCCGAGGCCCAAAAAGCCCATGCCATGGCGACGCTTGCGCATAATTTCTGCGCGCTGTTGCTCCAGCGGCAAGCCATTCACTTCCACCACGTTGTCGAGCATGCGGGTGAACACGCGCACGACTTCTTTGTATTCTTCCCAATCGAACGCGGCCTGGTCGGTGAACGGGTCACGGATAAATTTGGTCAGGTTGATCGAGCCTAACAAGCAGGCGCCGTAGGGCGGCAACGGTTGTTCGCCGCACGGGTTTGTGGCACGAATATTTTCGCACCACCAGTTGTTGTTCATTTCATTGACGCGGTCGATCAGGATGAAACCCGGTTCGGCGAAATCATAAGTGGACGCCATGATGCGGTTCCACAATTGCTGCGCGCGGATGTGGCCATACACTTTGCAGGCAACCAGGCCGTCTTCGCGGGTGACGTACATGCTGGAGTGCGGCCATTCGCGCCAGATCACTTCTTTGCTGTTGTCGAGATCGACTTCGTCCTTTTCTTTCAGATTGACCGGAAATACCAAAGGCCAATCGCTATCGGTTTCCACTGCTTTCATGAATTCGTCGGTAATAAGCAGCGACAAATTGAATTGGCGCAGACGACCATCTTCGCGTTTTGCACCGATGAATTCTTTTACATCGGGATGTGAGACATCGAAGGTGCCCATTTGTGCGCCGCGACGGCCGCCGGCAGAAGACACGGTGAAACACATCTTGTCGTAGATATCCATGAAGCTGAGCGGGCCGCTGGTGTAAGCGCCGGCACCGGCCACATACGCACCGCGAGGACGCAGCGTGGAAAATTCGTAACCGATACCGCAACCGGCTTTCAGGGTCAGACCGGCTTCGTGGACTTTATTAAGAATGCCGTCCATTGAATCGGTAATGATGCCCGACACGGTGCAGTTGATCGTGCTGGTGGCAGGCTTGTGTTCCTGGGCACCGGCATTGGAGGTAATACGGCCGGCCGGAATCGCGCCACGGCGCAAAGCCCACAGAAAACGCTCGTACCAGTATTTCTGTTTTTCCGCCGAGGTTTCGGCGTCGGACAGGGCAAGCGCCACGCGCTTGTAGCTATCGTCAATACTGTGATCGACGGCTTCGCCTTGTTTAGATTTCAGGCGATATTTTTTATCCCAGATATCGTATGAGGCCGGTTGCATCTCAATTTCTGCTACCGATGTTGTGTTGACCGCTTCCAAGCGAACCGTACTCATATTGCGAAATTCCTCCGTAAGCCACCGCTCCGCGTTGGCTGTGAATGTGATGTTGTGCTTATTACCGGAGGGAAAAGACAGGTAAGCGCGCCTGTGGGCCAAAACCCGCGAGCGTCCAATTTGTCCAGGCATACTTCCATGTTTGTACCGCGATAGGTGCAATCAGGCTTCCGCAGGGCCTTTCCGGGTTTCGGCGTCATCTGACACCATCCCTTGGGGCCTCCCCCCGCCGCTCACCCAATATATTGTGTGAGAGCCGAGTAGCGAAATTACGCCGTCCTCACGCCGCTGTCAACCATTTGTCACATCTTGTGAAGGGGTTTTTTCCCCATCAAAAACAAATGCTTACTGAACAGCCCCGCACCACTATGACCTCTTACCTAGTAAAAAAAGTTTTCATTTTGCTAGTCTGTGGGCAGTTTTTCGCCAGCCCCCTATCTTGAGTTGACCATGCGACCCATTCCTACCCTGCTTTGTGTCTTTTTTGCTGCTGTCGGCGGCGGTTTAACCGTGCATGCCCTCAGCTTGCCGCCCGAGCCCAGCCCGGCTACCCGGATCGTGGAAACCGCTTCGGAAATCGTATTGCCGAGCTCGGCGTATGCCGCGCTGCCGGCACAGGCGGGCGGTACCCCGATGCCCTCGCTGGCCCCGATGCTGGAAAAAGTAACGCCGGCGGTGGTCAACATCTATACCAAGCAAGTCGTGCGGGTTCGTAACCCCTTGGCCGAATTCTTCGGCGGCTCGCGGGTGCCGCAACAGCGGATTTCACAGTCGCTGGGCTCGGGCGTGATCGTGGATGCCAAGCGCGGCTTGATCCTGACCAATAACCATGTGGTCGAGGGTGCCGATGAGGTCTCCGTGATCCTTAGCGATGGCCGCACGTTTGAAGCGCAACCGATTGGTTCGGATGCCGATACCGATATCGCGGTGATCCAGATTCAGGCCACCGGTTTGACCGCACTGCCCTTCGCTGATGGCAAAAATCTGCGCGTCGGTGATTTCGTGGTGGCGGTCGGCAATCCATTTGGTCTCGGCCAGACCGTGACTTCGGGCATTATCTCGGCGGTTGGCCGCAGTGGTTTGCAGGGCTTTGGCTACCAGAACTTTATCCAAACCGATGCGTCGATCAACCCGGGGAATTCCGGCGGCGCGCTGGTCAATCTTCGCGGCGAATTGGTCGGCATCAATGCGGCGAGTTTCAATCCGCAGGGCAGCGCGGCCGGCAATATTGGTTTGGGCTTCGCGATTCCGGTCAATCTGGCCAGCGAAATCATGCGGCAAATTATGGCTTATGGCGAAGTACGTCGTGGTTCGCTGGGCGTGGACACGATCGATATTTCGCCCGACATCGCCGCGCAACTGGGCCTGAAAAATATTCGCGGGGCGTTGGTGTCGCGGGTATTTCGCGGTTCGCCGGCCGAAGCGGCCGGGCTGAAACCGGAAGACGTCATTACCGCACTGAATGGCCAGCGCACTGACGGTGCCGAGGCCCTGCACAACATCGAAGGTTTATTGCCGGTCGGGCAATCGGTCAAAGTGGATTTGATGCGCAATGGACAAGCACTCAGCATTCAGACTGTACTGAAAGCGCAGGCGAAAGAGTTGGAGGGCGCGCAGATAGACCCGCGATTGGCCGGTGCAACCTTAACTGATTTGCCCGAGCGTTATCGTTCGCAAGGCGCCCGTGGCGTGATCGTCAGCAAAGTAACCGCTGGCAGTCGCGGAGCCCGCAGTGGTCTAGAAGCAGGCGATCGAATTGCGATGATCAACCGTGCACAGATTCGTGATTTGCAGGATTTGCGTAGTGCCCTGGCAAGCCCGCCGAAGGAATTAAGCCTTGGTCTACAACGGGGAAGGCAGACCGGTTATTTGCAGATGAAGTGAGGCGTTGGCAGGAGGGTACTTGGGCCCGACCGCTCTTGGCACGAATGATGAAACCGTGAAGGTCGCACGCACGTCGCCCGCAAGCGGCCTCCTACGAGGTGTTAAACTTCCTGCGTGAAATACATACGCGCGCTCAGCATTGATCTAGACGACACGCTTTGGCCGATCTGGCCGGTGATCGAGCGTGCGGAATCCGCACTCGATGGCTTCCTGCAGCAGCATTGTCCGAACACGGCGAAAAATTTTCCGCTCGAAAAAATGCGCGAGCTGCGCCTGAATATCGTCGACATGTATCCCGGCATCGAACATGATTTCACCCAGCAACGAAAACTTTCCCTGCTTCACGCCCTGCGTGAAAGCGGCGATGCCGAACACCATGCCGAAGCCGCGTTTGAAATTTTCTACGCCGCCAGAAACGATATCGAATTTTATCCGGATGCACTGTCGGCGCTGAAACGTTTGACCTCGCGCTATCCGGTCGCCGCCCTGACCAATGGCAATGCGGATTTGCATCGCATCGGCATTGCCGATCAATTCGTGCATTTTGTCGCTGCCAGAAACGAAGGTCACGCCAAACCCGATGCACCGATTTTTCATGCGACTGTGCAGCGCCTCGGCGTCGATGCGCATGAAGTGTTGCATATCGGCGACGATCCTTTGCTCGATGTCGTCGGCGCGCAGCGCGCCGGGCTTCGCAGCTGCTGGATCAATCGCCGCAATGAAAACTGGCCGGAAATGTATGCCGCACCGGATTTGCAATTTACCTGCCTGCACCAGTTAGCCGATTATCTCGAACACGCTCCCACGGAAATGAATATCACATGAGCCTGCCACCCTGCTTTGCCACCCCCGATCAAATCGCGAATGCCGTTTCATTGGTATTGATGAAGCGCAGCGATTTCACCGCATGGCGTGACCAGCAAACCTTGCACGTCCAGGCCTGGCTGACATCGCACACGTTCAACGGCAGCGGCGGTACTTTTTTGGCGATTCCCGGCAGCGAAGGGAAGGTGGAAATGGTCGCCGTCGGCGTCAATGATGCCAACGATCCTTACGCCTTGTCGCATCTGCCGACCATGCTGCCTTCGCAAAACACCTATCGCATCAGCGCGACATCGCCTTTGAAAATAGAGGCTGCTGTTGCCATGCTCGGCTGGGGCTTGGGTGCGTATCGTTTCAATCGTTATGTCGAAACCAAGCCGGTCGCGCGTTTGTGTCTGGAATCGGTCAATGAAAGTTCCGAAGCCTTTGCGCTATTGAAAGCCACGACACTCGTGCGCGATTTGGTCAACACGCCAACCGAACATATGGGCCCGGAAGAACTCGAAGCGGTGGCGATACGTCTGGCGCAGGCTTACGGCGGAACGGTCAATAGCATTGTCGGCGATGATTTGCTGAAACAAAATTTCCCGTCGATTCATGCTGTCGGTCGCGCCAGCCACCGCGCACCGCGTTTGATCGAACTGAACTGGGGCAATGAAGCGCATCCGAAAATTTCCATCGTCGGCAAAGGCGTGTGTTTCGATACCGGCGGCCTCGATATCAAAACCGCCGACGGCATGCGCAACATGAAAAAAGATATGGGCGGTGCCGCGCATGCCCTCGGTCTGGCGCAATTGATCATGGCAACGAATTTGCCGGTGCGCATGCAGTGTCTGGTGCCAGCGGTAGAAAATGCGATTAGTGCAAATGCCTTCCGCCCAGGCGAAGTCATCGTGACCCGCAGCGGCTTGAGTGTCGAAATCGACAATACCGATGCCGAAGGCCGGGTCGTACTCGGTGATTCGCTCGTCTATGCCTGCGAATCCTCACCGGAATTGCTGATGGATTTCGCCACGCTGACTGGCGCCGCACGTATCGCCCTCGGCCCGGATTTGCCGGCACTGTTTTGCAACAACGAAAAACTCGCTGCCGATTATTTACAGGCCGGCGAACAAACGTCCGATCGCCTGTGGCGCATGCCTTTGTGGCGCCCTTATTTGTCCTACCTGAAAAGCAATATCGCCGATCTGGCCAATGGCGGGCCTTCGAGAATGGCCGGCTGCATCAGCGCCGCGCTGTATCTCGAACGCTTCGTGAAAGAAGGCATGGTCTGGTCGCATGTCGATGTGTATAGCTGGAACGATGGTGAGCGGCCCGGCCGTCCTGCCGGTGGCGAAGCGCAAGGTTTGCGTGCGGCATTTCAAATGCTCAAAACGCGGTACGGTAAATAAATTCGCGATAGCTATTCGATCAGGATTTATACCCGATGAGATACCAAGGCAAGATCAGCGCATGGAATGCAGAACGGGGTTTCGGTTTTATCCTCTGGAATGGCGGTGGCGAAAAGATATTCGTGCATATCAGCCAGTTGAGTCATAAAAAGCATATTCCCGAAACCGGCGATGTCGTGACATACGAATTGGGACCCAAGGATGAAAAGGGCCAGAAAGCAATCAACGTGATTTTTCCCGGCCTTCCGCCCTTGCAAAAAAGGCGGGGCAGGAGCCCGAAAGAAAACGAGCATTCATTCGGACTCATGGGGATGATTTTTTTATTGCTGACTGGCGCGGGACTATATTGGTGGTTCGAAATCCGGCCATCGGATTCCGGGCCGGCGATGCAATCACCGCAAACCAGTAATTTGAAAGAAGCAAGCAAATCCGTACCTGTGACAAGTCGATTTAGCTGCGATGGCAAGATCCATTGCTCACAAATGACTTCGTGCGAAGAAGCGACTTACTACATTCAACATTGCCCTAATACCAAGATGGACGGAAACAATGATGGCGTGCCCTGTGAATCGCAATGGTGTAATTAAGCACGCCGTTTTTCAGCGTGGGCACCGGCCACCTATAAAGATTGCGACGAGCCCGGGAACGGTGGGCCGTGCCGACCCTACGTCCCATTCACGCTACCACCATCCCGCTTGGCGATAATTGCCACGATTATCGAATTTCCTGACTTTTGTCAGGTGTTTACCTCCTGCCGCTCAGGCACACTACCCGCATCGTTTGCATCTGATTGGAGTTTCCATGTCTCGTTCCGCCGATTTATTGAAAGAACTCAGCATTAGTCGCGGTGCTGATGGTGACAAGAAGAAACGCCGGATCTGGCCGATTGTGCTGGTCGTCGGCCTGGTGATCATCGGCGGTCTCTATGTGTTGAAGATGATGAAACCTGCCGAAGTGGAAACGACGAAAGCCGTTTCGGCGGCGGAAAGTGGTCCGGCTTCGGTATTGGATGCTTCCGGTTATGTGACGGCACGCCGCATCGCGACGGTGTCTTCGAAAATCACCGGCAAGGTGAAAGAAGTGCTGATCGAGGAAGGCCAGCGTGTCGAGCAAGGCGAAATTCTCGCTACGCTTGAACCGATCGATGCCACTTCGCAACAGGCACTCTCGCAATCGCAATTGGCTTCGGCGCGCTCGCAATTGGCCGAAGCGCAGGCGCAATTGGAATTGTCCGAACGTAATCTGGCGCGTCAACGCGAATTGGCGGCGAAGAAATTGGTCGCTGCTTCCGCACTCGATGCCGCGATTGCCGAGCGTGATTCCCGCGCCGCACGTCTGACGAGTTTGCAGCGCGGAGTCAACGTTGCCCAGGATCAATTGACGATTGCCAACAACGGTGTCGACAACACCGTGATTCGTGCACCGTTCAAGGGCGTGATCGTGACGAAGGCAGCACAGCCGGGTGAAATGATTTCTCCAATTTCGGCCGGTGGTGGCTCGATTCGTACTGGCATTGGCACCTTGGTCGATATGGATTCGCTGGAAGTACAAGTTGACGTCAACGAAGCCTACATCGGTCGCGTGCAACCGAAAATGCCGGTGGACGCGGTATTGAATGCTTATCCGGACTGGAAAATTCCAGCCGAAGTCATCGCGATTATTCCCACTGCCGATCGCAGCAAGGCAACGGTGAAAGTCCGCATCGCCATGACCAGCAAAGATCCGCGCATCGTGCCCGACATGGGTGTGCGTGTCAGCTTTCTGGAAAGCCGAAAACCCAATGCCCCCAAGCCGACCGGGGTCTGGGTGGCAGAGCGCGCCGTGGTCAAGAAAGACGGCAAGAGTTTTGTTTTCGTGATCAGCGATGGCGTTGCCACACAAACCGAAGTGAGTGTCGGTGATAAACGCGATGCCGACATCATGGTCAGTAAGGGCTTGGTTGGCGGTGAAACTTTGGTGCTCGGCCCATCGGATAAGCTGCGCGATGGCAGCAAGGTTGTTGAAAAAACAGCGGCGGCAAAATAATGGATGCCGATAATACGCCGCTGGTGGAAATACGCGAACTTACCAAGGTCTATACCCGTGGCAAACAACGAGTAGAAGTGTTGCACGGCATTAATCTCGATATTCCCGCCGGTGATTTTGTCGCGCTGATGGGGCCCTCGGGTTCCGGTAAAACCACGCTGCTGAATTTGATCGGTGGCCTGGATTCACCGACCTCGGGTTTGTTGAAAGTGCAAAACCGGCGCATCGATGATTTAAGCAGCGACGAGCTCGCCGCCTGGCGCGCGAATACCGTTGGATTTATTTTCCAGAGTTATAACCTGATGCCGGTGCTGACCGCACAACGCAATGTCGAGCTGCCTTTATTGCTGCACGACATGAGCGGCAGCGAGCGCACCAAGCGTGCCAACGTGGCGCTGGAATTGGTCGGCCTGGGCGACCGAAGCAAACACAAACCCAATGAATTATCCGGCGGACAACAGCAACGCGTTGCGATTGCCCGTGCACTGGTGTCCGACCCGCTGATACTCATTTGCGATGAACCCACCGGTGACCTTGACCGTAAAACGGCTGACGAAGTGCTGACCTTGCTGCAGGAATTGAATCGCGAATTCGGCAAAACCATCGTGATGGTGACGCACGATCCGAAAGCGGCCGAGTATGCAAAGCACACCGTACATCTGGACAAGGGAACGCTGGTCAATGAGGCCGCGCATTAAGCCATGAAATATTTCGGTTTAATCTGGGCGGGATTGTTTCGCAAGAAATTGCGCACGCTGCTGACCCTGCTTTCGCTATGGTCGGCGTTTGTCTTGCTGGGTTTATTGCAGGCAGTGAATTCGCTATTTTCCGGCGGCGCGGATTTTCTGGGTGCCAACCGGATGATCACGCAAGCCAAGACCAGTTTCACCCAGCCCTTGCCGATCCGCATGATGCCTCAGATCGAAGCAGTTCCCGGTGTCGCACGGGTATCGCATTCGCAATTTTTTGGCGGCCAATACCAGGAAGGCGGCGGATTTTTTCCGCAGTTTGCCGTGAACCCGCAACGCCTGTTCGATACCTATCCGGAATGGACCTTGTCGGAAGATGCAAAACGCAGTTTTGTTTCCACCCAGGATGGCGCCATTGTTGGCAAATTATTGGCCGAAAAATACAACTGGAAAGTCGGTGACACCATTCCGCTGAATTCCTTTATTTGGACCAAGGCCGATGGTAGTCGAACCTGGGAGTGGAAAGTCGTCGGCATTTTCGATGGCCGCAATAGCGAATGGGAAAAACGCACCAGCCTAATGTATCTCAATTACGGCCAGTTCGATGAAGCCCGAAATCCGCGTGCGAAAGGTCTCGCTGGCGTGTTCGTGGTCCGCATGAATGACCCGAACCAATCGGAAAAAATTGCTTCGCTGATTGATGAGAAGTTCGCGAACTCATCGGATGAAACCAAAACCCAGAGCGAGCAGGAATTTCAATTGGGCTTTGCCCGGCAATTGGGCGACATCGGCCTGATCGTTAACTTGATAACCAGCGCGGTATTTTTCTCGATTTTGTTTTTAACCGGCGTCAGCATGTCGCAAGCCGTGCGTGAGCGCATTCCGGAACTGGCCATCCTGAAAGTGTTGGGCTTCAAGGACCGCACCGTGATGCTGTTGGTGTTGGCGGAAGCGTTTCTACTGTGTTTTATCGGCGCCTTGACTGGCATGTTGTCAGCCAGCTTTCTGACCACAACGCTGCCGCCGGAATTCCCCATCACCACCGATTCACAAGTCTGGATCGTTGCTGGCATCAGTGTGATCGTGCTGTCGCTCTTGATTGGCGTGCCGCCTGCCCTGCGGGCATTGCGGATCAAGATCGTCGATGCCTTGGCAGGAAGATGAGATGAGCACACTGACGCAAATTCGCGAAATCGTCATCATGAACCTGCAGAGCATTCCGCAGCGACTCGGTGCCTCGCTGGTGATCGTGGTCGGCATTGCCGGCGTGGTCGGCGTTTTGGTCGCACTGCTTTCCATGTCGCAAGGGCTGGGCAAAACGCTCGGCTCGACCGGACGCGCGGATCGCATGGTGATTACACGCGGCGGCTCGAATGGCGAGCTGTCGAGTTTTCTCGATCGCCCCAGTATCACCGTGATCAAGCAAGACCCCGCCATTGCCCGCGGAAAAGATGGCTTGCCGCTCGCTTCAGGCGAACTGATCGTGATTACCGAAGTGCCACGCTTCGGACAGAAAACCGGCGCCAATGTCACCTTGCGTGGCGTCGAGCCAAACGGTTTTGAATTGCGTCCGGAATTGAAAATTATCGATGGTCGAAAATTTCGCCCCGGCCTTCGCGAAATCATCGTTGGAGAGGCGGCTAGCAAGCAATTCGACGGTTTGCGCAGTGGCTCTACGCTTCGCTTTCGCGGACAGACCTGGAATATCGTCGGCATTTTCAGTACCAACGGCGATGCCCACGAATCGGAATTATGGACCGATGCCGAAACGGCACAAAGTGCCTTCTCGCGTTCGGGAGTGTCATCGATTTTGGTCAGCCTGAAAAATGTCGATTCACTTGCCTCCATGCAGACGCGTCTGCTCGAGGATCCGCAATTGAACGTTGAGGTCAAAACCGAATACGATTTTTACAGCGGGCAATCCACCGGCCTCACCGGCGTGATCGGCATTCTCGCCGGCATCGTCGGATTCATTATGGGTATCGGTGCCGTTGCCGGTGCATTGACTACGATGTATTCCGCCGTGTCGGCACGCACGCAGGAAATCGGCACTTTGCGTGCGCTCGGTTTCGGTGCCATGCCCGTCATCGCCTCGGTGATGTCGGAAGCATTGATTCTGGCATTCGCAGGAGGTTTGGTCGGCTCACTGATCGCCTATATCGCGTTCAACGGATACTCGGTTTCCACGCTTGGTGCAGGCTTCACCCAGGTCGCATTCAAATTCGCGGTAACGCCGGGTTTGGTATTTGCCGGCCTGAACATCGCTCTGGCAATCGGCTTTATCGGCGGCCTGTTTCCCGCGATACGCGCTGCCCGCATGCCGGTCACGGCGGCGTTGCGGGGCGGTTAAAGTACCAAGCAATCGCCAGTTAACCCATATGGCGTTGATGGGCATCCATTTGCAGTATTCTGCAGACAAATAATCGCCACCCGTTAACTCATACCAAAAAAATGCATTTATGAAACCACCAAAAATGCCGGCAGCCCAGCTGCCGGACCTCGTTAACCGCATAGAAATTAGCCAGTCAAAAAGCAAAATCGCCAACGCCACCGTCGCACTTTTCTTTGTGAGCTGGATTACCTTCTACTTGATTCTGCGATACGCCGGAATTGCACCGGCAGGCTATGGTTCTCTGATCCTCGGACTTGCCGTCAGCGTGTACTTTGCCACGATAAAATTGAAAGCGCCTTATCAACTGTTGATCGACACGCAGGGCATCACATCGCAACTGTTCGGGCATGTACCCATGCGTGACATCGGCGGCATTTGCCTCTCGAAAGATCTTCGGTCGGCCAATGATTACAACCTGACACTGTTCATTCCAAAACACGAAAAGTATCTGGACCGGTTTTCCAGCTCCTTATCGTTCTTGAGAAGAAAAATCTTCACGAACCGGAAAACCATCTCCATTCCTTTCTCGCGTGGCGAACACAGTGTGCTGCAGATTTTCGAAACGCTGATACGCTTACGTAAGCAGGTGGATGCTCGTTTCATTTCAGGTTTGCATGGCGATTACGAGCAACAGTTGCACTTGACCAAGATACTTTCGGAATACACGGCAAACACCGGCAAGGTGGATGCAGATCGCGAGACATTCGAACGCACGATGTATTTGTTGAGACGAGTCACTGGCGGCTGGTCAACCATGGATACGCTCGAGGAGTCGGAAAAGCGCCTCGAAATGGAACGCTTACGCATACTGGAACTGGAATTCATGCTGCATGCCCATCATGCAGCCGCTCCTGAGTTATTGGCGCTGGATCAACAAAATGCCACGGACTTGATTGCAGGCAAAATAGAACAGATAGACAAGGATGCAAAGGCTGACTTCAATGCAAGCCAGGATGGCATGCTGCTTCGCAGGCTTGAAAAAGAAATCTACACGGTTGCGCAGGCTCGATTGAAGCAGACTAACGTGGTATTGCTTGTTTCGATCATTGCGATTGTGGTTTTTCTGATACTGAAGTTTGTCTAGATTTAGCATCCATGAGCCTGATAACTGACAGGCTGATCTAAAGGAGTAACACAATGATGGAACCATTACCGGATCTTCATGCCTTGACCGATGCGGAGCTCAAGGCGCTGCCACAACAATTGCAGGACATTACGCTTAAAACACTAGATGGATTGGGTGCCGAGCTAGAGGCTGGCAACATGACGTCGGAGGAAACCTTCGCAAAGAGCGACCAGATAATGCATTGGACAATGGCTCAGAATGAATTGATCCGTACCGAACAAATGCGCCGTGCACAGATAGTAAGCCGGAAGCGAATGATCATCAGAATATCGCTGATCATCCTAGTTGTCATCGCCGTGCTAGCTATGACTGTGCTCGATGCCCTTAAGTTACCCGGCGTTTTATAGTCATCAAAATCACGCCAAACAAAATCAGCAGCATCGCGCCAATGGCATGGCTATTGAATTTTTCATCAAGCAATAAAGCACCGATCGCTACCGCAATCACCGGGTTGACGTAGGCATAGCTGGTGGCGAGAGCAGGTCGCACGTGATGTAGCAACCAGATATACGCAGTGAATCCGAAAATAGATCCCGCAACGACGAGATACAACATCGCCATGGTGGGAACCAGTGCAGGCAATGCCATAATGCGTTCGCCAAGCACCAAACCCACGATGCAGGCCCCCACGCTACCCAGCAGCATTTGCGAGGCGGCCGACATGAAAGGTGTTGGCAAGTCCTGTTGCCGCGACCAGATCGAACCATAGGCCCAGGAAATCGGGGCGATCAACACGGCCAACATGCCCTGCCAGCCGGCATTCATTTCGGTGCCGATGTTCAGCCACAACACCCCGATAAACCCGATGGCAATGCCGATCCATTCACGCACTGTCGGATGCTGTCCACGCAGCGCGGAAAAGAATCCCGCCCAGAGCGGCATCGCGGCAACACCGATGGCCACCAGCCCGGTGGAAACGGTTTCCTCGGCAAGATTGACCAGGGCATTCGACAACACGGTAAGCAGAAGGGCCAGCACAAAAATCGCACGCCATTGTTTGCGCGTCGGCGCCGCTTCGCCACGCCAACGCAGAATGGCAAACATCACGCCACCGGCAATCAGCATGCGAATGGCGGTCAATAAGAACGGTGGATAATTTTCGAGTGCAATCTTGATTGCGTAATAGGTCGAACCCCACAGCACATAGACCGCAAGCAAGGCAGCAAGAATGGCCGCCTTGCCGGGCGCTGCCGTATTGTTTTTCGTCATGGGATTATTTTACCGGTATTTCAGTAGCCAGAATTTTTTCTTTCAACGGCAGACCCCAGCGATAGCCCCCCAACGAGCCATCGCCGCGAATAATGCGGTGACAGGGAACGACGACGGCACACTTGTTCTTCGCACAGGCACTGGCAACAGCACGTGCCGCTTTCGGCATTTTAATAAGCTCCGCCAATGCCGAATAACTCAGCGTCGCACCGGAAGGAATTTTCATCAACGCCTGCCAGACTCTTTGCTGAAAGGCCGTTCCTATTAGCTCGAGCGATACACTGCTTTTTTTGCCTGCCAGATAATCGACGACGGCGGCGACTTTCGGTGCGATAAATTCATCGCGGCCGGCATCGACGCGCTTGAGATTTGCCGCGGGGAATTCGTCCCGCAACTCCTGTTCGAGTTTGTTTTCCTTTTCGCCCAGGGCAATGGCGCAAATGCCGCGTTCGGTGGCAGCGATCAGGGTATTGCCCAATCGGGTCTGCAGAATCGTGTAGCGGATTTCCAGACCGGCGCCGCCGCGTTGATAGCTGAGTGGTGACATACCCAATTTGACGGCGCCCTGTTCATAGACACGACTGGGCGAACCGAAGCCAGCGTCATAAATTGCACGGGTAACATCGCTGTTTTTACGCAACTGGGTTTTGAAGTGTTTGAATTTTTGCTGCGATACAAATTCTGCCGGCGTCAACCCGTAAGCCTGCACGAATTGCTTCTGCAAATAAGCAGGACTCCAGCCGACGGTTTTTGCCAATTGCGTCAGTGACGCAGGGGCCTGTTCCAGTAATTGCCGGGCATGGATTAACTGCGGTGCCGTTGATGTCTTGTTCATGGCAACAGATTAGCCAAGCGAGTTGGGTCTGGCTATCCGAATCTTGTACTGGAAAAACATAATCCCGGCCGGGGCCGGGATTATGTTGTGATGCAGACTTGGAAATACGGTTAGGTAAATCAATTCGCCCAGATTTTGTCGTTCTTGGTCATCAGCACCTGCGTAGTGAGCACCGGACTGGCTTTCAGGATCGAAATGGCATCGGCCAGAATCGCAGCCGACTCGCGCATCAGTGGATCGGGACGGTTCTTGGCGGCTTCTTCTTCGGCCACTTGCACTTTCACGTCGCGCTCGTTGGCCTGCAAACCATCATCGTTATTGTGTGGCCCGGCATCGGCAAGACCCAGTGCTTTGCGCTCGGCATCGCGTGCCTTGCGTTTTGCATCCATGCGATCACGTTCGGCGCTGCGGACGGTTTCATTCAAGGACAAGGATTTCTTGTCGCGTTCGGCGCGGAATTCGGCAACGTCTTCACTCCACCACATGAATTCGCGATCATTGACGACACGTGCCTTGTGCTGTGTCAGCAACTGGCCCACGATGGGTTTGAAGTTGCCCAGATGGGAATAGCGCGCCGCTTCAATGCGAGTAAACGGCAAGGCATTGTCATAAGTGCTTTCACCGAACTCGGTGGCATCGACGGTGACCGGAAATTGCAGGTCAGGCGTGACGGCAGCGTTTTGTGTGGTGCCGCCATCGATACGGAAAAATTGTTGAGAGGTGATTTTCGCGGTGCCGTACTTGCCGCCCGCTTCACCGCGTTCCGGCGGTAGCGGCAACAATCCCTGCACAGTGCCTTTGCCGAAAGTCGGCTCACCGATAATCAGGCCGCGGCCATAATCCTGGATGGCGGCTGCGAAAATTTCGGAAGCCGAGGCCGATGAACGATTCACCAGCACGGCCAGCGGTCCATTCCACAACACGCCGCGATCTTCATCACTACGCACTTGGGTATAGCCACCGGATTGGCGCACTTGCACGACCGGGCCACGATCGATAAACAAGCCGGTCAAATCAACCGCTTCATCCAGCGAACCGCCGCCGTTTTCACGCAGATCGACCACCACGCCATCGACTTTCTCGGCTTTGAGTTCATTGAGCAATTTGGCGACATCGGTGGTGGCCGAACGCGCGTTAGGGTCACGACGTTGCAAGGCTTCGAAGTCTGCATAGAAAGCCGGCAATTCGATCACGCCGATACGCTTGCCATCGACTTCAAGAATACGTTTGCTGGCGGCCTGGTCTTCAAGCTTGATGGTGTCACGCACAATAGTGACCAGAACGTGCTTGGCATCGACGCCCTGGTCACCGGGGATAATATCGAGACGGACTTTCGTGCCTTTGTCGCCGCGAATTTTCTGCACGACATCGTCAATGCGCCAGCCGACCACATCGATCATCGGTTCCTTATCGCCTTGACCGACCGAAACGATGCGATCACCGACTTTCACCTTGCCCGACATCGCGGCAGGTGAACCGGGGACAATCGTGCGAATGACGACATACTCGTCCTGACGCTGCAATACCGCGCCGATGCCCTGTAGCGACAAGCGCATTTGCATCATGAAGTTTTCGTTCGACTTCGGACTCATGTAGCTGCTGTGCGGATCAATCGACAGCGTGTAGGCATTCATGAAAAATTCGAAGGCATCGTCGCCGCGCAATTCGGAACTGCGTTCTGCCACT
>JAYWIC010000042.1:0-4139 GCA_043789195.1 Arenimonas sp. | reverse complement strand
CCCGACTTGATCCTGATGGATATCCAATTGCCCGGCATGGATGGATTGGCGGCCACCGAACTGCTGAAGCGGGATACGGCAACGGCCACCATTCCGGTCATTGCCCTGACCGCCATGGCGATGAAAGAGGATCAGGAAAAAACCCGGGTCGCCGGTTGTGATGCCTATATCGCCAAGCCACTGCGTTATCAGGAACTTTATAGCGCTATCAATAACTTGTTACCGAACGGAAATACGTCGGACAGCAAAGAGATAAATCCGGTGCAGCAGGCAGCAAGCCCCTTGAAAAAAGTGGAACTGGTGCAGGAATTACCGAATTACGATGAAACCTTGCATAAAGGTCGCCTGGTTCTGGTGGCAGAAGACAACGAGATGAATCAGAAACTGATTTTGCGCCAGCTCGCCTTGCTCGGTTATGCGGCGAATGTTGCTGCCAACGGCAGCTTGGCGCTGGAACGTTGGCAAACCGGTAAATATGCCCTGCTGATCACGGATCTGCAGATGCCGGAAATGGATGGCTATCAGTTAACCACCGCGATTCGCCAGACCGAACAAGGCTCCTATCGTGCTCCGATTGTGGCTTTAACGGCCAATATCTTCAAAGGCGAGGCCGACCGCTGCCGATTGCTGGGCATGGACGATTATCTGGGCAAGCCTTTGCAATTGTCAGATCTGAAAACGTGTCTGGAAAAATGGCTGCCGGCAGTCGATATCCGTTTGCCGCTCACTCTGGAAACACAGTCGCAGTCGTCGCCGTCGGCGGCGAAAGTGCTGGATTTAAGCGTGCTGCAAAACGCAATTGGTAATGACCCGTCGGTCATGCTGGAATTTCTGCGGGATTTTCAAAGTACGGCATTGAAAATATCACTTGAATTAACCCGGGCTTGCGAGCATCACGAAGCCCTGGTTGCCGGCCAGCAGGCACACAAACTGATGTCGTCCGCACGAGCAATAGGTGCCGCGGCACTCGGCACACTTTGTGCCGAAATTGAAACGACCGGCAAGGCCGGCAATCTGGAAATGCTGACGGCTTTGCTGCCCTTGTTCGAACAGGAATTCGACACCGTGTTTGCCTACATCGATGCCCTGCTGGCAAAAGGTGTTGATTGCTGGGCCGAAGTGTGAGGTCGAGCGATCATGGACAAATCTGCCATCAAGATTCTGATACTGGACGACGAGAGTTTCATGCGGAAATTACTCGCTCACATGTTGACGGGCCTGGGATTCAGTTCGATCACCACTTGCGATAACGGGTTTTCCGCCCTGCAAAAATTTGATGATCCCGACAATCGGCCAGATCTCATCCTGCTGGATTTGAATATGCCCGACATGGACGGTATCGAGTTTGTCCGCAAACTGGTCGAACATCATTACACCGGTAGCCTGGTGTTGGTGAGCGGCGAAAACGAGCGTGTACTGCAAATGGCTGAAAAACTCGTGCAGGCGCATCACATCACCGTGCTGGGGCATCTGTTGAAGCCGGTGGCATTGGTTGATCTGGTCAGGGTCATGGATACCTGGCGACCGCCTCATCTTGAGGACGCGGCAAAGAAAAAATATTCCGTCGAAGAATTACGTGCCGCCATCGATGGCAATGAACTGGTCAACTACTATCAGCCAAAAGTGAATATCGCCTCCGGTGCCGTGGTTGGTGTGGAAACCCTGGTGCGCTGGTGTCATCCGGTCGATGGCATGGTCTTTCCCGACCAGTTTATCGATCTGGCAGAAGCGCATGGCCTGATTGACAAACTCACTCGCAAGGTGCTCTCCAATGCCATGAAACAGGCCCAGCGCTGGCAGACGGAGGGTTTGCATTTGCGGGTAGCGGTCAATGTATCGATGGACAATCTGTCATCGGTGAGCTTCGCCGATTTTGTCGCCGAAGAAGCTGCCACCGCCGGTGTGGCGCCGCAGGATGTCATCCTTGAGTTGACCGAAAGCCGCTTGATGCTGGACCAGCGTGCACCACTGGAAATATTGACGCGCCTGCGGCTAAAACGCTTTCATTTATCGATCGATGATTTCGGCACCGGCCATTCCTCATTGACCCAGTTACGCGACATATCATTCAATGAACTAAAGATTGATCGCAGCTTTGTCCATGGTGCCTGGCGTGACGAGAGTGCACGCGCGATGTACTACGTGAGTCTGGCGCTAGGCGAACAATTCGGCATGCAGGTGGTGGCGGAGGGGGTTGAAGATCGCGATGACTGGGATTTAGTCCAGCAAACCGGATGCGATCTTGCTCAGGGCTATTTCATCGCACGCCCAATGCCCGCCCGCGAGCTTCCTGACTGGATGCAGTCGTGGGCTACACGCTGCCGCAATGGCTGGTCCGCCGACAAACAGGCAACTGCCGTTTAAACGGTTTCTAAAGTCTTGAAACGCACCAATATTTCACCCGCAACAATGTTTCGGGTGTTATTTTACAAGCCTGTATTTTCAAGAAATAACACGCCATGAATCGACTCCGTATTTCTGCCTTATTGCTATTGACCGCAATGTCCGGTCAAAGCGTTGCCGCCGACTTGAAACTGGCCAGCTGGAATCTGGGTTGGCATTTGAGCCAGGCCGAAGCCAGGAAATGGGTGACCGATTGCAGCGCAAAATACGAATTTGGCGAAAGCAATAAGACGTGGGCCCGCTCGAAAAATCCGGCGGCAACGACGGGCTGGGAAATGGATTGGCGGCCAAGAGATGCCGAGGTCAAACTGCCTTGGGATATTGAAGCTATTCCGCCCTGCACTATTTATCAGGATGAAAATCGCAAAGTCATTCCGGTAACGATGAATGCTTTCAAAAAGCGCGGCCAGGAAATTGCAAAAGTCATCCATGCCATGTCGCCTGATGTCATTGCCTTCCAGGAGGTGTCCGGCGTGGCGGCGATACAAGACGTACTGGGTAGATCAGTAAACCAGTACCGGATATGTTCTTATCCGGGTTATTCGGTACAACGCCTGGCCATCGCCTGGAAAAAAAATCTCAGTAAGTCGAAAGGCATTTGCGAAGTGGAAGCGGCACTTTCCTTGCCTGAAAACGGCGACGAACGTCGCCCGCGTCCAGGCCTTCGGCTGGCACTGGATATCCACGGCAAGAAAACCGCATTCTTGAATGTGCATCTAAAAAGCAGTTGCGTATCGCCGATGGAAAAAAGTGAACAACAACGTGGCCAGCTGGAAAGTGATCAACGCGATTGCCAGATATTGCAACAACAGATTCAACCGCTGGAAAACTGGATCGAACAGACCTCGGAAAATTTCGATCGTTACGTAGTCATGGGCGATTTCAATCGCGATCTCTGGCACGAAGTTGAGAAAGGTAAAACCGTTGCCGCACGCATCGACGAAAGTTCATTGCAAAGCCCGCGCAAACCGGATGTACGCGTACGCCTGTTGTTGCCCGAAGTGAATGATGGGCTGCCGGCAGCGTCGGCGATGACCCTGGTATCGGCGAACTGCAAGGCCAGTGATACGGCCACCGCATTGTGCAAGGATGCCAAGACGCGCCGCCTGTCTTCACCGGAAATGAAAACGCTTTCCACCGAAATGGGCTGCAGCTATCCGGTGGCGCTGGATCATATGTTGGTCAGCAATACCTGGAATGCCGGCGATGCAACCGGTCATGCGGTAAAGGTTGCCTTGTCGCCTGGCGCATCAAGTGTCACGACAAATGACAAGGGCATTGCGAATGTCGTGTTGTCATTGTCGGATCATTGCCCGACGCAAATTGTGCTTCCCCATTAACGGCTGGTTGATCGGTCAACGGAGACACTATGTCCAGTACCACTTCAGAAGCTAGCGCCAGCAAGAATTTATCCATGCATCTCGATGAAAGCGCGGCGAAGCAACTTTTTTTCGGCAATATTCTCGACGAGCATTTGTTTCCTTATCCGCAGATTCGCGAGCGGGATCGTGAAATGCTTGGCGCCATGACCGATGCGATCGACCAGTTTCTGAACACCAAGACAGCCGATCTGAAAGAATACGACCGAACAGCCGAACAGCCGGAAGAATTTATTCAGGCTTTGCGCGACATGGGTTTGTTCGGACTGATTATTCCGGAAGAATACGGTGGTTTGGCATTATCCAATGGCGCTTATGCGCGAGTACTCGGACAAACCAGCAGCCACGACACCTCAG
>JAYWIC010000041.1:0-62634 GCA_043789195.1 Arenimonas sp. | reverse complement strand
TAAAATTGCTGGAAAAACTGAACTTCCAGCGCGAAGGTTTGCTGCGCCAGCGTTGGCGCGTGAATGGCGAAGTGTGTGACAGCGTTCTGCTGGGTTTGCTGAAAGAAGATTACCAGGCCACATGAAGTTAAATTCTGCCGACGCCGAACGTTTGTTGCACGCCGTGCAGGCGCTGAAAGCGGGCGACGTGATCGGCTTGCCGACCGAAACCGTTTACGGCCTCGCGGCCGATGCGATGAATATTTCGGCCGTGCGAAAAATCTTCGCGTTGAAAGGCCGCCCGGTCGATCATCCCCTGATCGTGCATATTGCCGACAGCACGCAACTATCGAAATGGGCAATTGATATTCCTGAAGAAGCCTTCGTGCTCGCACAACATTTCTGGCCCGGTCCCTTGACGATGATTCTCCGCAAACATGCCAACGTGCCGGATGAAGTCACCGGCGGACAGGACACGGTCGGTTTGCGTTGCCCCGCGCATCCGCTGGCACTGACCGTCTTGCAACAATTAAATAGCGGTGTGGCGGCACCTTCGGCGAATCGTTTTGGCCGTATCTCGCCAACGACGGCACAGCACGTACGCGATGAATTTGGCGACGCGGTTCCGGTCGTACTCGACGGCGGCGAATGCGACGTCGGCATTGAAAGCACGATTATCGATTTGAGTTCGGAACAGCCACGTTTGCTGCGCCCGGGAATGATTTCGCAGAGGGAAATCGAAGCCGTCATTGGCCCGATCGGATCAAACGCGAAGCCTGAAAGTCCGCGCGTCTCCGGCAGCCTCGCAGCGCATTACGCACCGCGCACACCGATGCAAATGTTTTCGCGCAAAGACCTGATTCAGGAATACGTCCGCAAGACCGATCACGATTTGCATTGCGAAGTGCTCTGCCTCGATGTGGTGCCGGAGGGTTTAAAGGGTTTGAGCCTGAGCTCCGACTTTCATGCTTACGCGCACGGCTTGTATGCGGCCATGCGGGAGCTCGATGATCGCGACGCCCACTATCTACTGATTGAACAAACACCGCAGACATCGGAATGGCTGGCGGTGAATGATCGACTTAATCGTGCGCTGGTCGGTGCCGGGCTGGAAGATCTGGAATCGACTTGATTGTGCCTCCTGCTTAGAAAGCCCTTCTGTCAAAACAAAAAACCGTTGACAGCACGCCGCAGCAACCCAATGCAAGAAAAAATTTAGGCAAACGCCTCAATAATTCGAAATATTTCTTACATTTCTTTATCCGCACTATTGCTGCACTGCACTATAACCTTGAGTAAATAACGCGCGATTCAACAGTTGATAATGCCGGCTTGGTCGCAAATAAGACCTCCCCTCGAAGTCCGGCTGGCAGCTCAGCCAGCAAGATTGCCTCAATTTCCAGACACGCAAGGCCTGCAAGGCTCTTAACCCTGTCTTTCGTTACTGGACAGAATATGAAAATAACGTTAAAAACATATCGTTGACAACATGTAACAACCTATATTCTTCGATAAACCCTGTTCTCAATGGACATTGTTAACGTCAACTAATTGTCTCTACACACCCTGTACCTAGGAGATTAACCACAATGAAAAATAAAAATTTACTCGCCGAGAGCATTCGGCGTGCCCTGTGGCTTGGCGTTGCTGGTACCAGCATGCTTGGCGCAACGGCATTTGCTCAAGAATCGGATAAAGGAGCCAAAACACTGGAATCTGTTGAGGTCACTGGTTCACGTATTCCACGCACACAAACCGAAAGCGCGAGCCCGGTATTTAAAATCGACAGGGCGACCATTGAAAAATCTGGCGCTTTGACGATTGGTGATTTCGTGCAGGAAATTCCTTCCATTGCCGGCGCCGCGACCAACCCATCGGTCAACAACGGTGGTGGTGACGGTGCAGCCACCGTTTCCTTGCGTGGCTTAGGCGATGAACGCACGCTCATCCTGGTGAATGGTCGCCGCATTGTGACCAGAGACGTCAATTCGATCCCGATGTCGATGGTGCAATCGGTTGAAGTCCTCAAAGATGGTGCATCGGTGGTTTACGGTTCCGATGCGATTGGTGGTGTTGTCAACTTTATCCTGAGAAAAAATTTTGATGGCGTGGAAACCAATGTCAGTTCTGGCGTGAGTTCGCGCGACGATGGCGACCGCATAGGCTGGAATGCCACTGCAGGTTTCAATAGTGATCGCGGCAATTTGATTATCACCGCCAACTACAACGATCAACACGAAGTACGTGCCTCCGATCGTGACTTTTCTTTCTTTGCATTGTCATTGGGCTCCACCTCTTCAACTGGCGTGGTTCAAGGCGGCTCCAGCCGCGCATTGACAGGCCGTTATTTCATTAATAATGACCCGGCCTTGGTGGCATTGTATGGCTGCAACTCGGTCACATTGACGCCTGGCACCACGGGCGCCAATCAAAGTGACTTCCGCTGTTTCAATTTCGGTCGCGATTCATTCAATTACCAAGCCGTCGGCAACCTGGAATTGACCCCGGCAGAACGTACCGGTTTTTTTGTCACGGGTAACTACGATATCACTGACAACATCAAAGCCTATATTGATGTGTTCACCAATCGCACGCGCTCTGCCTCGCAAATTGCCCCACTGCCATTCGACGGCTTGTTAGATGGTGTTGTGCTTTCCGAATTCAACCAATACAACCCGTGGGGCGTGCAAGTTGACGATATCCGCCTGCGCTTGAGCCGTCTGGGCAATCGCCGCTATGAGTTCGCCACTGACGTCGACCAGATCAATACCGGATTGAAAGGCGCTTTCGGCGATACTTCCTGGACATGGGATGCCGCCATTGGTTACGGCAAAATCGATCAGGAATTCAAAAACTTTGGTTACATCGATTACGTGGCCCTAGCCGATGCCTTGGGTCCGTCACAAGCGGGTGTTTGCTACACCGATGGCACCTTCACCACGCCGATTCCAGGCTGCGTACCGGTCAACTTTGTCGGCGAATTCAATCCTGACAATGCAGCGGGTCAAGCCCAGCTGGCTGCCCTGGCCGGCATCAGCGTCGATCTGTCCAACAGCCGGCAACAAGTTCAAAAGGGCTTTCAGGCCAACTTTAGTGGCGACCTATTTTCCATTGGAGACCGCAAGGTGCAGGCGGCATTCGGCCTTGAGTATCGCAAGTTATCCTTGGACGTCAGTATTGCTCCGGAACAGATTTTCGACCCCGCCACTCTGACTTGCGGCGTGTCCCAGGAAATTTGCGCCTCCGATACAAATGGAAGCTACAACGTGAAAGAAGTCTACGGCGAAGCCCGTATTCCTTTCACGGATAAATTCAGTATTGAAATCGGTACTCGCTGGTCGGATTATTCGAGCTTTGGCGATACCGTCAACAGCAAGCTTGGTTTCCAATTCCGTCCTTCGGCACAAGTGTTGTTCCGCGGCACCTATGCCGAAGTATTCCGTGCACCCACCATCAACAACCTGTTCGGCGGGCTGGCGGTTACCAACCCGACATACAGGGACCCATGTAATGGCATTTCGGCACCGGGCGGCGGTATTTCCACCAATCCTGCATGCCAAAATGTACGGTTGCTCGACAGTGATTTGCCGGAGCAAAACGACCCAAGCCTGCCTCTCTACAACCCAAGATTCGCTCAAAGCGACACACAGGCAACTGCTGTCCTGGGCGGCACGCCAACCTTGGATCCGGAACATGGCGATGTTGTAACCCTCGGCTTAGTGTATGAGCCCTCCTGGCTCAATGGTTTTTCCACTACGGTTGATGTGTGGCAGACCAAGTTGAACGATGCCATCGGGCAATTGGGTACCCAGAACATGCTGAATGCCTGCTTCGGAAGCACCGCGGGCGCCCCTTCACCAGTCTGTTCGCTGATTACACGCCGTGCCGACGGCACGATCCAATACGTTACCGACGTCGATGAAAACGTCGGTAACTTCAAAACGCGGGGTGTCGATATCGGCTTCAAGTACCGCTTCGATACCGCGATGGGTAATTTCCGCCTTAGCCTGGACAGCACCTACCTCGATACATTCGATGTGGATCTGCAGTACCACGGTGTACATGTCGCAGATCTGGAAAACGCCGGCACCTTCCTGTCGTCGGCCAATGGCGGCATGGGCAACTACAGCAAATGGCGTGCCCTTGGCAGCATAAACTGGAGCAAAGGCATCTGGGACGCGTCCTGGAACATGCGATACGTTGACGGCTTCACGGTCGGCAGCACCGCGTTGACCGGCACCTGTGCAAACATTGGCCTGCCGCAAGGCTCGCCAGGCTGTCAGTTCTCCATTGGTGCTTACACCTACCATAATTTCCAAATGGGTGTGAAATTCCTGGGTGACAAAATCAAGCTGCGTGTCGGCGTTGACAACGTGAACGATAAAGTCCCGCCAATCCTCTATCAAAACAACTCGCTCAACGGAAATACCGATGAGCGTACGTTTGATACAGTGGGTCGTTACTACTGGATGAATGTAGGCGTCACGTTCTAAATCACTTCGTGTTTCATGGTGGTTAAGCCGCAGCCTTCGGGCTGCGGTTTTTTTATGTTCGGTACGTGCCATGCTTGTCGCCCGCAAGCGGCCTCCTACCATGTCTTGCTAATTGTAGGAGGGCCCTAGGGCCCGAAGATTCAAGGCAATATCGCCAAGTAAAAAGCCTGGTTGGCTCTTTTCAAAATCAAATCGAATAACCAAACCGCTCAAGCCACGGCTCGAGATATTTCGTCACTGCAGGCGTGAAATATTTTTCATAAGCCTGCCAGCGACCGACCGATCTTGCATTCACCTGCTCGACCACCTGCGTATAGCTCGGGGTCTTGATAGCGCCTTTGCTTTTTGCCCGCTCGGTAAAGGCCAGCAATTCATCATGCCATGGCAGATTCAGGAATTCGAACAGCTTACGTGAGCGACCTTCGGTATCGGCAACCAGATCTTCATACTTCCATTCCAACACGGGTAATTTGAGTGTCTCGATGCGTTGATACCAGTGGCTGAAAATCCTGTCGTACATTTGCGCGCTGCTTTCAAGTGTTTCGAAAGTCAGTGCAAATGCCGGCGCGCGAAAATGCTGCATATAACAACTGAGCACGACATCGCAGGGATGGCGGATCGCGAGAATGACCTGCGCGTTCGGAAAGAAATTCTGCAAGGTCGGTAGGCGCACCATGTTCAGCGGGTTTTTATCGACTATCCGTTGCGACTCGTGCTCCGGCGCGACCAATGCCACTTCGTCGAAATACTGCTTTCGTTGTTCGAGCCATTGCTGTTGCGTGAGATCTTGAATGCGCTTGAGTACTTGATCGCCATCGACAGTCAAGCGCCGCACGATATGCTGCAGGAACGGTTGTTCGTCGAATGACACCAGCGCAGGATGCGCATCGAGCAGTTGCTCCAGCAAGGTCGTGCCCGAACGCGGAAAACCGACCACGAATACTGGATCGGTATTCTCATCCGTCGCCTGACAAGCAGGATTCCACAATGGCGTAGCTTGATCCAGCACGGCGAAGGCGTCGGTACTATCCTGCAATGCAGGGTGATTCTTGCTGACCAATGCACGGCGCTGCGCATGCGCTTTCTGCATCACCTGCATGACCGCATCGGGTTGTTTACATTTGTCGAGCACGGCCGCGTATTCGAATTCCAGACCAAGCTTCAGGCCTGGATCATTCTGGGGCTTGAGCAGGATGCGCTCGAAATAGTCTTTAGCCTCGGTGAAATTTTTATCGCGCATCGCCATCTTGGCCTGCATCTGCAAAAAATTATCAAGCAGCTTCGGATTGTGCTGCATGGCTTTTTCATGCAAACGCGACTGAATTTCCTTCGCTTCTTTCAGGCGGTTGATTCGCTCATACGTCATCACTAATCCGATATCGCTGTCATGCCGCAAGTCGGGGTCGAGTGCCGCCTTGCCGAATTGTTCAATCGCGTGTTCGTACCATTGGCCGCGAAACAGCAAATAGCCGAAGTCGGCGCTTTGGCCAGCATCTAGCACGACGGATTGCAGATAATCGGCACAGGTCCTTGCTTCCGGCCAACAATCCATCGCCAGCAAAATGCGAAGCTTGAACAAATGAAATTCCGCATCAGCCGGCGCACGTTCGATGGCAATGGCAATATGCCGGCGCGCCAATTCCAGTGGGCCGACGACTGCATAGGCGCGTGCCAGACCAAAATGCAGTGCCGGATCGGTAGCACCGAGCAACAAGGCTTTTTGCAGCGGCTCGAGTGCGTCCGGTTCGCGCTCCAATTCGCACAGGCAATTGCCGAAGTTCGACCAATGCGCGGCATTCTGTGGCTGTGCTGCACACAAGGCCTCGTACTCCGGCAAGGCTTCGAGCGGTCTTTTCAAAAGACTCAGTGCCAGCGCTTTCAGCATTATCCAGGTCAATGCCTCCGACCCGCTCTGCGCAGCCTGCCCGGCCATTTCCAGTACCCGGGGGAAATCGCCCTGTTCCAACGCCTTGAACGCGTGGCTTATGTGGATGACAGGGCCGGAAATCGAATCGGACATAGGGCAAAAAAGGTTATGATGAATTCAGCACGAAATGGAATGACAAGAGAGTTAGTTTACCTTGAACGCCGCCACCGCAACCGACTCGCTCAGCCGTTATGTCCAGGTTTTCGACGATGCATTCAGCCCGGCCCTGTGCCGGCAAATGATTGCCTCGTTTCATAGCTTGCAACGCTTCCAACGCCCCAATGGACGAGGCATTCGTCCGGGCCATGACAACAGCGCCTGGACCGAACTCAATCTCAATCCGCTTTCCGATGCCGGTTTCCGCGCCATGATTCTTGAAAACATGCATCGGCATTGCAGCCAGTACAACGAAGCTCTCAAACAGCCGATTGCCATTCCGCTAACCGATAAAATCAGCGAACTGGTGATGAAGCGTTACAAGCCCACCGGCGATGAAGGCTTCCAATTGCATTTTGATTCGATCGGCGAAAAAGCCAATCGCTATCTGGTGTTCCTGTGGTATTTGAACGATGTGCCCGAAGGCGGCGGCACCCATTTCCCGGAGCTTGATATCACCGTGCAAGCGAAGGCCGGGCGACTGGTGATATTCCCTCCTTACTGGATGTACCAGCACATCGGACAACCGCCGATCAGCAATGACAAATATATTTTGTCGACCTACTTTTTATTTTAATCATGAATGATCCGGAAAAGCTCGCCGCACACAACAAGCACACGGCAAAAACGATGATGCAATCGGTGTTTGAATTGGCCAGCGATCTGGCCGGGCTCGGTGTGTTCGCAGAACAGGCCGCGAAGGCAAGAAATGCGATGCCAATCCATCAAAGGCTTGGCCAAATCCAGCAGGCGATCGAACAATTACGCGCCAATTTATCGACCTTGCGCGGACCGTATCTGGGCCAGCAATTGCAAAGCCTTGGTGTCAACCAAAACAGTCAGCATCTGCAATTGCATATCGGCAGCGGGCCCTACAATCTCGATGGCTGGATCAATCTCGATATTTTTCCGGCACAACTATCCACCAATGTGTTGTGGGGCCTGCCGTTTACCAATGGACAGTGCCGCACTGTATTTCTTTCGCATTTGCTCGAGCATCTTTTTTATCCGACCGATGCGATGGCATTGCTGAAGGAAATCCGCCGGATACTCGAGCCAGGCGGCGTGGTGCGAATCGTGGTGCCGGACATCGAGCAATGCCTGCGCGCGTATCAGGAAAACAACCAGGAGTTTTTCGAGAAGCGCGTTGAACACTGGGGCGGCGGCGATGGCAACGCCACGCGGCTGGAACATTTTCTTTCCTATGCCGGCGCCGGCCCCGATCCCGCTTGGCTGTTCGAAGCACATAAATTCGGTTACGACTTTGAAACGCTGGAACGCGCACTGCAACGCGCCGGTTTCAAATCGATTGTCCGCTCCAGCTTTATGGGCAGCGAACACGAAGCACTGCGTGTGGATGAACACAGCCAGGTCGCCAGCGCAAAATTCGGCGATGCGTACTATTCACTTTTTGTTGAAGCGATAAAAGAATAATGTCTGCCATCATCCAGGCCTTGTTGAATCAGGCACGACAATATGTCGAGAGCAATGATGCGCGCGCCGAAAAAACCTTTGCCATCGTGCTGGAAAATGATGCCTTCAATGTCGAAGCGAGGACATTCCTGGCGCGTGTTGCGATGCAGTCCGGCAATCCGCAACTGGCATTCGAGCATCTGGAAATTGCAACCCGGGTGAATCCCGGCAATGCAGCCTTATGGCGCAGTCTGGCGCTGACGCAGATTGCCTTGGAACGATGGCCAAAGGCGCAGGAAGCGCTCGAACAGTGCCTGACACTGGCGCCGAAAATGCACGCGGCCCGTTTGCATCTTGGCAAGGTACTGGAACGGCAAGGCCAGCACAACGATGCGGTAAAAACCTATTTGAACGCCTTGAGCAATGCCCAGCGCGAAGGCTTGTGGCTTGACGCCGCGACAACACCACCCTGGTTGCTTGAAGATGTTCGCCATGCCTCCGATGTTGCCCATCGTGGCCGCGTGGAAATTTACCAGACGCTGATGCAACCGCTGCTCGAACGTTTCGGCAAAGAAGATTTGCAGCGGGTGGATTTGTGCGTGAAAGGCGTTCTGGGATTCGAGAATCTGAAAGACGAAAACAAGCAGCAGAAGCCAACCTTCATGTATTTTCCGGGGTTGCCGGAAACGCCAGTATTCGACCGCAATTTATTCCCCTGGTTTGAACAGCTTGAAAATGCTTTCGAAGCGATAAGACTCGAAGCCGACAACATTCTCGCTCAACGAAGTGGCTTATCGCCATTTTTAAGTCTGGGTGAAAGCGACAAAGTGTCCGATTATCTCGGCGGCCAGGCACCCAACTGGGATGCCTATTTTTTCTACCGCCAAGGCGAGAAGTACGAATCACATCATTCCGAATGCCCGAATACGTCGGCAGCACTCGAGTCATTGCCGCTGGTTCGTATCGCTGAACATGCCCCGGAAATCTGTTTCTCGATGTTGACCTCCGGGACCCACATTCTTCCGCATTACGGCACCAGCAATATTCGCTCGGTGGTGCATCTACCGTTGATCGTGCCCGAATACTGCGCATTGAAAGTGCAGGACCAGCTTATTCCCGGCAAGGCTGGTGAATGTTTCGCGTTCGACGATACTTTTTTGCACGAGGCCTGGAATCGCGGCGATGGAACCCGGGCCATTTTGTTAATGGATATCTGGAACCCGCATCTCACCGAAATTGAGCGTCTTTGCATGGCAGAGTTAATCAGGACTATCGGTCAATTCAATCGAACTTAAGCATAGTGAACCATCTCTCGTTGTCGTACCGCTGCGCTTTTTTGCATTACTTGCGGGGCTCTCATGGAAAATATCTGGGTCAACCGTTCATGCATGGATTGCACTTCAGTTAAGCGCGCCTAGGCATAAATAAGGTGAGCAGACGAATTCATCATCCACGACTTCGTTCCAACATCAGCAACATCGACAGACCAAGCAGCACCCGCTCCTCGTCTTCTTCATTAATGAAGCCGAGCTTTTTTTCGAGCTTGAAGCGACGGCCGATCAACGACGATTCCTTGACCAGTCGCACAACGACTTTGCCGGATGTGTCGGTCACCAAGTAGGCGGGATGGAACAGATAGCCGGAAAAAATCCCGATGATCGGAATCCCTTCAAAAATCCCGTCAAGCACTTTTATCCAGGCATTTTCTTCACGAATCGTATAATTCAATTTTTGCTGTGCATCGAACACTTCGTAATGCGCCTTGAAGATCGATGCCCAGCCTTTGCGGGCAATTTTCCCGAGGTCCTGCCCGGAGGCATTGGTGAAATTATAGGCTGCCGAAAAATCCAGCCACTTATTCGCCTTGATGCTGTAAAGCTTTTGACTTTCGCTCGAATCCCGGCTGACGGTAATTTCCTCGAGCAGCTTGAACATTTTTTGTCGCACGTAGAACAAGGATTTTTCACGCGAATCGGCAATGGTGAAATCGCTGGAAAAGGTGGTGATCTTGAAGACAAGCGACAGGGGATATTGATACTTCATAAAATCCTTTGGCAATGGATTGAGCTTATGCACGAAACCGATTTATCGTTCTCGTTTAAGTTTGCGATGAATTCACAGATAACTCATTTCTTCCTGTCGCGATAATTGATTTGCTTGCATCGCCGAGCCGTTGCAATGTCTTTTGCAGGATGTTCCGCATCCGCTGCCGAACCCCCGGACCGCCGGGTACATCATGCAGCTAGCGCAAACAGACCTGATGCTGGAAGCACCTATTCTGCCCGGATGAACCAACCGAAAGCCACACACCCTATTTCGCTGAACGGACCGCTACCAATAACATTATTTTGCATATCCTTGGCTGTTTTTAAGGTCTACATCACAAATTTGCAGCTGTAGTGCGATACGATTGGTCAGTCAATCCAACACTGGTTATTTCAATGCTTTGCTCACGAATCCCCGCTTTATTTGTCGCTGGCTTGCTGGCCCTGGCATTTTCCCATCAGGCTGCCGCCGTTAAGGTTAAAGGCGAGCCCACCAAGGCCACCGCCAAATCGGCAATCGCCAAGGAATGGCGCTCCGCGAATTTTCCGGCAAACGGTGTTGCCAAGCTCGGCATGACGCCATTGGCACCCGCCCGAATTGCGCAACTGCACCGTAACAATGCCGATGACAAGAAAATCAAAGCCTTGCAAATTGGTATTGGCCGCGATGTTGCCCGCGAATCATTGATGCCCATGTCGAGCCTGAAATGGCAGCTACTGAGCAATGGCGCAAAAGTGTCACGGCTCGAAATTAATTCACCGGATGCCTTCGGTCTGCGTGTGGGTATTCGCACAGCAGGACTGGTAGCAGGCTCTGAACTGCGGTTCTCGGGCTCCGATGCCCCTAATCAGGTCATTGCCGCCGTCACTGGCGATGAAACTAGACGTTTGGTCGATGCCAAAAACAATTATTGGACTCCTGGCACCGATGGCGACACTCAAATCATAGAAATCTACTTACCAAAAGGCGCGCTCGCTGCCAATGTGCGCGTGAACGTAACGAATGTTTCGCACTTAATGACCAATGCAAAAGAAAGCTTTGTCGTGAAAGATGCTGCCGCTCAAATCTGCATGGTCAATGTGATTTGCCGTGCGGCCGCACTCGGTGCCAATTTCGTGAATGCCGAAAATTCAGTCGCACGCATTACTTATTCGGATACAGCTGGCAGCTACCTTTGCTCCGGCACTTTGCTTGCCGACACCGTTACCGCGACGCAAGTGCCTTATTTCTACACGGCAAACCATTGCGTCAGTAATCAGCCCCTCGCCAACACGATGAACTTCTACTGGAATTACGAGACAACAACGTGCGGCACTTCCAGCACCACGGCTGCCTTGCCTAGCCCGCAAACAGGCGGTGCCACGTATTTATACTCGGAGAATGGCACCACCGGTACCGATGCCTCGCTCGTACGTATCAATAGCGCCCCCCCTGTTGGCACTTTCTTTGCAGGCTGGGACTCCGCATCACTTGCCAATAGCACCACCATCTACGGCATCCACCACCCGGAAGGCTTCCCCAAGAAAGTTTCGCAAGGCATCAAGGAGCTTCAAGACGGCCAAGTGCATCAAGTCGGATGGTCCAGCGGTTCGACTTTGCCAGGCAGCAGCGGCTCCGGCCTGTTCACCGTTGGCGGCGATGGTGTGTGGTATCTGCGCGGTGGCTTATATGGCGGTTCGGCCCTCTGCAGCAACTCGGGAAATCCTTCTAATCCACAGAACGACGACATTTATTCCCGCTTCGATGTCTCCTTTCCAAGCATTGAGCAGTGGCTGAATCCGCCACCGACCATCGGCCCCACCGTCAGCCACACCGGCCCTTGGTACAACCCGGCAGAAAGCGGCTGGGGTTTGACCTGGTATGAATATCCAAGCAATGGCTTCTTCGGCTTGTTCTTCATTTACAACGGCTCGGGCGCACCTGACTGGTACGAATTTGCTGGCGCATGGACTGGCAGCGACGTTCATAGTGGCAATCTCAGAAAGAATACCGGCCCTGCTTTCGGCACGACGTTTGATCCGGGGCAAGTGAATAAAGTGACAGTAGGCACTTACACGCTGACCTTCACATCGGCCACCACGGCGACCCTGACCTTCACCGTCGGCGGTGTCACCCGTACCAACGTGCCTTTGAACAAGCTTTAAGTTCATCTTGCTAAACGCGAAAACGGCGACGCTCTAGTCGCCGTTTTCTTTTGGGCGTAAATTGCCCCTATGCCCACCATTCAACGCCATCGCTTTTTTATTTTGTCAGGCTTAATGACACTGGCTGCCGCGGGAATGCTGCACGCAGCGGAACCCAGTGCCACTGGCAAAGTCACGATTTACCGCTGCATCGATGCCAAAGGCAAAGTGAGCTTGCAGGATTCGCCTTGTGCGAAGACAAGCCAGCAGGAAACCCGCGAAATGCTGCGGCCAAAAGATGCGCCGCCCGCCAAAAAAAGGCCCGCTGTAGCAGTACCGAAGTTTGAGCAGCCAGCGACTCAAAACTTTATTTTTCTGACACCTCCTCCAGTACTTTATCAATGCACCGATTACGAAGGAAAGGCACGCGATTCGGAAAATTACGATCCTAATCCGCGCTGTGAACCCTTGTGGGCATTGGGCTATCACGAAAAATATTTGCCGATCGAACATCGCGGAAAGCGCTGCCGCTGGATCGAGGATTCCTGCGTTCGCTATGAAGGTGCTGCCTTATGCAATCGATGGAAGGAAAAACGGAAGCAGGCTGAATCGGATTTTCGTTATGCCTTTAGCGATACGATGGCCTATCGCAAATCCGAATTGGCACGTATTACTCAAATCGTTCGTAATAGTTGCCAGTAGAATCTGTCGGGCCTAGAAGGCCCACATACAGAATTGCGATTTTGTGGGAGCAACCGTCAGGCGCGAATGGTCTGCTGCGATGTATGAAGTCACAGGGTCCCCGACAAAAGCATTCGGGGATGACGGTTTTTAGAGTTTGAAAAATTCAATCATTTCTACGCTATCGATATCTCAGCGTAGGAGGGCCTTCTAGGCCCGAAAAATCCCGCCAGACCTTTCGGGCCTAGAAGGCCCTCCTACAGGTGGCGTCAATGACTCAAAATCCGTAACGCATAAATCCGCCGTCGACGGAAATACATTCGCCGGTGATGTAACTGGCGGCAGGCATGCACAAAAATGCCACGGCGGCGGCCACCTCTTCAGGTTCGCCGATGCGGCCCATCGGCGTGCGATCCAGCACTTCGTCGAGATATTCCGGCACTGCCAACACATCCGATGTGCGGCGTGTGCGGATATACCAAGGCGCTACCGAATTTACGCGAATGCCGTCGCTAGCCCATTCGCAGGCAAGATTTTTTGTCAGCTGGTGCAAAGCCGCTTTACTCGACCCATACGGCGAGCCGGTGCGCACATGGGTCAAGCCTGATACCGAACCGACATTGACGATGCTCGAATTGGCATGTTGTTTTAATAATGGATAAGCAAAACGCGATAACTCGAAGGCCGAAAAAATATTGGTCTCGAAAATACTGCGCCACTCGTCATCGTTGTAATCCATGGTCGGTTTGCGGATATTGTGGCCGGCGTTATTGACCAGTATTTGCAAGCCGTCCTGCAAGTCTTCAATCCAGTCGAATAGTTCCTGGCGTTGTTCAGCATCGCTGACATCGGCGGCGAAATGCCGAACCGATCGATCCGGAAATTCCTCCTGCAATTCCTCAGCACAGGCTTGCAAAGGCAAAGGATCGCGTGCAGCCAACAATACGTCTGCCCCAAGCCCCAGAAGCTCGGCAGCAATGGCTCTGCCTATCCCGGCGCTCGCTCCCGTAATCAAGGCGACCTGCCCGTTTAATTGCCAGCGTGTCTTCATCTCGCACCTCATGCCCAATGCAGGTAGCATAGCCGAGCCTGCACGGCAGACAACTACTCTCGCACGCTAATCCCGGAGAATCCCGATGCGCATCACCTTGATACTTGGCTGCCTGCTGCTGTCCGCCTGCATGGCGACCCCCGAACCTGTCCCGCCAGCCGCATCGCAAGCTCCGGAAAAAGAAGCCGATACCGGCATGAGTGACGCCATCCATGCGCCGATTGAAAAAGCCGAAAAAGTGGAAGATCAGGTCATCGATGGTGCCGAAAAACAACGCGCCGAGATCGAAGCGGCGGGCGGTTGATGAAAACGTCCGTCATTCTTTCACTGGCACTTTGCGTTTCATTCGCGGCCTGCAGTAAACCGACATCGACAAAACACTATCCCGCCTCACACGAATTTTTCGACCGACTCTCCAGCTATTGCGGAAAAGCGTTTGCCGGCAAATTGGTGGCGTTCAATGAAAGCGACACCAAGAGTTTTAGCGGTGCGGCCATCATGCATGTGCGAAGTTGCACAAATAATGAAATCCGCGTTCCGTTTCATGTCGGAGAAGACCGCTCGCGCACTTGGGTGATCACGAAAACAGAAACGGGACTTCGCCTCAAGCATGATCACCGCCGTCAAGACGGCAGTGAAGATAAATTGACCCAATACGGCGGCGACACTATCGATGCAGGCACTGCCACACGTCAGGAATTTCCCGCCGATGCCTTTTCCAAGGCGATGTTTGAACGCGATGGCATGAAGGTGTCGATGGAAAATACCTGGGCCATCGAAGTGAGCGACGAAAAAGTTTTCGCCTATGAATTACGCCGGCCCAATCGCCATTTCCGGGTGGAATTTGATTTGAGCAAGCCGGTTGCATTACCACCCGCCCCTTGGGGTTTCGAAGAAAAGTAATTCGCCGAAAAACCATTTTTAATTTTCTTGAATAGATAAAGAGGAACACCATGTCCGCCACTGATACCGCCAGCCGCATGCCGCGCCAGATTCCCTACATCATCGGCAACGAAGGCTGCGAACGTTTCAGCTTCTACGGAATGCGCAATATTCTGGTGCAGTTCCTGATTACCTCCCTGTTGCTGCAGCACATCACTGCCGGCAGCGAACGCGAACTGGCCGCAAAAGATTTGATGCACACCTTCATGATCGGCGTGTATTTCTTTCCCCTGCTCGGCGGTTATCTGGCCGACCGTTTTTTCGGCAAGTACAACACCATTCTCTGGTTCAGCCTGATCTATTGTGCCGGCCATGCCTGTCTGGCGATGTTTGAAGATAGTCGAACCGGCTTCTTCACCGGCCTGGGTTTGATTGCCCTCGGTGCGGGTGGCATCAAGCCATTGGTGGCCTCGTTTGTGGGTGATCAATTCACCAAATCCAACGAGCATCTCGCCAAAGTCGTGTTCGACGGTTTTTACTGGATCATTAATTTCGGTTCGCTGTTTGCTTCCTTGCTGATGCCGCTTTTCCTGAAAAACTACGGCGCCAGCGTTGCCTTCGGCATTCCGGGCATCCTGATGTTCATCGCGACTTTCGTGTTGTGGCTCGGTCGCAAGAAATACGTGATGGTGATGCCGGCAGAGGTGGCCGACCCGCATTCGTTTTCAAAAGTAATACGCACAGCGCTCACCACGCAACGGCCGGGCGAAGGCCGCATGGGCTACTGGCTGGCTGTTGCGGGCGTGATGGGGGCTGTTGCCTCTTTTGCCTTGATTCCGTCACTGGGTTTCGTGATTTCGTTTTGTATCGCGCTAGTGGTTTTACTGATTGGTGTTGGCGGCGGTGCCTATATTCAACTCGATCGAGCCCGCGGCGTGCATCCCGATGTTGCCGTCGATGGCGTACGCGGCGTGTTGCGTGTGCTCGTGGCATTCGCCTTGGTCACGCCGTTCTTCTCCCTGTTTGACCAGAAGGCATCAACCTGGGTGATCCAGGGCAATGCCATGACCAAACCGGAATGGTTTGTCTCTTCACAGATGCAGGCACTGAACCCTGCGCTGGTGATGATCCTGATTCCTTTCAACAATATGGTGTTGTATCCGATGTTGAAACGTCTTGGCTGGGAACCCACGGCACTACGTCGCATGACTGCCGGTATCGCCTTCAGCGGCGTGGCGTGGATCGTGATTGGTTTGATTCAAGTCGTGATGGATGGCGGCGAACCGATGACGATTGTCTGGCAAGTACTGCCATATGCCTTGCTGACTTTCGGTGAAGTGCTGGTGTCGGCAACGGGCCTAGAATTTGCCTACAGCCAGGCACCGCAGGCGATGAAAGGCGTGGTGATGAGTTTCTGGAACCTGACCACGACGATCGGCAATCTGTGGGTGTTGCTGGCCAATGCCGCGGTGCGCAACGACACGGTGACCACCAATATCGCCACGACCGGGCTGAGCGTGACGGCGTTCCAGATGTTTTTCTTTGCGGTATTCGCATTGATCGCCGCGCTGGTGTTCGGACTCTATGCGCGAAGTTATCGCGTTGTGGACAATTACCGATCGGATTGAAGCAGGCGCTGAAACCCTTCTGTAGGAGGGACTTCAGTCCCGAATGCTCTGGGAAATTGTCGGGGTTGAAACCCCTCTTACATTCGAATGCAGCGTTGATGGTATGGATGCGTGTCCACTATTCCATTCAACCGGTGACTTATTGCACATGGTGATGGGCGCAACAGCGCCTACGATGCATTCCTGTCACCGGAGAATGCCATGCGCACCTCGTCTGTAAAATATTGGGCCATGCTGGGTTTGTTCGTGTCGACTTGCCATGCCGGCATTACCATCGACGGAAAAATTTCCGAAGGTGAATGGACCGGTGCGCAACACATCACCGATTTCAAACTGGTTCAACCACTGACCGGTGCGAACGCTCCCTATCCGACCGAGGCCTGGATACTGGCAACGCCCGAAGGCCTGGCCATCGGCTTCCGCAATACCCAGCCGGCATCGGTTCCGCGTACGCGCGAACGCACGCGCCGCGATGGTGATGCGGCCGTGGATCGCGTGAACTTAATGGTTGATTACGACGGTAACGGCGGTGTGGGCTACAACTTCACCTTGAATCTGACCAATGGCATCCAGGATTCCGTGATCAGCAATGAAAACAGATTCAGCAACGACTGGGATGGCATCTGGCAGCATGCCGTCAGTGAGGAAGGCGATACCTGGTCGGCGGAAATGCTGATTCCCTGGTACATCGCGCCGATGCAAAAAGCCACTGGCGATACGCGCAAAATCGGTATTTATCTCGATCGCGTGATCGGCACCACCGGCGAGCGCATGGCTTGGCCGGCAGCGAGTTATACCCGTCCGCGTTTCCTGTCCGATTTCAACAAAATTGAAACACCGCAATACAGCCAGCCGCTGCTGGCGATTACTCCGTATGTGGTTGGCGTTGCCGATATAAAAAATAGCGACAGCATGTTTGATACCGGTGCCGATATCTACTGGAAACCCAATTCAAACTTTCAATTGACCGCCACCCTGAACCCGGATTTCGGCCAAGTAGAAAGCGATCAGCTGGTGGTCAATTTCGATGCCGTCGAAACTTTCTTCAGCGATAAACGCCCGTTTTTTACCGAAAACCAGAGTTTGTTCAATGTCGGCTTCGGTGCCGGTAATAGCAGCCTGATTTATACGCGACGAGTTGGCGGACAAACCGATGATGGCAACGGTGCGGGCGATGTTACCGCTGCACTGAAACTCAATGGCAGTTTCGGCCAACTAAATTACGGCGTTTTTGCTGCCACCGAAGCGGATGATGTGGGTCGTGATTTTTATGCTTTGCGCTTGACACGGGATTTCGGCAGACATGATGTGGGCTTCATGACCACCCAGGTGAATAGCCCGTATTTTGACCGTATTGCGAATGTCTATGCTGTTGATCACCACTGGAAACCGAACGAACAATGGAATGTCGTCACCCAACTCGTCGCTTCCGATATCTCGGAGAACGGAATCAGCACCCAGGATACCGGCATGCAACTCCGGGTGAATCAGGAATTGAAAAACGATTGGCGCCAAAATCTTTACTTCGTCCATCTGGGTGCCGATTTGCAATTGAATGATTTCGGTTATCTCGACCGCAACAATTTCAACTACCTGCGTTATGAAATGAAACATCGCGTGACCGATTTGCCGGAAACTTCGAGTTACCGTTCGAAAGACTGGGGCTACGCCGCATCGATGCGCTACAACGACAGCGGCGACCTACTGTTCGGCGCTGCGCAGATATCGCGTTACAGCGAAACCCGTAACGGCGGCAACGAATTTTTCGAACTCACCTGGCTCAGCAACGGCAACGATGATTTGATTACACGCGGCAACGGCATCGTGAAAAAGCCGCAGCGGCTGTTCGGTTTTTACGAACGCTTCCGCCCACGCAAAGGCAACTGGGAATTCTACGGCAATGGCCGCTTTGGCCAATCGGGCCTCGCCAGAATTGAACAGTCGGATATCCAGTTCTATTTTCAGCCGACCTATTTTTTCAGTGACACCATGAGTTTTTATGTGGGCCTCGAGGCGCAATATCGGCCCGACTGGCTGATTTGGCAGGAAGATGAAAGTTTACTGGGTACGTTTGAAGCCAAGCAGCTCAACCTGAGTGCCGGCATGCAATGGCTGATCGGCAGCAAACAGGAATTACGCGTCAAACTGGAAACGATTGCACTCGATGCGAAAGTCAAACAAGCCTATAGCGTCGATACCTTCGGCAATCCGGTTCAAAGCAACCAGCCGCTGAAAGATTTCAAGTTGAACAATCTCGGCTTCCAGATTCGTTACCGCTACGAATTGGCACCTCTGTCGGATTTGTATGTGGTCTACAGCCGCGGCGGTTTCGGTTTCGAAAACAATGATCCGCAAGACCCTCTCAGCCTGCTGGGCGACGCCTTTTCATTGCGTGATTCCGAGATGTTTCTGGTGAAGCTGAGTTACCGCTTCAGCATCTAGGCATCAGTCAAACCATTAGCGCTGTTCGAACTCATAACCGAACAGCGCGATGTCGCGCGCGAATCGCTCGCCCACTAGCCGCCGGGTCTTGTCGTTGTAACAGCTGCTGTAATGGGTATGCTTGTTCTGGTTAAGTTTCGGCAAACTCACCGAATCCAGGCCAATCGTCCTGAATACATGGTCGGTATCGGCCGCCTGACTTTCAAAACGTCCGATAAAATCCACCTGGATTTTGCCGTCCTTATCGGCCAGATAATCCACTTGGTTAAAAATAAAACTTTTGTTACAACCGAGATCGAAAATGGTGTCGGTACAATTTTCAAGAAAGCGTTCGAAATCCGTGGAATTGGCAATGGCATAGTTCCATAAATCACTGCGAAACGGCTTTTTCTTCAGCCGTTTCCAGAACGACATTTTTTTCTGCGCATGCTCAATCATGTTGTACCAGGACACCATCCGGTCCCAGGGATTACGAACAAAGGCAAAAGTAAAATGCTCGCTCCATATTTCCTGCCGCATTTCACCCAGCCCGTCGATGACTCTTCCGTGACGCCCATGCCACGTCAAGGTGCCTGGAAACCTGTGCTGCAACACCTGCTCAATACTGATACCAGCCGTCTTTTGAACATGGATGAAAATGAATTTTTTTTCTTTGTTGATCAACATTTGCCCACCGGTGAGTGTTTGGATAATCGAATGTCAATCGCTCTGCGTCGAATCAGCGGATTGAATAGTCTGTTTTACGAAAAATAACCAACGCAATTCCACCAAGAATGGCGGCGGTAGCGAGAATCAAGCGCACGCTGACGAGTTCGTGCAGTAATATAACCCCGCCCAATGCCGCAATCGCCGGAACACTGAGCTGCACAATCGCCGCCGTGCTTGTTTTTAGAAAAGGCAGCACCGCATACCAGATGGCATAGCCGAGCCCCGAAGTAAGGGCGCCGGAACCAACGGCGTATATCACGCCGGTCTCATCGGCAAATGTTTGTCCTGCCAGCCATGGATAACACAACAAAGCAGACACGACAGCGATCACCGCGGCACGAAGAAAATTACCTGACGTCACCTGCAGCGGATCGCCCTTGTTTTTTCCACGCAGCGAATAAATACCCCACGCAATACCCGATATCGACATCAACAAGGAATCCAGCAAGGGCGGCGCCGTGATGCCGGGCGACAGCAAGCCGATGAATCCTGCAAGACTGATCAGGAATCCCATCAATGCCAGTCCCTGCAGCCGCTCGCCCTGGCTGATTCCGAACGCAATCATGGTGACCTGAACTGAACCGAAAAGCAGTAAAGCCCCCATGGCTGCGGACAAATTCAGATAGGCAAAAGAAAAGCCGGCCGCGTAGGCAAACAAAGCGAATCCCGACAGCCAGTCACCCTTTCCCGTTGCCGGCACTTTTCTGGCTCGCAACAAAAGCCACAACACCAGCGCACCCGACACCAGACGAATAAGCGTGAAACTGGCAGCATCGATCGCATGACTTTTCAGTGCGAGCCGACACAGCAGCGAGTTGCCGGCGAAAGCCATCATCGCGAAGGTCGTCAACAAAAAAATACGGGCGTTATGTGAAATTTCAATTCCAAGTAGAAAGGATTGACGTAGGGGAAATATGCCATATTTCCGGGCAACAAAAAGCCCGGCAATGCCGGGCTCTTTTTGCCAATGAAACAGGCGCTTACAGCCCGCAGAGGCAGTGAATGACACCTTGATACGGCGTGCGACCCTTGCCTTCGAGCCAGCGCATTTCTTTTTGCACGCGTTCGGCGGTATCGCGCCCCAGCATGCCGTTCATCGGATTCATGTTGCGCAAAATAGCATTGCCGGCGGCATTGCCATTCATGCTGGCGACGAATTGCTCGAATGGCGTCGAAGGGCGTTCAACATAATTCAACTGAAAATCATCCTTGCCGAGTTTGGCCAATGCCACTGCTTCATCAATCGCCATTTGCAAACCGCCAAGTTGATCCACCAGACCACGCTCCTTAGCCTGTGCCCCGCTCCAGACCCGGCCACGGGCGACGCTGTCGATGGTTTCAGACTTGCTGCCACGGGCAATGGCGACTTTTCCGATAAATTGCGCATAGCCACGATCGATAATCGATTGAATCAATTCACCGGTTTCCGGTTTCAACGGCAAGGTCGGATCAAACTGGCCCGCCAATGGTGTCGTACCGGAACCATCGGCATGCACGCCGATTTTTTCCAAGGCGCGCGGTGCTGTCATCCACAAACCGAAAATACCGATTGAGCCGGTAATGGTCGATTCATCGGCGATGATTTTATCGGCATCCATCGAAATCCAGTATCCGCCGGAGGCCGCCACATTGCCCATCGATACCACCACCGGAATGCCGGCTTTTTTGGTGAGCTCGACTTCACGACGAATTTGTTCTGAAGGAAATACCCCACCGCCGGGGGAATCCACACGCAGCACCAATGCCTTGGTGTTTTCGTCTTCGCGTGCCTGACGAATCAGGGCGGACGTGCTTTCACCGCCCACGGTGCCGGGACTGGCTTCGCCATAGACGATCTCGCCCTGTGCAACCACGACGGCCACCTGTGACTTCCTGCTGTCGAATGGCGACACCGGCATATATAGGGGCTTGAGATACTGGGCAAACTCGACCTGACGAAAGTTGTGTTCTTCTTCATCGACCGCACCCATTTCACCGAGCATGGTTTCCATCTCGTGCGAGGTTTTCAGGCCGTCGATCAATTTTTGCTGCAGCGCCAATTTACCCAGATCGCCGCCGGCCGATTTCACTTCGGCCGACATATTGTTGATTGAGGCATTTAATTGCTCGGGCGAAATTTTGCGTGCCTTGGCAATATCGTCGACATAACGCTTCCAGAGATCATTCATCCAGAATAAATCGGCCTCGCGTGATTCCGCCGAGGCCGCATCGAGAATATAGGGTTCCGCGGCCGACTTGAATTCACCGACGCGGAACAGATGCACATCGACGCCGAGCTTTTCCTGCAAGGCTTCGCGATAGTACAAGCGGTAGCGACCCAAACCCTCGAGCAAGATGCCGCCCTCGGGATCCATGAAAATCTTGTCCGCCTGCGCGGCCAGATAATATTGCTTCTGGTCCATGTTCACGCCGTAGGCAATGAGTTGTTTGCCGCTGCTTTTGAAATCGCGCAAGCCCGCTGCGACATCGCGCAACGCGGCAAAACCGCTGACGCTCATGCCATCGGTTAGCAGCAAAATGCGATCAATATTTTTGTCGGTTTTTGCATGCTTGAGGACTTTCAATACATCGCGCAACTGAATTTCGGCCTGGCCATCGCCGGTAGCCTGTTCAAACGCCCGGGTAATCGGATCGGTACTGAATTGCTCGACCAGAACGCCATCGAGCGTAATCACCAACGCGGTTTTTTCCTGCACGGCTTTAACGCCGCCATTATTGCCGGCACTGGCCATCAGGCCGATGAAGAAAATAAAGAAAAAGAACGCGAAGATGGCAAGTAATGCCAGATGGTTGGTGACGCGTATTAGTGTCCACACGCCATAGAAAAACCCTGCAAGTGGGCCACGTTTAACCTGATTCATGTAAAGAACTCCGAAAGGACATCGCTAGAATACTGATCTGGCGCCATTTTACATGCGTCAAAGGTCACTCACTTTGACTATGTGTGGCCTGATAATCATGACTCAAGCGCCAGAAACGCCATGTGAGCAGGACCGCAGCAACAAAGAGACCGAAGATAAGCCCCAGCCAAAGCCCCGGCGCGCCCTTGCCCTGCACAATTCCGAGGTAATAGCCCAGCGGCATTCCCACTGCCCAATAGGCCGCGACGGTGATCACCATCGGCCATTTCGTGTCCTTGAGCCCGCGTAATGCGCCGTTTGACATGACTTGCATGCCATCGGGATATTGAAAAACGGCGGCGTACATCATCAAGCTAGCGGCCAATGCAATCACGGCGGCATCGCCCGTCACCAAACCGGCCAGCCAGCTGCCGGCAAACACCAGCACGCCGGCCGATACCGTTTGCGAGATCAGCATGATGGCGTAACCCGCGTTGGCTGCGCGGCGAATACCTAAATAATCCTGCGCGCCAACGGCATGCCCGACCCGCACCGTGGTGGCCATTGCGACCCCCAGCGGCACCATGAAAGTCAGGCTGGCAATCAGGATCGCGGTTTGATGCGCGGCCAACGGCACCACACCCAACTGCCCCACCAGCAAGGCGGTGGCCACGAATAAACCGCCTTCCATGAAAATGGTGAAACCCATCGGCAAGCCAATCCTCAGCAACTCGGCTATCGCCGGCCACTGCGGCGCATCAAAACGGACGAATAGATCAAGATCGGCGTAATGCGGTTCTTTTTTCAGATACAGAAAAAAACCGAGACTCTGCAGCCACAAGGTAATCGCGACAGCGGCGCCAAGACCAGCGGCGCCAAGGTCCATCGTGTACATCAACACGTAGCCCAGAGGTGCCAGCACCAACAAACCCAATAGACCGAAAATAAGCGTCGGCCGGGTCCAGGCAATGCCTTCACTGACATTGCGGAAACAAAAATACAGCGCCAGCGCCGGAGCCCCCCAGGAAATCGTGTTGATGAATCGCACGGCTTCGGGAATCACTTCCGGCGTAATCTGCATCGCCTCAAAACCAAATGGAATCGCGCGCACGATAAAAAACAACACAAAACCCAGACCCAGCGCCAACCAGATGGCCTGCCGGAACAAGGCGCCTATTTCGTTGCGCCTTTGCGCGCCATTAAGTTGCGCCACCGACGGCGAGATGGCCATCAAAACGCCGATGCACACCAGAATAACGACCGACCAGGCAGCGCCACCCACGGCAACCGCCGCCAATGTGATGGGGTGATAATGACCGGCCAATACGGTATCGATAATATTCATTGCCATGGACGACAACTGCCCCACCACGATCGGCAGGGCAAGCACAAAAGTGACACGCATTTCGCGCCATAGTCGGGCGAAAAAAGGTTCTTGTTGCGGCATGAAACATCAAACTTCGCTGGTAATTGGCTATATTAACGTCTACGCGCTTGGATATCGTCATGAATACGCCGATTGAACCCACCACCAGCAATGATCCCGCAGCCTCGCAGGACAAACCCGCCTCATCGGCCGAAGCCAAGGCCGACGCTACACCGTTGGCGGCAAGTACTGTTGAATCAATCGAACCGCCGCAAAACACCGGCAATGTCTATACCAAAGGACTGCTAGTCTGCGGCAACTGTGGCACCGAATTACTTGGCGAAACCTGCTATCGCTGCGGCCAACCGACCAAAGGTCTGGTGCGGCAGTTCTCCAGCATCATGGGGGACTTTCTCGATACCGTGTTAAACATCGATGCTCGCGTGTTCAGAACGATCGGCCCATTGATTTTCAAACCGGGCTATTTAACCCAGGAATATTTTTCGGGCCGACGCATCCGTTTCGTCAGTCCGGTGCGCCTGTTTTTCTTTTTAGCCGTGTTGACATTTTTGTTTGCACAATTCTCATTGCCCGATGACATTGGGTCTGGCAAAAACGATGATCTAGTGCAGGTGAACGCTGGCGGCGATAAAATCGACAGTGCAAAAACGGTGGAAGCGGTAGAAAAGGCACGCAGGCGGTCACTAAAAGAACTGGATGAAGCCAAGGCCGAGACAAAAAACATTCCCATGGTCGGTGCTGCCCTCGAGCAAGCCAGAAACGAGGTCAATAAAAAAGCCGATGCCCGAATTGAAGTCTTGACCAAGGGAAAGACGCCTGCGAAAACGACAAAGCCGACACCGCCACGACCACTTCCCGACGGCACGTTTGTGGAACCGGAGGAAGGCGGACACATTTCTTTCAATGGCGAAGTCTGGGATGCCAAGCGAAATCCGATCAAGGTGAGCTGGCTACCCGACGCCACCAACCGTTGGTTAAACAGTCTGGCCCAACGCGCAGAAAACAACGGCAAGCGCGTCGACAAGGACCCCAAGGTCATCATCGAGGCTGTCTTGAGCTCATTGCCGATGACCTTGTTTTTGATGCTGCCGGTGTTCGCCTTGCTGTTGAAATTGATGTTTATCTTCAAGCGTCGCCTGTACATGGAACATTTGATCGTGGCCTTGCACAGTCACGCCTTCCTCATGCTGGCGATATTGCTGCTGATCTTGTTCAACGACATTTCCGCCTGGCTTGAAGCATATGCCTGGGTGACGGTACCGCTGGGAATCCTGACGGCCGTGCTGTGGATATGGATGCCGATTTATCTTTTCCTGATGCAAAAGCGGGTGTATCAGCAAGGTTGGATTCTTACCTTCATCAAGTACGCGATCATCGGCAATCTGCATTTGATCCTGCTGACGATGGCACTCGTGTGTACCTTGATCGTCAAAATGATCTGGCTGTAATTGCATGAGCATCATTTACGAAGTCAACATTTCTCTCCAGCGCGAAATCGAAACGGATTATCGCGGTTGGCTGGAAAAACATATCGCCGAAATTCTGGCACTTCCGGGTTTTATTGACGCACAAAGTTTCGATGTGCAACAAGTTGACGGCAGCGATACGATAGCGATCTGTGTGCAGTACCGGCTGGAATCGCAATCGGCACTCGATAATTATTTCGCGCAACACGCGCCGCGACTCCGAGCCGATGGCGTCGGCAAATTCGGCGATCGCTTTACTGCAAGCAGGCGTGTGTTGATCAATCCGCGCGTATTTTTGTAGGAGGGCCTTCTAGGCCCGACAGGTCTGGCGGGGTCTGGCGGGGTTTGTCGCGCCAAAAGAAAAGGCACGCCTACGGCCGCTAAATGGCCGCTCTTTGAATCATGTCCGATCGCGCACCCGCCGGTGCGCTTAGCAGTCGCGTACGAAATGTATCGCGTTGTTGCTGGTTCCAACGCTTGCCAAGATGGACAAGACTGCCGCGATCTTCATTACTCAACCCGCGCAGCAACATTAGCCACGGCCTGATTTGTTCCTGCGGAATAAACAACAGCCAGTCATTCAGTGATTGTGCGTCGCGCCCCAGTGTGGGGCCTAGAATCCAGGACTGCTGATATTCGGGCAACTGCTGTGAAAATTTTGCCTTGAGTGCCAGCTGCTTTTCCACGGGCAGCAAAAGCCATTGCTGGTAGATTGCATTTATTTTCTGTTGATCCTGCACGCCCAGTGACTGCCAGGCGGCAAAGCGCTCGCGTTGGATGGATTTTTCCTTGAACGGAAGCCGGTCCCATTGTCTTTGTTTCAACAGCAGGGTTTGTTGTTCGGCAGAGGATAGTTTCAACCAGTGCTGAGCCTGTGCGCGTAATTGCATCTGGGTGGGTGCATCAAGCTGCTGCCATAACACCATTCCGGCCTTGAGCAGGTTTTGCTCTTGCGGCGGCAATTGTTCGAAGGGAATCTGCGTCTGAACTGGTGCCACAGGTCCGCACAGTAAAAAAAACATCAGGCATGCAGTCACCGGGAGATTAATTTTCATAATCGGTTTCACGATGGGTTTCATTTGCCGCTGGCGCCTGCGGCTTGCTTATTTCACCCGACTTCAACACTGCAAAGCTTTCTTCCGGCGCACCGGCAGCAAGCCAGCTTAAAAATGTCAGATCTTCCACCTGTGTCTGTATCTGGGGGCTGGAGATAATTTTGTAGTCGGGATGAATGACCGCATTTTGGACTTCGGTTAATGCCATGGGCTGGGCCCTCGTGGCAGATGTTTCTTCCGGATACCACCACCACACGGCTGCCGAAATCGCTAACGCAAGCAGCAAGATAACCCAGGGCCAGATGGAATAATGTTTACTGTCCTGTTCGTCGACAACGGTCGCCACCGAATGAAGCGGCAAGCCATCCGGAATTTCGCGCGGCTTGATAACTTCCACCGGCAATTGTTTGACTTCATCGAAAAAACCGTCGCGCAGACGCTCGAGCTCTTCAAAGTTGAAACCGGCGGCATGTAACTGTTCAAGCCCGCGCTCGAGCGCAAACCGATACGTTGTCTCGCTGATATTCAACACCTGTGCCGCATGCGCGAAGTCGAGGCCTGCGACGAGTCTTAATAGTAGCGCTGCACGCGGGCCATGGCTGATCGATGCAAGCGCTGGCCAAGGACTTTGTCCCTGTGCCAATTCCTTTCGCGATAACAATAATGTCCAGAAGCGAATCGGCCATTGCGAAATGGGCAACTCGGCATATTCGGCAGTAAAGTCGGCATCAACGCCACTCAGGGCCGATTGCAATAAATCATTATCGCCACATTGGGCGCGAGCAAGCACATAGGCTCGACGATCAATACCGCGACGGAAAGCCTGCATGGCATTGGAACTGGCGGGCGATGGGGCCGAAGTAGAAGTTTGCTTGGAATTCACGCTTTATTTTAATCCTTCGCTGCGTGGAACAATGGTGTTGACAGATAAAAAAAAGTTGCTAAGCCGCGATTTTTCTCGCTTATCGCGTGAATCGTTGTACACAGCCCATGCGATGATCTTCACGGTTTTCCTTTTCTCGATGACAGGCCTGCCAGAGACCCGAAAAACCACAGTAAGTGCCTGATTAATTTGCACAATGACAGTTTGGTTAAAATTTCACCAAGCTGGGATCAGGCCCGTCTTCACGCGCTTTGCGCAAAAATGTCATACGCACCTTCCACAGGCTTATCCACAGGCTATGTGGATAAGCTATTTTGCCTATATTATTCAATATCTTACAACGCTTTTCTGTGAATAAAAACAGCTTTGTGCTGCAAGTGTATCCACAGGCATATTGACCCTGCATAAACGCTAGAATTGCGCCATGCCGGAAACCCCCATTTGCATCGTCAAGGTCGCCCTAGCGCTGCCCTTGCCGCGTTGCTTCGATTATCTGCTGCCACAGACCCACCAAGCTCCTGAGGGCTTGGTGGGCTGCCGTGTGCGTGTGCCATTTGGCAATGGCGAGAAGGTCGGCATTGTTGAATCGGTACAAATGCAGGAGGCGCTTGAAGTCGAATTAAAAGCCATTCTTGAAGTATTGGACGCCAAGCCGCTATTTTCCGGCGAGCTGCTGCAGAACTTGCGATGGTTGAGCCGTTATACCCACGCACCGATTGGCGAGGTGTATGCCACGGCCATGCCGGTGCTACTGCGCCAAGGTCGAGAATTGCCCGACAACAAAGTGCTCGCCTGGGAGCTGACGGCGCTTGGTCGGCATCAATGGACCTATCTGCGTGCCAATACCAAGTTACGCAAATTCGCCGAGCGCTTGCTGAAACATCCGGTTACCGAAGATCAACTCGACGTCGATACTGAAAATTGGCGCAGCACGGCCAGCACTTTGAAAAAGCGCGGCCTAGTCGAACGCATTACGATCAAACCGGAAACGCAGGCCAGCAAAAAATCCACGGCGCCCATACTTAACGTCGAGCAAAAACAGGTTTTGCATGCCATCGAAAAACAAGGCAGTGGCTTTCATTGTCATTTGCTCGAAGGCGTTACTGGTAGCGGAAAAACCGAAGTGTATTTGCAGGCGATTGCCCATTGTTTGAAACAGGGCAAGCAGGCTTTGATTCTGGTACCGGAAATTGGACTCACGCCACAAACACTTAAGCGCTTTCGCGAACGTCTGGGCGTTCCGGTTTTCAGCATGCATTCGGGCTTGAACGATGGAGAACGCGCACGCGCCTGGTCGGCGATGTGGCACGGGCAGGCGCATGTGCTGGTCGGCACCCGTTCGGCGATTTTTGCACCGCTGCCCCATGCCGGTTTGATTATTGTCGATGAAGAACATGATGCATCTTATAAACAACAGGACGGCATTCGTTATCACGCCCGCGATTTTGCGATCGTGCGTGCGAAGGTTTTGGATATTCCGATTATTCTTGGCAGTGCAACGCCTTCGCTGGAAAGCCTGCACAACGCCATTGCCGGACGTTATCAACATCTGCATTTGAAAAAGCGCGCCGGTATTGCCAAGCCACCGAGCGTGCGCGTGCTCGATGTTCGCAAGCGGCCGCTGACCCACGGTCTATCGGGCGAGACACTTGAAGCGATCAAGGCCTGCATGCAGCGTGGCGAACAAGCTTTAATTTTCAAGAATCGCCGTGGCTATGCACCCGTTCTGCTTTGTCATGATTGCGGCTGGAGCGCGCAATGCCCACGTTGCGATAGTCCGATGAGCGTGCATGGTGTCGCACGAAATTTGCAATGCCATCATTGCGGACATCGCAAAACAAAACCGAGTAGCTGTCCCGATTGCAGTAGTCTTGCCCTGCAACCGCAAGGCGTTGGCACCGAGCGCTTGGAAGAAGCTTTGGCCGCCGCATTTCCGGAATTCCCTTTATTGCGAATCGACAGCCAAACCACACGCAATAAAGATGGTCTACAAAAAAAATTAGCCGAGTTGGGTGATAAAGCAGGGATTTTGGTTGGCACTCAAATTCTGGCAAAAGGCCATGATTTACCACGACTCACTTTGGTCTGCGTGGTCGGTATTGATGAAGGATTATTTTCAGCCGATTTTCGTGCCAGCGAAAAACTCGCGCAATTATTGATCCAGGTGACTGGCCGTGCCGGTCGAGCCGAATGGCCTGGCGAAGTGTTGCTGCAAACACATCATCCCGAACACCCGATGCTTAATACTTTATTGGCCGGTGGTTATCCGGCGGTGGCCGCACTGGAATTGGCACAACGCGAAGCAGCCGGTTTTCCGCCGTATGCGCATATCGCTTTATTACGAGCCGAAGCGCTGCAAGAAAACGATGTCAATACGTTTTTGCGCGAGGCCCATCAGGCCTGCCAGCAGATCAGTCAAAATCAAATCGAGTTAAGCGCACCCATGCCCGCACCGATGGCACGGCGTGCGGGGAAAATGCGTGGGCAACTTTTGTTGAGTGCGTTGCAACGGCCAATTTTGCAGAAAGCCTTGCAAAGCTGGGTGCAGGATTTGTACGAATTAAAATCGGCTAGAAAAGTACGCTGGTCGCTCGATGTCGATCCGGTCGATTTATACTAGACACATGAAAACAGAAAGCCTTCCGCACGTACTCGTTCTTGGTGGTGGCTTCGGTGGTTTATGGGCGACACGGGCATTGGCTTCCGCCGCTGTGCGTATCACACTGGTCGATCGCACTAATCATCATCTATTCCAGCCCTTGTTGTATCAAGTCGCCACTGCTGGGTTATCTGCGCCAGATATTGCGGCACCGCTGCGACATATTTTGCGCAAGCAAAAAAATGCCACGGTATTACTGGGCGAAGTCACCCATATTGATCCGGCAATGAAAAAAATCAGCCTTGAACATGGCGATATTGCATACGATTATTTGATTGTGGCTACCGGCGCAAGCCATGCCTATTTTGGTCATGATGAATGGGCGACGCATGCGCCGGGATTGAAAACACTCGAGGACGCTTTCGCGATTCGCGAGCGAATTCTCAGTGCGTTTGAAGCCGCCGAGCGCGAAGACGATCCAGTGTTGCGTGAGCAATGGCTAAATTTTGTCGTGGTCGGTGGTGGCCCGACCGGTGTCGAACTCGCCGGAACATTGGCCGAAATCGCCCGGCATACTTTGCCGCAGGAATTTCGTCGTTGCGATCCGCGCAGCGCCCAAATTCATTTGCTTGAAGCCGGCCCACGCGTGTTGGCTGCGATGCCGGAAACTTTATCGGCGAGTGCCCGCAAGCAACTGGAAAAGCTTGGCGTCATCGTACATACCGGAGATGCGGTGACCAGCATTGACGCTATGGGAGTTTCACTTGGCGAAACGCGAATCAATAGTCGAACTGTTTTATGGGCTGCTGGTGTCGCAGCGTCTTCGCTGGGACAGTTTTTGGGTGAACCACTAGATCGAGCCGGCCGGGTAAAAGTACAGGCTAATCTTTCCCTGCAATATCATCCGGAAATATTCGTGGTGGGTGATCTGGCCAGCGTTGTGCAAGCCAATGGCCAACCGGTGCCGGGAACCGCACCAGCAGCAAAGCAAATGGGCGGCCATGTGGCATCTCTTATTCGCGCTCGCTTGTCGAATAAAGCCACGACCAATTTCAAATATCGCGATTATGGAAATCTGGCGACGATTGGCCGTATGGCGGCAGTAGTCGATCTAGGGAAAATAAAATTTTCCGGATTATTTGCCTGGTGGTTCTGGTTGGTCGCGCATCTATTCTTTTTGATCGGATTCCGTAATCGTCTTGTCGTATTGATGGATTGGGCCTGGTCGTATTGGACCTATCAGCGGAATGCGAGAATTATTTCGAGCAGTAGAGAAAAGTAATTGATTTAAGGAGAAATATTTTGCGAAAAATAATGTTTCATCTTCTATCCTGGCTTGCACTTTTACCGGCGCTTGCTTTTGCACAGGAGGCAGGGTCGGACCAGGTAAGTATCGTCTATGCGAACCCACCCGAGGGAGAACTTGTCATTCTGATTGCCAAGACGAAAGAGTTTTCCGAGCAGCCGAGTCTTTGTGGCAATGATAAAAATTGCATAGTAATGGATACCCACTATCTCGGAAAATTCCACGTTGAAAAGGTATTAGTCGGCAAGTTGGACGAGAAAGAAATCAAGGTCAATTTTTACTACCACACATGGGCCGAACCATTTTACCGTGCTGACTATGCGCTGGTATTCCTAAAAAAAACGAACCAACACCTGGTCGAAGTCAAATATATGAGCAAGGCCATTTTCAAAACCGGAAGTGGTGACTGGGCTCTCTGCCTAGATGAAAAAACGGCGCAGGAGATCAAACCCATTACCAAGCCACGAATTCTGGTCGACTGGCTCGATGTTTATGAAGTAGATCCAGCCAAGGGACCTGTTCAAAAACAAAAACACTATCAATGCAAATACAGTGTTACGGCAGAGGCCCTTGCCTCTGACTTCGGTAAGCGTGAAGAGAGTGAAGATGCCGCGGATACCAACGCCGATTAACTGGCAGTTCATGCGTCAAATAAAAACGGCTCCTTCCGGAGCCGTTTCATTTCAATATCTAAAAATTAGCTTAAGCAGCAAACAGTGCCTTGATTTTCTTCAGTGCATTGGCTTCCAACTGGCGAATACGTTCAGCCGATACCCCATATTCTTCCGCCAATTCCTGCAAAGTGGCTTTTGGCTCACCCAGAAACCGACGCTTCAGAATATCGCGCGAACGTTCATCAAGTTTGCTCATGCCTTCGCGCAGAATTTCCAGCTGATTGCCTTCGTGGTCGTCGCTTTCAAATGCCAATGCCGGGTCGGCATGATAAGCCTGCAAAAATGCACCCGGTGCTGGCGGGCGATGATCATTATCGTCGTCATCCGGTGCATCGAAGCCGATATCACGGCCCGACAAGCGCGATTCCATTTCACGCACTTCGCGCTCGGACACATTCAAGTCTTTCGCAATCGCGGTGACTTCGGCGGCATTCATCCAGCCAAGACGCTTTTTGGATTTACGCAGGTTGAAAAATAATTTACGTTGCGCTTTGGTTGTCGCCACTTTGACGATGCGCCAGTTGCGCAGAATAAATTCATGCATTTCTGCTTTAACCCAATGCACGGCAAATGACACCAGGCGCACACCTTGGTCCGGATCGAAGCGTTTAATCGCTTTCATCAAACCAATATTACCTTCCTGGATTAGATCGCCCATGCCGAGGCCGTAGCCTTGGTAGCCACGCGCAACGTGCACGACAAAACGCAGATGCGACATCACCAAATATTTGGCGGCATCCAGATCTTCGGTTTCGCGTAGACGACGAGCCAAAGCCTGCTCTTCTTCAACCGTCAATACAGGAATGCTATTGACCGCACTGATGTAAGCATCGAGCGAACCAAGCGCGCTAGGAATCATCCCCATCGAGGCTGGCATGTTGGCAACTAAAGCGGCAGAAGTCATAGTGTTCTCTTTCATGAGGTGAATTTTAGCACTCGCCAGCTTTGAGTGCTAAAGCACAGCCAAGTTCCATAGCGTTGCATTGCTGCAACGCTGGACTAGTCTGGGTCCATATAAAAAGAAATGGGGATGGTTTTTTTCGATTCAAGAGCTTATATGTCTTTGTTTTTATTGATATTAGTTATGACAGCCGGATTGTGTCGTCCAATAAGGCGGCCGCAGTAACCTCGGCACCTGCTCCCGGACCCTGAATGACGAGTGCATTGCTGGGGTAGCGATCACTCCAGATAGCGACCCGATTATCGCAACCCGAGCCATTAGCCAAGGCGTCGTCTGGTGCGAGTTCTTCAAGGCCGATTCGTGCTTGCCCGGCCTGATTCAATCGCGCAATAAAACGCAGACGACGACCAATGCGATGTGCTGCGAGAAAACGTGCACGCAATGGCGTATCTAAAGATTCCAGTTGCGAATCGACATCCTGCAAGTTGGCACTGGCCAATTCAGGCGGCAATAAAGATTCCACTTCAATGGCATCGGCTTCCAGTGCATAACCGGCCGTGCGCGCAAGAATCAGTAATTTGCGTTTGACATCTTGTCCGGACAAATCAATGCGCGGGTCGGGTTCGGTATAGCCTAAGGAACGGGCTTCGCGAACGAAGGACGAAAACGGCCGCAGGCCATCATAATTATTAAATAGCCAAGCCAGCGAGCCCGACAAAATACCGGCGATTCCGTGAATGTTGTCACCACCGGCACGCAATTCGCGAAGGCTACGCAGCAAGGGCAGGCCTGCACCCACCGTTGCGGCGTCACCGTAATTTTTTATTTGATGATTAATGATTTGAAACGAAGACAGATTGCCGCCGGTACCGGCTTTATTCGCCGTCACCACTTTGAAACCTGCTGCCAGCCAGCGCGAATGCCAGCTCGCGACTTCATCGCTCGCGGTAGCATCAATAATAATACCGGCGTAACCCAATGTACGCGCTACTTGCTCAAGCGAACACGGCGCATGGTTTGTCAGATCCTCGGGTACGGACGTTGGATCCAAGCCGAGAAAATCACGAATGCTATGCCGCGTATTGCTCACTTGCACAAGCCGCAGATTTTTTGCGCTCGGATTTTTTTGCAGGCGTGCGAATCTACTCAGGAATGCGCTACCAACGGTGCCCGTCCCCAGCAACACAAGTGAGGTTTGTTTCGCCAGTGGCGAAATATTTTGCGAGACGTTGGCCTGACTCATGCCAAAGCCTCGTCCCGTTTCTTTTCCTGCAATGCAACAACGCGACCAAGCGCAGCTTGCAAATCATTTTGCAAATCTTCCAATGCTTCAATACCCACGGAAAGACGTAACAAGCCATCACCGATACCGGCAGCAATACGTGCCTCGAGCGTCATTGCCGCGTGGGTCATGGTGGCCGGATGCGCGACCAGGCTTTCAACACCGCCCAAAGATTCGGCCAATGTAAAACACTCCAGACCGTCGAGAAATGCCTGCACGCCGGCAATGCCGCCTTGGATTTCCACACTCAGCATGGCGCCAAAACCCTTTTGCTGGCGTGCTGCTAGTGCGTGGCCCGGATGCGATAACAAGCCCGGATAATGCACGGCAGTCACCGCAGGATGCGCCTGTAATTGTTCGGCGATGGCCGTTGCATTTTCCTGATGCACACGCAAGCGGGCATCAAGTGTACGCAAGCCGCGCAGCGTCAAGAAACTGTCGAATGGACTGCCGGTCAAGCCCAGGGCGTTCGCCCACCAGACCAGCTGTTCATGCAATTCTTTTGTATTCGCGATAACCGCGCCGCCAACGACATCGCTATGGCCGTTGATGTATTTCGTGGTCGAATGCACGACCAGATCGGCACCGAGCGCGATCGGTGTTTGCAACGCCGGCGATAAAAACGTGTTGTCGGCGACGACCAATGCGCCAACGCGATGTGCAGCCTCAGCCACGAAACGCAGATCGGTGATGCGCAGCAAAGGATTGGAGGGGGTTTCGATCCAGACGATTTTTGGCGAGTCCGCCAACGCGACCGCAAGTGCATGTGCATCGGTTAAGTCGGCCGTGATCAGTTTGAAATGATTTTTCTTTGCCAGTGCATTGAACAAACGCCAGCTGCCACCGTAGCAATCATGCGGCACAACGATGGTGTCTTCCGGCTCCAACAGTGCCAACACAAGAGTAATGGCGGCCATGCCAGTTGCGGTAATCACGGCACCGACGCCGCCTTCAAGATCACTTAAGGCTTCGGCTAGCAAGTCACGTGTCGGATTGCCGCTGCGGGTGTAATCATATTTCCGCTTTTCGTTAAAGCCGGCGAAACTGAAATTGCTCGACAGCACTATCGGCGGCACTACGGCGCCATAGGCGGTATCAGTATCAATCCCGGCGCGGACGGCGAGCGTGGCGGCTTGTAGTGTGGTGCTCATGCGGCAACTCCCAGCAGATCTGAATGATTCAAGGCTTCGGATAAAACTTCGGCGATTTGCACCGACTCCACCAGAAACGCATCATGACCAAAGACCGAGTGGATGCGTTTCAGTTGACATCGCACGCCGATTTTTTGCTCCAGCGTGGCGAGGGTTTCAACAGGCACCAGACGGTCTTCTTCAATGGCAACCAATGTGGTGAATGTCTTGACGTCATCGGCATCGACCTGATGCAGATCAATTGATTCGGACAAACGTAAAAACGCCGTGGTGTTGGTGATGGCAGCATATTTGTTGCCGCAGACTTCGAGATAATTCTCTGCTGGGCTGCGGGCAATATCGTTTTCCAGTTGCACCGGTGTGGCAAAACGCGTGGCAAATTCTTCCGGCGTGCGATAGCTCAGCATGGCCAATTGGCGTGCCAGTGAAAGCGCTGCGTTTTCGTTTTCGCCATTGCGATTCAGGCGCACGATATTGCGTTGCAAGGCACGCCATGCGCTGGAATAAGGATGCGCAGATTCGGCGCCGCTGATCGCAACCAATTTTTCCAGAAGCGCGCCATGACGCGCGGAAAATTGCAGGCCGACCATTGCGCCATAGGAAGCCCCGACAAAGGCGAATGCTTTCTTGATATTCAAATAATCCAGTGTGGCAGCAATCGCATCGGCCTGGTCGGCGCTATCAATCGCGACATCGAGATTGCCTTCGCTGCCTAACCAGTTAATCGCAAGTATGCGAAAACGGTTGGTATCAATCGCACGACCGGGGCCGACCTGCGCTTCCCACCAGCCACGCTCGGGATATTCGGTCGATAGCGATACATGGCGATTGGCCGAGATGCCGCCGGCCACAATAATCACCGGTGCATTCGGATTGCCCTGCCATTCAAAGGCAATCGATACTTCCTGCTCACCGGCATAACGCAGTGCAAGGCGTGTCGAAAATACGTCGCGATGTGCGCGCTGAATATAAGTATCGGCAACGTGCGTCGTTCCGCTCGAAGGTGAATGAGAAAAGACTTCGCTCAGACTCATGTTATTGCTCCGTAGATAGCCAACCATCGCCTTCTACGGGTCACAACACATGGAAAAAAATCGCAGATGGCGGAACGAAAGACGTCCGTCGTTTGCGATCCATCTTCCGGTGAACGAGTTCGCCGTAGGAGTTGGCACCTTTTTCAATACTTGCGTATTGACTGGTTGCCCCGGCGTCGTCGGGCCTATCCCTCTGCCGGTCTTGATGGATTACAGAGCCTAAGATACCGGCTTTTTTGAAATAGTCAATACTTTCATCGCGATGAAGCGATGTATTTTCACAGAGTTTAGGTCGGGCCCTGGCCCGACGCTCTTTAAAATTGCGAAGAATCCATTCCTGGCTAAGGCCCGACAGCTTTTACCACTTGCGAAATTCCATTGTCGGGCCGGGGCCTGACCTACGCGAAATAACGCCAGATATTAATAATGCTAATGATCACCACTAATGCACCCACCACCGCCATCGTGATGCGGGCCGGCAAATGTTTTGTCAGCCAAGCGGCAAACGGTGCGGCAATGGCACCACCAATCAAGAGTCCGAGAATGGTACTACCGTGACTGAAGTCGAGCGTGCTGAAAAACACAATCGTGATTGCCAGGCTGACAAAAAACTCGGCAGCATTCACGGTGCCGATGGCATAACGCGGCTCCATATTTTGCGAGATCAATCGGGTGGTCGTCATCGGGCCCCAGCCTCCTCCACCCACCGCATCGAGAAACCCGGCGATCACGGCGGTCGTTTTTACATGACTGACCCGGGCTGCCTTATTTAAGCCCCAATAGGCACGAACAATTAAGTACACCCCTAGTATCAATAGATAGACAGCGATAATCGGACGCAGCCAAGGGGTATCCAGATAGCTCAACAATAACGCGCCGACCATCCCGCCCAGAGCGCCTGGCAATGCCAGCTTGATCAGCAATTTGCGATCGATATTGCCGAAATAGCCATGGCTGATGCCCGAGATGCCGGTGGTAGCAACTTCTGCCGCATGTACGCAAGCGGACACCACCGCCGGTGCCAAGCCAATACCCAGCAACAAACTCGAACTGGTAATGCCATAAGCCATGCCGAGCGCGCCATCGACCATTTGCGCCAGCAGACCAACGATGATGAAGACATAAAACGGAACCGACATAGGTTAACCAGCGCGGATAGGCTTAAAGAATGCCAGCATACTCGCGTAATTTGCTACCTCGCCGACAATGAGCACAAGGCATAAGGACATAAGCAAAGATACTTTCCGTTCAACGGCGGGGCTTCCTACAGTGAAGCCTCATCCAAAGCCGTACTTATATGAACGCAACACTTGCCAATGCCCTCACCTCGCCGCTTTCCGAGGAACGCGCTGGTCTTTTGCTGCGTTTAACCGAGGGTCTTGAGCCCTCGGCCCTGCAATGGTTGTCGGGCTATACCGCCGGTTTGGCGGCACAATTGTCGCCAACACAACGTCTGTTGCAAGCGGTGCCGGTTGCCGACTCACAAAATGAAACTCGGTTGACGATTGTCTATGGCAGCCAAACCGGTAATGCCAAACGCGAAGCCGAAGCGCTATCGCAGGAAGTGCAGGCACAGGGTTTATCGGTACGCTTATTGCGTGCCGATGCCTATCCGGTGCGCGAATTGGCGAACGAGCGCTTGCTATATGTGGTGATCAGCACGCAAGGCGATGGTGATCCGCCGGATGATGCACAGGCATTCTTCGAATTCATATCCGGTCGTCGTGCTCCGCCACTGAAAGAATTGAAATTTGCCGTGCTCGGTCTGGGTGATTCCAGTTATCCGCAGTTTAATGCGATTGCGAAAAAACTCGATGCACGCTTTGCCGAGTTGGGCGGTACGCGTTTATCTGATGTCGGTGAAGCCGACGTCGATGTTGCCAGTGTCGCTGCACCGTGGCGTCAGAACGCCTTGACGCAGGCACGTGAAGTTCTGAAAACATCGATCAGCTCGGCAACGGTAACACCGCTGCGTCCTGCAATTGCCAGCAGTTTGTATGGCCGCGAAAAACCCTATGCCGCCGAAGTGCTGGTCAATCAGCGCATCACCGCCCGCGAAAGCGAACAGGATGTGCGGCATCTTGAAATCGCCTTACACGAAAGTTTGAGTTATGAACCAGGTGATGCGCTCGGTGTTTGGCCAATCAATAACCCCGCGCTGGTCGATACCGTATTAAGCCAGCTGAAGCTTAATGCCGATGAAGTGATATCCATTGGAGATCAATCATTGTCATTACGCGAATGGCTGAGCTCGAAACGCGAACTGACACGCCTGAGCAAATCCTTCGTGCAGAAACATGCGACGCGACTTTCCAGTGACGACTTGAACGCCTTGTTGACATCGGAAAACAACGAAGCCATTTCGCAATTTATCAGCCAGCAACAATTGCCGGATTTTCTGAATCGCTATCCGGGTGAGTGGCGTGCCGATGAATTGGTGAATGCGTTACGCCCGCTTGCGCCGCGTTTGTATTCGATTGCATCGAGCCGCAAAGCCGTTGGCGATGAAGCGCATCTCACGGTTTCACTGCTCGAATATCAAAAAGACGAAAACCTGCGCCGCGGATTGGCCTCGGGTTTTCTCGCTGACCGCGATGTCGGTGTGCAGCTTCCGGTTTTCATAGAACGCAATGAACGTTTCCGGACCCCTACGGATACCTCGCGCGATATCTTGATGATTGGTCCCGGCACCGGCGTTGCTCCCTTCCGCGGCTTCGTGCAGGAACGTACCGAAGTGGGCGCCACCGGAAGAAACTGGTTGCTGTTCGGTGCCCGCCACGCCGCTTCCCAGTTTCTGTATCAACTCGAATGGCAGGAGGCTTTAAAGAAAGGTCACCTACATCGTCTGGACTTGGCATTTTCGCGCGACCAGGCCGAACGCATCTACGTACAACAGCGCTTGCGTGAAAACGCTGCCGAAGTTTTTTCCTGGCTGGAAAATGGTGCGCATCTTTATATTTGCGGTGCCATTGCAATGGGCAAGGATGTGCATCAGGCCTTGCTTGAAATCGTTAGCGAACAAGGCGGCAGGTCGAAAGAAGACGCCTCGGACTATTTGAGCGAACTGCAACAAGCGGGCCGCTACGCCAAGGATGTTTATCAATGAGCGCGCCGCTTTCTCCGGTTGAAATTCTAAAGGCAGGTAGCCACGGCTTACGCGGCACCTTGATCGAAAGCCTTGCCGACCCGATCACCGGCGCTCTGCGCGAAGGCGATGCGCAACTGTTGAAATTCCACGGCAGCTATCAGCAAGACGACCGTGATGTACGCGATGAGCGCCGCAAACAAAAACTCGAGCCTGCCTACAGCTTTATGATTCGCACGCGCCTGCCCGGCGGCGTTGCGTCGGCAAAGCAATGGCTGGATCTCGATGCACTGGCAACCCAATACGGCAATGGCAGTTTGCGTTTGACTACGCGCCAGGCCTTCCAGATTCACGGCATTATCAAACGTAATTTGAAACCGACGATTGCCGCGATTAATCAAACCTTGATGGATACCGTTGCCGCCTGCGGCGATGTGAACCGCAATGTGATGGCCAGCGCCAATCCTATTGAATCAAAAGCCCATGCAGCCGTTCACGCGGCGTCGGTTGCGCTATCGGAATATTTGTTGCCGCATACACGCGCCTATCATGAAATTTGGCTCGATGAAAAACAAATCGTCGGTGCCGATGAATCCGAACCCGTGTATGGCCCGACCTATTTGCCACGCAAATTTAAAATCGGGATTGCCGTTCCGCCGATTAATGATGTCGATGTGTTTAGTCAGGATCTCGGCTTTATCGCTATTGTCGAAAACGGCGAATTGATCGGCTATAACTTGCTGGCGGGTGGCGGCATGGGCAGTACGCATGGCGATGCCCGTACCTATCCGCGGCTTGCCGATGTGTTGGGTTTTATCCGTCCCGAGCAATTGATTCCGGCTGCCGAAGCCGTGTTGACCACACAGCGTGATTTTGGCAATCGTAGCGACAGAAAATTATCGCGTTTGAAATACACCATTGATAAACATGGTCTAGCCTGGTTTATCAAAGAAATCGAACGCCGTCTGGGTGAAAAATTACCGCCAGCACGTGGATACAGTTTTGACCACAGCGGCGATCGTTTTGGCTGGGTCGAAGGCTTCGATGGTCGTTGGCATCTCACGCTACGAATTGAAAGTGGCCGCATAGTCGATAGTGAAAAGCAACAAGGCCTGACCGGCTTGCGTGAAATCGCAAAAATTCATCAGGGCGATTTCCGCCTGACGCCCAATCAAAATCTGATTATTGCCGGTGTAGCTGCTGATAACCGCGATGTAATTGATCTTTTGGTAAAGCATCACGCTCTGGATAATTATCAATATAGTAGCGCCATGCGTTTATATGCACTGGCCTGCGTTGCATTTCCGACCTGCACACTGGCGATGGCAGAAGCCGAACGCTATTTGCCAAGTTTTCTGGATCGCGTCGAAGTGATCCTGAAAAAATATTCGCTCGAGCAAGCACCGATTCTATTAAGAATTTCCGGCTGCCCGAATGGCTGCTCGCGACCGTATCTTGGCGAAATTGCCCTCGTCGGAAAAGCACTCGGTCGCTACAACTTGCATCTCGGCGCCGATTTTCAGGGCCGCAGACTAAATCGTTTGTACAAAGAGAATATCGACGAAGCCGGCATTCTGGAAACCCTGGAGCCCTTGCTGAGTGGCTACGCTTCGCAGCGTCATGAAAAAGAAGCGTTTGGTGATTATTTATTTCGCTCCGGTATTTTGTCGGAGCCGAAAACCATTGATATGGAGTTAGTGTCATGACCTTGCCCGATCTTGTAACCGCCGCTGAAGATTCGCGCGCGCTGGCTGATTTGAATACCTGGTTGGCAACGCGCAGCGCCGAACAGCGGGTCGCATGGGCACTGGAATCTTTATCCGGCGAGCATGCACTATCATCGAGCTTCGGTGCACAGGCGGCAGTGTCATTGCATATGTTGACCAGTCAACGCGCGAACCTGCCAATCATTTTGATCGACACCGGTTATTTGTTTCCGGAGACCTATCGCTTCGTCGATGAGCTGCAAACACGTTTGAGCCTGAATCTAAAAGTTTATACACCGCAAGTCAGCAGCGCCTGGAATCAGGCCCGCAATGGTACTTTGTGGGAACGCGGTGCCGAAGGCATTCGCCGCTATAACCAATTGCATAAAGTCGAACCGATGCAGCGTGCATTGAAGGAATTGAATATCCGCACCTGGTTTGCCGGCCTGCGCCGTTCGCAATCGACCACGCGCGCGAATATCGACTTCCTGGAATTGCGCGACGGACGCTGGAAAGTGCATCCGCTCGCCGACTGGACCGACCGCGATATCTGGACCTATCTGCAATTGCATGATTTACCCTACAACCCGCTTTGGCACAACGGTTACGTCTCGATTGGCGATACCCACACGACATCGAAATGGGAACCAGGCATGCGCGAGGAAGACACGCGTTTCGCAGGCCTGATGCGCGAGTGCGGAATCCATATTTAAATTTGGATAGCGTCGCCCGCAAGTCGCCCGCAAGCGGTCTCCTACGATCTCAACCGTAGGAGGCCGCTTGCGGGCGACCAACTACGGCCACCTCGCATGAAAGCCGCGTTATACTCGCTTTTTACGATGGTTGAACGATGTTTCTCGAGCACTTCCAGCTGCGCGAACCGCCTTTTTCGATCAGCCCCGACCCGCGCTTCGTCTTCTTGAGCGAACGTCATCGGGATGCCTTGGCGCATCTGCTTTATGGTGTTGGCCAAGGCAGTAGTGGCGGCTTCGTGCAACTTACCGGCGAAGTCGGCACCGGAAAGACCACACTCTGCCGTTTATTGCTGGAGCAATTACCAGAGAACACGCGGGTCGCACTGATCCTCAATCCAATGCTCTCGCCGATTGAATTGCTCGAGGCGATCGGAAAGGAATTGCATATCCCCCTGCGCGGCAAACAAGGCCATCAGAAGCGTCTTATCGATGCCCTGAATATTTATCTGCTCCAGGCTTATGCCGAAGGTTTGCGCGTCGTGCTGATCATCGATGAAGCCCAGAATCTATCGGCCGAAGCCCTGGAACAAATTCGTTTGCTCACCAATCTTGAAACCAATACGCAAAAACTATTGCAAATCATTCTGCTCGGGCAACCGGAATTACGCGACTTGCTGGCGCGCAGGGATTTGCGGCAACTATCCCAACGCATCACGGCACGATTTCATCTCACCCCATTAAGTAAAACCGAAGCCCAGCATTATTTACGGCATCGTTATGCCGTTGCCGGCGGTCCGCAGTTTCCTTTTTCCGACGACGCCATTCAGGCCCTGTTTCGATATTCCAAGGGCATTCCACGCTTGTTGAACATCATCGCTGACCGTTCGTTGCTGGCAGCTTATGTTCTTGACAATAAAGTGGTCGACGCAGGCATGGTGTCACTGGCGGCAAAGGAAATCCTGCCAGCACGACGTTTTTTCAAGCCCGGACGCATCGTGCTCTGGTTTCTTGCCATGCTGTTACTGATATCACTGGCCTTTGGCCTTCAATATTATTTTGACCCAAGCACCGATACCACAGGAGTCGAGCATGTCGCTAATTCTTGATGCCCTGAAGAAATCCGAGGCCGAACGACAACGCGGCCAGGTACCTCATTTACTGAGCTCTTCACCAACAGCGACAGCCCATTACAGCAAGCAAAAAAAATCCAAGCTGCCCTGGATTATTTTGACGGCATTTTTATTGGCTGTGCTGGTATTGGGCTACCTGATGATGAATTCGATCGATGTTGACCCACCCGATACGTCAACATCGCCACTCGACAAGGTATCGACGAAAACAGAAACGACAGCACCGCCGGCGATCGTCGCAGCGCCAGCAACGCCAACAGCATCACCGGCACCCATCGCCACGCCGGCGCCGCCGGTTGGCCAACAGCCGCAAACAAAACCGCCCAGCCCCTTCGACAACCAAGCCAGTATAGAACCTGCCAAGCCTGAGGCCGAGGTCATCGAGCCGGCACCGGAAACACGCATCGCCGGCATGGCGGAAATGCCGCTGGATCAGCGACAACAATTACCTGCACTGAAGCTCAGCATGCATGTTTATTCGTCCGAGTCGGGAAAACGTTTTGCCATCATCGATGGCCAGCGTGTCAACGAAGGTAGCGTTATCGGCGCGGCCGTTGTAGAAGAAATTCGACCCGATGGCGTGGTACTGTCGATGCAGGGACAATCCTACCTACTGCCTCGCCCATGATGCATTCCGCGTGTTTGTAAATTTGCCATCGCGTCATAAAGCAGCAATACGCTGGGCGACACCCTTTCTGGTTTGCCTGATCGTGTTGGTATTCCTGTGGTTTCAATGGTGGCCGAGCACGCAGGAAGTTAAGGTCTATCTCGATCAGTGGGGCACGCTTTCGGGCAGCTTGCAGCAATGGCGAATGGATTTTACCGATGGCCGCCCTCTCACTTTGCTGAGCGCCTTGTTTATCCACATCAACTGGGTACATATGCTGGGCAATGTGATCTTCCTGCTGATTTTCGCCTACCCTTCGGAAAAGACGCTGGGGCCCTGGCGCTTATTACTGGTGTTTCTTGGCGGCGGCGCAATTGCCAACCTGGTCGCGTCCTTGATGCTGGATAGCCCCGGTCGATTAATTGTCGGGGCCAGTAGTGGCGTGTCGGCACTCATCGGGGCATATTTGGTGCTATTTCCGAATGCCCGACTGGGCATCGTTGTTCCGTTGGGACTCTGGCTGGAATTTATCCGTCTGCCCGCCGTCGTGCTGATCGGCGTTTGGGCCGCCTTGCAATGGTTATTTACTTTTCTTGGGCCGGCATTCGGACATGTTGCCTGGTGGGCCCATGTCAGTGGTTTTCTTGCTGGCATCAGCATTGCGCTACTGCTGCGCCCCTTCATCAAAATTCCACGTTTTGGATAATCCGCGAAATGAAAAAGCTCTACAAAATTACCTTCTTCAATGCCGGAAAAATATACGAACTTTACGCCCGTAAAATCATGTCGGGAGATATCTGGGGTTTTACCGAAATCAGTGAATTGGAATTCGACGTCAATGAGGGCCTGGTCGTTGATCCCACCGAAGAACGATTGCGCGATGAATTCGCCAACACCAAAGTACTGCATCTCCCGATGCAAAGCATCGTACGCATCGAGGAAGTCGCCCGGAAAGGCCAGCTCGCCATCCGTGACGCCACCACCGGCGAGAAAGTCGTCACGCCTTTTCCGATGCCAATGAAACCACAGCGCTGATTTCCCGATGCGCATCGCACTGCTTTTTCACGAAAGAGATCAATCGCGTGATTTGCATCGTTACGATATCCTGCATATTGCAAAATACTGGCAGCAATCGGGGCATGAGGTTATTCCTGTATTTGGAACCCGCAAATTCATTGACGCCGATATAGCGCTACTGCATGTTGATCTGAGCCTGATTCCTCAAGAATATGTCGATCTCGCCAACAGGTATCCACTCTGTCTCAACAAAAAAGCACTCGATATCCGGAAATCCAGCATTTCGCAACAATTGCTGAAACACGGCGATGATTACGATGGGCCGGTGATCATCAAATCCAATGAAAATGCAGCCGGCATTCCCGAACGGATCAACGGCGGCTGGCGCACGCGCCTAGGTATCGGATGTGAAAGGTTTTTGCATCGTGTAGGCGCACAACCGACCATTCGCAAACAGGCTGACTACCGGATTCTCGATAGTCTCTCGCTAGTGCCGCGGGAAGTTTTTGACAGGACAGACCTCGTGGTCGAGAAATTTCTCCCCGAACGGATCGCTGAATTTTTTTGCACACGCACCTATCTTTTTTTGGGTGATGGTGAAGCCTGCCAATTAAATTATGCCCGCAGCCCGATTGTTATGTGGAGCAATACCATTCGAACCGAGAGCTGCCCGATTCATCCGCAAGCGGCACAATGGCGTCGGGAATTGGGTTTTGACTACGGAAAATTCGATTATGTTATCCATCAAGGCAAGGCCATCTTGCTCGATACCAATAAAACCACTGGCAGCGGCGGCTCGGTTGGTGACGCACTCGTGGAAGCCGACAGGCAGAAACAGGCAGCAGGATTGATTGGCTATTATAAAAATCATTTGCCCAATGCTCTGCAACTTGCCCGATGACCATTCAACACAAAAAAAAATTACGCATCGCGATACTTTTCCATGAAAACGACCGCCACCGGGATCTACGTCGGTACGACATCATGCATGTTGCCAGGTATTGGGAAGCCGAAGGTCACGACGTCATTAGGGTTTTCGGAACGAAAGACTATATTCCTGCCGATATCGCCATATTGCATATTGACCTGAGCCTCGTGCCACAACGGTTTATCGATTTGGCCAATCGCTATCGGGTCTGTCTCAACAAACAAGCGATTGATATTCGAAAATCCACGATATCGGCACAACTACTCCGCCAAAGCGATGACTATTCCGGGCAGGTCATCATCAAATCGAATGAAAATTCCGGCGGCATTCCAGAGCGACTAAACGGTACCCTCTGGACGCGCGCCATCAGGAAACTACGACAATTTCAATTACGAATGCAACATCACATCGTTATCAGCAGACCGTCTAACTACCTTATTTTCGATCGCCTTGAAGACGTACCTGCCGAAGTGTTTTCGCGAACGGACCTGGTAGTGGAAAAATTTCTGCCCGAACGGGACGAAGAGTTTTATTGCACCCGCGCCTATTTATTCATGGGTACTGGTCAATCTTGCCAGATGACGGTTTCCAAAAATCCGGTGGTGTCGGTTGGCAACTCCGAGCGTCTGGTGGAATGTGATATTCATCCTCGCGTGCTTGAATGGCGTCAGCAATTGGGATTTGATTATGGTAAGTTTGATTACGTCATCCACGATGGTCAGGCGGTATTGCTTGATGCCAATAAAACCACCGGCAGCGGGGATCTCGTCGGGAACCCCATGATCGAGTGTTTCAGAAAAATACGGGCAGATGGTTTGCTCGATTACTATGAGCAAGCACTGGTAGAAAAAACATAATTATGGCCCATGCCAGCGTCATTATTACCACTTACAACAATCCTGTCTGGCTACAGAAGGTGCTCTGGAGCTTTTCCTGTCAGACGCACACGGAGTTTGAAGTTGTTATTGCCGATGATGGTTCGACAAGCGAAACTCGAGACTTGATCGACGACATGCGAGCCAAGCTGCCATTCAAGATTCTGCACGTGTGGCAGGAAGACGATGGCTTTCGCAAATGTCGCATTCTCAACCGGGCGGTCATGCAGGCTAGCGGTGACTACTTGATTTTCACCGATGGCGACTGCATCGCACGTCGCGATTTTGTCGAAACCCATCTTAAATATCGTAAACCCGGGGCCTATCTTTCCGGCGACTATGTTCGCTTGCCGATGAGCACGAGCGAAGCCATTACGAGAGACGATATCTTGACGGGTCGATGCTTTGATCTGGATTTTTTGATCACCAACGGTTATCCACCGAAAAGAATCAGCCAGCGCCTGAGGGCCAAAGGACTAAAGGCAAGTTTTCTCGATACATTCAGTTTTGTGCAAGCCAACTGGTACGGCAATAATGCTTCCGGCTGGAAAAAAGACCTGATCGCCATCAACGGCTTTGACGAGCGCATGGCCTACGGCGGTTCGGATTGGGAATTTGGCGACCGACTCAATCGCTCGGGCATACGCCGCGTCCGCGTCCGCTATCGTGCCATCGTGCTGCATCTGGAACATTCACGGGGCTATGCCAATCCCGAATTGGTCAAGAAAAACAAGGCCATCTGGAATGAGGCGATTGAAAGGAAAACGGTCTGGACCGATTTCGGTATCTCGCAGCACGCAAAACCCTGATTTATTTTTTTGCCTTGAACCGGGGGGCACTCGCCAATTTCAATCGGGCCAGTGCGCGGTTGATGATGTCATCTCCGCTAATCGCCTCGCCTCGCGAATACCCGTCTTCCTGCTCGTCATCACCGGCGAGATGGCCGGCCAGATCCTGCTCGCGCATCGCCTTCTTCGTGGTACCCGACACGATCACATCCGGGGTAATACCATTGGCCTGAATCGACTTTCCATTCGGCGTGTAATAACGCGAGATAGTGAGCTTGATACCGTCGCCGCGCGTCATCGGAAATACTTTTTGAACCGAGCCTTTTCCAAAGGTACGACTGCCCATCAGCAAGGCGCGCTTTTGGTCGCGCAGTGCGCCAGCGACTACTTCCGACGCACTCGCACTGCCAACATCCACCAAGACGATAATCGGTGCGCCGGACAAAATATCACCGGGCGATGCACGCAAAATGAGATTGGAATCGGGCATCCGGCCACGGGTACTGACAATCACGCCGGACTCCAGAAAGGCATCGGCAATTTGCAATGCCGACTCCAGTAAACCGCCCGGATTGCTGCGCATGTCGATCACCAAACCTTTCAAGTTTCCACCTTGCGATTTACGCATGGCGTTAACTTCCTGCACCATCCGGCGACCGGTGTCTTCCTGAAAGGTACTGATCCGCACATAGCCATAACCCGGCTCGAGCAATTTGGCTTTGATGCTGTCGAGTTTGATCAGTTCGCGCATCACCAGTACTTCGAGCAGGCCTGTTTCGCCTTCACGCAAAATATTCAGGCGGACACTCGAACCGGGCTTTCCACGCAGACCGAGACTGGCATTGTTGGCATTACTGCCTTTGACCGGTTTGCCGTCAATCGCGGTGATCACATCCCCGGGACGCAACCCTGCCTTGGCGGCAGGCGACCCGTCGATCGGTGCCACGATGGCCAGACTTTTATCTTTACGCATTTCAACTTCGATGCCGATGCCTTGATAGGTTCCTGTGGAAAATTCGAGTAATTCCCGCATTTCTTCTTTGTCGAGATAGGCGCTATGCGGATCGAGCTCCTGCAGCAGTCCACGCAGCGACGCATCGAACAAATCACCATTCTTCAAGGGGTCCACGTAGGACTGCTCCACCAGACTGAGCACTTGCATGTAGCGACGAATTTCATCAATTGGAATCGTGCTTGCCGCTGGCGGTGTATTTGTTTTTGGCGCGGACGCGCGGGTCGCCTGAGCCAGGCTCAGGGACGAAAAAAGAGACAACAGCAGAAAAACTAACGAACGCATTCTTGTTCCTAGGGTTTTAGCCAGACACGGGGATCTTTTGGATGGCCGTTTTGACGCAATTCAAAATATAAGGCCGGACTGGCTTGGCCGCCAGAGCGACCCAAAGTGGCAACGGCATCATTCACTTTTACGCTGTCACCGACATTTTTCAGCAGGCTGTCGTTAAAGGCATACAGGCTCATCCAGCCATTGCCGTGATCGAGGATGAGCAATAAACCATAACCTTTCAACCAGTCGGCATAGGCTACGCGACCGGCGGCAACGGCGCGAATTTCCGAGCCCACCGTGCCGGCAATCAACAGGCCATCGCTGCGATGGCCGTCCGGCATACTGCCGCCGAACCCAGCGAGCACATTGCCCTGTACCGGCAGTCGCATCGGGCCCATGGGCACATTGGTAAATGTTTTGCTTTCCGCCTTGTTCGATGGCTTCTTGCCACCGCGTGGCTTCGTCTGGACAGGTTTCTGCGCCATCAGCTTTTGCAATTTATCGAGCAAGGCGTTGAGGTTTTTTTCATCGCGACCTAAGGCGTTCAAACGGGTTTTTTTATCACGATATTGCGCGTCCACTTTCGCCAATGCCTGATCGCGTTCTTTACGCTGGGTATTGAGTGCGGAAAGATTTTTTTCCTGCTCGATTTTCGCCTGTTCGAATTGCTGTTGTTGCAGTCGGACTTTCTCGGTCATGAGCGACAATTCCTGCAACTGCCTGGAGATGGCCTCGAGCTGGGCTTTTTGATCCGCCTGGAAATAACGGTGGTACGCCAGTGCACGCGATGAGTCACTGATTTTATCCTGCGACAGGACCAGCTCCAGACTCGGCGTTTTCCCAACGGCATACGCAGAGCGAATCAGAGCTGCCAGTGCCTGCTTCTGCTTGACCAGTTTGATATCAAGCGCCTGTTTTTCACTCTCGAGTAATTGCAGTTGCGATTGCTGTGCCAGCAATTGCTGCTGGCTTTTGCGGGCCTGTTGACTGGCTTGGGCCACCTTGGCGTCCATTTCATGCACCGATTTATTCGCTTCGGCACGTTGCTGCTCGAGTTGTTTCTGGTCTTCGCTGAGTTTCTTGATCTGCGCCTGCACCGCTTCGAGTTTTTTCTTCTGTGATGCCGCCTGCGCCTGCGTCGTGGGCTTGGCCGACCAAGAGACACCGGGTTGCAGTAGCAAAATCGACATCAGGAAAACAATGGCGAGAAGCCTCGTCACTTAGCTTAACTCCACCAAGGAAGTACCTGTCATCTCGGCAGGCTTTTGAATATCCAGCAAATACAAGATCGTCGGCGCAATATCACGCAGGGCCCCGCCCTTTCTCAAACTCGCCTTGCGTCCCACATAAACAAACGGTACCGGACCGATGGTGTGCGCGGTATGTGGCTCGCCGGTAATAGGATCGCGCATCATTTCAAGATTGCCGTGGTCGGCGGTCACCAGCATTTCGCCGCCTGTCTGGACAATCGCGGCACGCAAGGCACCCAGCGCGGTATCCACGGCTTCTGCCGCCTTGATGGCGGCACCTAAATCACCGGTATGACCCACCATATCGGGATTGGCGATATTGCAGACGATCACGTCGTACTTTTTACCGGTAATGGCAGCGACCAGTTTTTCGGTCAGTTCGGGACAACTCATTTCCGGTTGCAAATCATACGTCGCCACTTTGGGCGAAGGGATCAGCACGCGCTCTTCACCCGTTGCCATGGCTTCGCGGCCGCCGCTGAAAAAGAAAGTGACATGGGCATATTTTTCGGTTTCGGCGATGCGCAATTGCGTGCAGTGATTCGCGGCCAATACATCGGAAAGGACATTGGGCAAATCATCGGAACCATAGGCTACTGAAGCATCGAGCTTTTCATCGTATTGGCTGAGACAGACAAAATGCGACAGTGAAATGGCTCTGGGTTTTTCGAAACCGGAAAAATCCGGCTGCACGAAACACGAGGTCAACTGTCTTGCACGATCGGCGCGGAAGTTCATGAAAACCACGGCATCGTTGTTGACTATTTTTACGCCGCCGTCGATCACGCTGGCTTTGACAAACTCGTCGGTTTCGCCACGCTCGTAAGCCACCTTCAAGGCGGCGAGTGCGTCGTCGTATCGATAATCGGATTCGGCTTCCGCAATGGCCAGATAGGCCGCTTGCTGGCGATCCCAGCGCTGGTCGCGATCCATCGCGTAATAGCGTCCGATCACGGTCGCGATTTTTGCATTGCCTAATTCATTGCAGACGATTTGCAGCGCACGAATGCTGGCTTCGGCGGATTTTGGCGGCATATCGCGACCATCCAGAAAGGCATGCACGGCGACTTTTTTGACGCCCTGGCGATGGGCCAAATCCAGCATCGCGAAAATATGGGATTCATGGCTATGGACACCCCCCGGCGACAACAGGCCGAAAACATGCAGGGTGGCGTCATGCTGATTGACCATTTCGCAGGCTTTCAGCAGTTCCGGATTTTGGAAGAAACCGCCGCTTTCGATATCGGCATCCACCCGCGTCAGATCCTGATACACAATTCGCCCGGCACCGATATTCATGTGCCCGACTTCGGAATTGCCCATCTGACCATCGGGTAATCCGACGAAACGTCCTTCGGTATGCACCAACGTGTTCGGGAAATCCCGTAAAAGTGCACGCCAATTCGGAATTTGCGCGAGTGCAATGGCGTTATCTGCCGTTTCCTCGCGGTAGCCCCAGCCATCCAGAATCAGCAGTAATAAGGGTTTCGGACGGTTCAATGCAGGCTCCTGACCTATGGCACTCCACAATTGTAACGAAGTAGCGCGACACTGTTTGCGCTTTGTAGGGCAAGGGTTTCAAGCCATTCAGACAGGGGTGGCATAGAAAGTTTTACACCGCCTCTAAACCTTTGATGGCTGACATGCATCACAAGCACACCCACGTTTAAGGAGATCACCATGCGCCGCACCGTTTTTTTTCTCGCCTTCGCTCTTGCCGCCAGCAGCACCTTCGCCCATGACCAGGGTGATGGCAAAGATATTTCCAAGGTGAACGGCAGTATCCATGCCGAAAGCGGCCATACCTATGGTGATCTCGATACCGTCAACGGCAGTATTCGCATTGAGGCAGGCTCGACGGTCGGCGATGTCGAAACCGTGAATGGCGCCATTTCCGGCGAAGATAAGGCCGTTCTTGGCAGCGCCAGCACCGTCAACGGTGCCATCACGCTTGGCGAACAAACCCATGTCAAGGGCAATGTTGAAACCGTCAATGGCGGCATTACGGTCGGAAAACTCTCTGAACTCAAGGGGGCCCAATTGAGTACGGTGAACGGAAAAATCCTGATTTACCAATCCAATGTTCAGGGTCTTGTTTCCACTATGAACGGCGATATTACCGTTGGCAGCCACTCCCATATCCATGGCGGCATCCTCGTCGACAAGCCGACCGGCCTTAGCTGGGGCAAACAGAAAATACCCCGCGTGCTGATTGGTCAGAACGCTGTCGTCATGGGTGAGCTGGTCTTCAAGCGCGAAGTGGATTTGCTTGTGCACCGCTCTGCGAAAATCGGCAAAGTGACCGGTGCAACTCCACAGATCTACACCGATAAAATTCCGGCCCGCAAAGACTGAGACCTGGCTCAAGCCTAAACCAGGGCATTCCGCGTTATTATCCGGACTCACTCCGGAGGTGCTATGTCGCGATTTGTCCTGGTTTCAATCGTCTGTGCTTTTTTAAGCGCATGTCAGGCACCTCCCCGCGTTAGCGATCCCGTCGTTCCGGCACAGCCATCGATTACCGATATCAAACACGGCTTCGGTCCCGAAGTATCGACCGAAGACCTTTCCATGCACATCAGAGTCTTGGCCTCGGACGAGTTCGGCGGCCGGGCACCGGGTACCGAAGGCGAGGATAAAACCGTTGCCTATCTCACGCAGCAATTCCAGCGACTGGGCCTTAAGCCCGGCAATGGCGACAGCTACATCCAGACGGTGCCGATGATCGAGAGCTTGGTTAGTTCGAACTCCAGTATGAGTATCACCACCAGCAAAGGCGCCCTCTGGAATTTGTCGATGGGCAAAGACATGGTCATGGGCACGCGCAGCGAACAGGCCGAGGTCAAACTCGATGCCAGCGACATGGTCTTCGTCGGTTATGGCGTGAATGCACCCGAACAGAAATGGAACGATTACGCCGGCTTGAACGTCAAGGGCAAAACTGTCGTGATGCTGATCAATGACCCAGGCTTCCATGCCGCCGATGCGAATCTATTTGAAGGTCGCCGGATGACGTATTACGGTCGTTGGACTTACAAGTTTGAAGAAGCGGCGCGTCAGGGTGCTGCCGCGGCGCTGATTATTCACGATACCCAAGGTGCGGCCTATGGCTGGGATGTCGTCAAAAATTCCTGGTCGGGCGCGCAATTTGATTTGCCGATCAGTGAAGATCCCGAGCCGCGCATTCCCGTGCAGGGCTGGCTGAGCGCCGACGCCGCCAACACCTTGTTCCAGAACGCAGGCCTGGACTTCATGACGCTGCGTGCCGCTGCAAACAAACGCGGTTTCAAGGCCGTGCCTTTGCAATCGCACATCAGTGTCGATTTAAAAAGCGGCACCAAGCGCGGCCAATCCCGCAACGTATTGGCGGTATTGCCTGGAAAAACCCGCCCCGACGAAGCGATTGTCTACACCGCGCACTGGGACCATCTCGGCACCCATGCCGAAGAAGCCGGCGACAATATTTATAACGGTGCCATCGACAATGCCTCGGGCGTCGCCGGCGTACTGGAAATCGCCGAACAATTCACCGTCAACAAACCCGCTGATCGCTCGGTGGTCTTCCTGTTTGTCACGCTGGAGGAATCCGGACTGCTCGGCTCGAAGTACTACGCCTCACATCCGGTCATTCCGCTCGCCAAAACGGTGGCCGTGATTAATCTGGACGCCATGACCGTTGTCGGCCCTGCGAAAGACCTGACCGTGATCGGATTGGGTAATTCCGAACTCGATGACTGGCTGGCACCGATTGCCGGCATGCAAAAACGTGTATTGAAGGCCGAAAGCTCACCCGAAAAAGGCATGTTTTTTCGCTCCGATCATTTCAGCTTCGCCAAAGCCGGCGTGCCCGCCATTTATGCCAAAGGCGGCATCGAAAACCTGGAAAAAGGCAGCGAGTTCGGGCAGTCGGTGATCGACGACTATTACGGCGAGCATTATCACAAAGGCGCCGACAACTTCGACCCAAACTGGGATTTACGCGGCGTGGTGCAGGATTTGAATGCACTTCAGCAATTGGGCAAGACACTGGCCAACAGCGACAAGTGGCCGAACTATTACGAAGGCAATGCCTTCAGGAAAGCACGTGATGCCTCGCGTGCAAGCGTGAAAAAATAGCCTGCTAGCTCTGGCAGAAATCCGAGGTTTTATGCATTCCCAACGCATTATCACATCGGCAGCTTTCAATGCGAATCGTGGAAAGATGAGCTCCACGGTGATTGCGTACACTATCGACGCACTCGCTGCCGACTTCGTGAACGCGTCAACAGCCTAATGCTTATGGATGGCATGCAGCTTGTCGATGCTTCGATCATGATGATCTTGATGGGCGGCAACACCCATTCGCCCACGATCATGTTGATCGAAAAAACAGCCGGCATGCTGCGCTCTAACCATTGAGAAAACACGGGGATTTCTTATATGAAAATCACGCCATGCATCATTATCTGCGGCCTGCTCCTCGTGTCGTGTGCTTGCTCGCGCTCTACAGGTATCGGCGGCAACGCCAGCGATGCCAGCACCTCAACGATACAGGCAAACGCAAAAATGGCAGCCGAGTTGAAGCTGGATGACCCGCAGGATTTTGCCGATGCACGTCGTGGTTTTATAGCCAAACCCACCGGAAAAATTCTGGATGCCGAAGGCAACACGCTGATCGATTTCGGCCAGTTCGATTTCGTGAAAGGCAAAGCACCCGATACGGTCAACCCGAGTTTGTGGCGGCATGCAATTCTCAACGCCAACATCGGCCTGTTCAAAGTCACCGACGGCGTCTATCAACTGCGCGGTTTCGATCTGGCCAATATGACCCTGATTGAAGGCCAGCATGGCTGGATCGTGGTCGACACGCTCACCAGTCGCGAAAGCGCCGCCGCTGCTCTTGCCTTCGCTCGCCAGCATCTGGGTAATCGACCAGTGACGGCGATTATTTTCACCCACAGCCACATCGATCATTTCGGCGGTGCCACCGGCGTGCTATCGAACGATGAGGTCTTCGCGGGAAAAATTCCGGTTATCGCGCCGGCCGGTTTCATGGCCGAAGCCACCAGCGAGAACATCATGGTCGGCTCTGCGATGGGGCGCCGTTCGATGTATCAATTCGGCAAGAACTTGCCGCGTTCGGCAAAGGGCCTGGTCGATACCGGGCTCGGCAAAGCCACGGCCTACGGCAACTTCAGCATTCTCGAACCGACCTTGTTGATTACCGCGCCGACGCAGGAAATCAAGGTCGATGGCATCCGTTTTATTTTCCACAATGTACCGGGGGCGGAAGCACCGGCGGAATTAACTTTCAGCCTGCCCGACCAACAAGCGTATTGCGGTGCCGAAAATCTTGCGCAGACCATGCACAATCTTTTGCCGGTGCGCGGCGCGAAAGTTCGCGATGCTTTGCGCTGGTCAGAATACATGGATCAGGCACTCGAACAAACCCGCGACGCCGAGGTGTATTTCGGCCAGCATAATTGGCCGATCTGGGGCCAGGCACGCATCGCCGAATTCATTTCCAAACACCGCGACGTCTATAAATACACCCATGATCAAACTGTGCGCCTGATCAACGCCGGCTATACCCCAAACGAAATTGCCGATACCGTAAAACTGCCCGCATCACTGTCAAACTACTTCGGTGCCCGCGGCTATTACGGCGATCTGCGCCACAACGTCAAGGCCATCTACCAGTTCTATATCGGCGCCTATGACGGCAATCCGGCGCACTTGAATCCACTGCCGCCGCGCGAATCGGCTACCCGCTACATCGCCTTGATGGGTGGCAGTGAAAAAGCCATCGCCGCGGCACAAAAGGCTTTCGATGTCGGCGACTACCGATGGGCGGCCGAACTATTGAATCATGTGGTCTTCGCCGAAGCGAACAATAAGGCCGCCACAGAATTGCTCGCCCGTACCTACGAACAAATGGGCTATATGTCGGAAGCCGCGACCTGGCGCAATAGCTATCTGACCGCTGCCGATGAACTGCGCAACGGTGCGCCGGAAAAGGGCATCAATCGCGCCAGCTTTATGGAGATGCTTGCACAGACACCAACGGAACGTTTTCTTGAAGCAATGGCGGCGGGCCTGGACGGGCCCGCGGCCGACGGAAAAAACCTGAAGATTAATCTGCAGATCACCGATACGTCGGAGTCCTATGTACTGTGGATCGAAAATTCCGTCATGCATTTCCGCAAATCCGAGCCCGACGCGAAGGCAAGCGCCAGCTTGAAACTGACCAAAGCGATTTTCATCAAGATGATGGCGGGCACGGCAGGCGTGAAAGATACTTTGCTCAGCGATGATTTGAGTATCGAAGGAAGCGATCTGGATGTGATCGGTTTTTTCATGCTATTCGACAAAGCCACCGGCACTTTCGCCATCGTTACCAACGACTAACCCGTCGAGCTTATTCCAGCGGAATCGTGGTGATGTCCAGTGCCGGTTGCATGATGAATTCATCAATGCCGCTTGCCACTTCTTTCGGTTTCGCCATCATCGGCATATGGCCACAACCTTCAAGAATAAGGGCTTGCGAATCGGTAATGCCGGATTGGAAAATCGGCACCGAACTGACGTCGATTACGCGGTCATCCTTGCACCACAGCAATAATGTCGGCGACTGGATTTTTTGCATTTCCGATTGCAACACAATCACGTCCGGGCCACGGCCGATACTGTCGAGCACTTTCGCTTCGAAGGCGGCATCACGGCGGCGACGCTGCACCATCGCTTCATCGAATGGCCACGGCACAAACGGTGGCTCGGTAAACACCAGGCGCATTTGCGCATGAAACTCACCGCGGGTTTTTACTTCAAACGGATTGCCGCCTTGCAAAACCGAACGGGCGAAATCATTTTGCTCGAACTCCACGCCGGCTGCTGACATCAGCACCAGTTTTGAAATGATCTCCGGCTGTCGGGCCGCGACCATGCCGGCGATGTGTCCGCCCATGGAATGCCCGACCAGAAGATTGGGAGTTTCCTTGAAGGATTTTATGAATTCGGCCAAGCGCAGCTTCTGAGCAATCACGCCGTAATCAGCATCATCCAATCGTGTTGTTTCACCCCAGCCCGGCAAATCGGGCGCGATCACGCGATATTTCCGTCCGAGTTCGCGCATCACCAACAGCCAGTTTTCCTTGCTACCGGTATAACCGTGCACCAGAAAAAGTAGCGGCTTTTGTGCGCTGTTTTCTTCGCCGAAACCAGCCTGCAAATACACCCAGCGATGATCGCCGATGGTTTTACTTTGTACTTCGGCACCGGCCAACCAGCGCAAGCGTGCGAACTCGGCTTGCAGGAATTGTTCCGGCATCCAGATCGCTGTACTCACGGTCGCCACCGACAATCCGATGCCGGCCGCCCACGCAAGTTTGCGTGCGGTTTTCGGAGTCATTATTGGGCTACCGGGAGTTGCATGAACCGATTATGGTTTAGCTTTGCCGAGTAAAGCCTCTACCGTGCCGATGGTGATCGGATGGTAGCCCGGGCGTGCCTTGGTAAATACCTGCTTGGCGAATTCCAGGCCGTCCTTGCTTTCGGTCAGCGCGATGTAGCTCGGCATAATCAGTTTGCGGCGACCGATTTTTTTCAGGAAGGCTTCGATTTCCGGACGTGCTTTCACATAGCCGCTGCGAATGGTAATCGGATACCAACGCATGCCGATTTCGCCATTCGGCGTGCCGGTCAGCTTGAATGCTTTGTCGAGTTCCTGCAGTTTTTTAAGCGGCAATGTTTTCGGCAAATTATCGAGAAAATGCGACCATTCCTGGGTGCTCCATTTTTTTGCCGGAATTTTTTTCGCCGATAACTTTCCTGCCAGCCAGCCATTGCGTGCAGCATCGACGGCGATAAAACGCAGCGACTGCGTTGATGTCGCAAATGTGGGAATGCCGGGTTCGTATACCCAAGTATTAAATTCCGCGTCCGTCACCGCGCCGGGCTTTTTACCCGGCAAATTCTTTTTGTAGAACGCGACAAAATCCGTTGTGGTGGCCGTGCTGAAGGCATGCTCGTCGAACCAGGAACGCAGGAAGGGGTCAAATAAATCCCGGCCATATCGCTGTTCGAGGAAGGTCAAAAACCATTGACCTTTTTCATAAGCGATATCGCTGGAGGCCTCATCGGGGTCCATGCCCGGCATCGCCGGCAAAGCGAGTAATTGCATGCCAGGATCAAGCGAATCCACTTCCGACCTTGCATCGAACTCGCCGATCACATCTTCCATATCGGCCAATTCCTTGCCGTACACCGCTTCGACAATCCGGCCTTGCACGTACGTGGTGAAGCCCTCGTTCAACCACATGTCCTTCCAGCTCGAATTTGTCACCAGATTGCCCGACCAGGAATGCGCCAGTTCGTGTGCAATCAAACTGGTTTGCGAACGGTCGCCGACAATGATCGTTGGTGTGGCAAAAGTCAGGCGCGGATTCTCCATGCCGCCGAACGGGAAGGATGGCGGCAGCACGAGAATGTCATAACGTTCCCAGCGATAAGGGCCAAACATTTTTTCGGTCTCGACAATCATTTTTTCGGTATCGGCAAATTCCCAAGCCGCTTTCTTAACGACCGATGGTTCGCCCCAGACACCGACACGATTCGAAATGGGTTCGAATACCAGATCACCGGCCGAAATCGCGAGCAGGTAGGAAGAAATCGGCTGCGGCATGCGGAAGGAATAATCGCCATCCCGCACGGCATCCGGTGCATTGTTCGCCGACATCAAGGCCATCGCGTTGGCCGGTGTCTTGATGTTGGCCGAATAGGTGAAACGCACGCCGGGCGTGTCTTGCAGCGGCACCCAGGAACGCGCGTGAATCGATTGCGATTGGCTGAACATAAACGGCTGCTTCTTGCCTGCCGTCAAAGGGGCATCCAGCCACTGCAAACCCGAAGCCTGGGGCGAAGTCGAATAGCTGATGCGAACATTCCCGAAAGCCTGCGGCATGTTGATCGTCAGTTTGCTGCCGAAAATATCGTCACGTGGTGACAGGGAATATTTCAAAGGCTGCCAGGCCATACGCCCGGTCGTGCCTTCAATTTTTTCGATGCTTAAATCGCGGGTATCCAGAACCAATTGTCCATGCTTGGGATTCAACCAGTTCAAGCTGAGGTTTGCACTGCCCCTGAGAATTTTCTTGTCGAAATCGACCGTCAAATCCAGCGCAATGTCTTTTACGACAACTTGCGTGGGCTCTGCATAACTATGCTCGTCGTAACGACGCTCATCGAACGTCGCGGCGAATGCGGGAGACACTAGCAAGACAAATAGCGCGGCAAATAGACGCATGGGCTTTCCTGATTTGATTCTGATGGTGTTAGATACGATAAGCACTATGAATGGCGACAATACCGCCACTTAAATTACGATGGCTGCAGCGGGAAAACCCTGCTTCACCCATCATCGCCTGAAGATTTTCCTGGTTGGGATGCTTGCGAATAGACTCGGCCAGATACTGGTAGCTGTCCGAATCGTTGGCGAATAGCTTGCCGAGTTTCGGCAATATTTTGAACGAATGAAAATCGTAAATTGGACGAAACCATTCCGGTTTCACCTGAGAAAATTCCAGTACCAATACACGGCCGCCGACTTTCAACACGCGATGCATGTCGCGAAGTGCTTTGGCTTTGTCGGTGACATTCCGCAAACCGAAGGCAATCGTGACGAGATCGAAACTGTTATCGGGAAACGGCAAGCTTTCGGCATTCAATTGCACATATTGCAATCCACGGACAAGGCCCTTGTCGTTCAGACGGTCACGGCCGACACTCAACATCGATGCATTGATATCACCGATGATGACTTCGCCGGTATCACCGACACGCTCGTGCAGCAGCATGGCGATATCGCCGGTGCCGCCGGCCAGATCGAGTACACGATCACCGCGCTTCACGCCAGACGTACCAACGAAATAGCGTTTCCAGATTCGATGCACGCCAAGGCTCATCAAATCATTCATCAAATCGTATTTGGCGGCCACCGAGGAAAACACCTGACCGACCAGTTTCTGCTTTTCGGCTACCGGCACATCGCGAAAGCCGAAATGGGTGGTATCGGCGTCTTGTTTGGCTTGGTTTTTGGGGTCTTGGTTCATGGCTGCATTATGCCGCAGCAAGGGTGTTTTTTGGGTTAAGGCTCATCCGGTAGGAGGCCGCTTGCGGGCGACAAATACAGAAAATGCTTGCGTTGCGCCTGAACTCGTCGCCCGCAAGCGGCCTCCTACGCGTTACGGCTCGCGACTCAATCCACGCTCAACCAGCGCCGCCTGATACGCCGCCCAGCGCGTATCAAAGGTTTGACCCAGTTCACGCAGTAAAGTCCAACTGAAAATGCCGGTGTTGTGGCCGTCATCGAAATGCAGTTGCACGGCGTAATTACCGACCGGTTCGATCGAATTGATGTTCACGTGTTTTTTCCCGGGCACGAGAATGCGTTGGCCGGGGCCATGACCCTGCACTTCGGCCGAGGGTGATTCGACCCGAAGATATTCGCAAGGCAACTTGTAGCGTTCGCCATTTTCGAACGCCACCTCAAGCACATGCGAAGCGCGATGAAAAATAATATCGGTGGGTTTCATTTTATTTGTCACTCGATTTTCTGCGCGCGCGCGGATGCGCGGCGTCATACACTTTGGCCAGATGCTGGTAATTGAGATGCGTATAAATTTGGGTGGTCGCAATATCGGAATGACCCAGCAATTCCTGCACGCCACGCAAATCGCCGGAAGATTCCAGCACATGGCTGGCAAAACTGTGCCGCATCAAATGCGGATAGACATTTTTAAAAAGCCCTTGGCTGCTTGCCAATTGCTTGATGCGCAACTGAATGGCTCGCGGTGTAATCGTGCCGTTCCTGCCCGGAAACACCGGTTTATCCAATTTTCCGGCAGATTCCGTCCGCCAATTGTCGAGTGCTTCGCGGGCGAATTTCCCCACTGGCACTATGCGCACCTTGGAGCCCTTACCCAGCACCCGCACAAGGCCGTCGGCCAAATCCAGATCACGCCAATGCAGACTGCATAACTCCGAAAGCCGCAAGCCCGAGGAGTAGAATAATTCCAGCATCGCGCGGTCGCGTTTTCCTAATTCGGTATCGGTCGGCACTTCCACCAGACGCGTCATTTCATCGGGGTCGAGCACCTGCGGCAATTTTCTCGGCGCTTTCGGCGCACGAATGCCCTGCGCCGGGTTGCCTGTCAAATCGCCATGCTTGAGCTGCCACTGAAACATCGAGCGGCAAGCCGACAATCGTCTTTGCAAGCTTTTTGCACCCAAGCCGCGACGATGCTCGCTCGCCAGAAAACTGCGCAGCGACTCGCCGTTCAAACTTTGCCAATCATGGAAGCCCGCCGACGGCATCCATTCGATAAGGCTCAGTAAATCACGCTGGTAGCTTTCAGTCGTGTTCGATGACAAACGACGCTCCACCCGCAAATGCGAGAGAAAATTGTCAACCGTTTGTTTTAAGGCTTCCATTCCATCAATCAAATCGCGCCAATGCCGCGACCAAGGCTTCGCTCATCAGGCGCAGGAACAAAGTGCCCATGCCGGGGTAGAAACGATTGGCATCCTGGCTACCGACACACAAAATGCCGTGCCCGCTTACCGCCAGCAACACGCAGGAAGCCGGCAACAGCTGGGCGTCGCGGTACAGCACATCCAATTTATCCTGATTCAGTCGTCCGCAAAGCGGTTCGTTGGCAGCAATGAAATCCTTGAACGGCAACAGCGCATTCGCTCGCGTCGGCAATACTTGCCACCATTCCGCCAGCTCAAGCGCATCGACTTCGGAAAACAAAATTGCACGTATCGCATCACCCTGAAAATCTTCGCCCAACACTGCCACCATTGCCTTCCAGGTATCGGCAACATTGCGCGCACGCATCAAGGCCAGCGTGAGCTGATGTGTACGTACCGCCAAGCGTTCATTGTCTTGTGCGTTAGCGAATAATTCATTTAGACGGCGATTCAATTCACGATTCTTGTCGCGCAATACATCGAGTTGGTAGCTGGCCAGCGAGGCGGCCTTTCCTTCTTCACGCGGCACCACTAGCGACACGGCCAAATCCGGATATTGCTCGAGGAATTTTGGATGGCGGCGTAACCAGGTCGCCACTTCATGGGCACTCATACGCTCGGATTTTTCATCTGTTGAAATCACCACCACTCTCCTTCAAAGACAAAAGCGGCCGGACCGGTCATTCGGATCGGCGTAGTTTTGTCTGTCCATTCAATGTATAAATCGCCGCCTGGCAAACTCACTTGTACATGCGCTTCCAGCTTGCCCAGCGTAATCAGTGCTGCCACTGCGGCGCAGGCGCCGCTGCCGCAGGCCAGGGTTTCACCGGCACCGCGCTCGTACACTCTTAACTTGATATGCGTCGGCGATAAAATCTGCGCGAAGCCGACATTCACACTTTCCGGAAATTCCGGACGCGCTTGTAGCGCTTTACCGATTTTTTCCACCGGCGCATTGGTAATATCGTCAACCTGGATAACCGCGTGCGGATTGCCCATCGATACCGGCACGAATTCGATGTTGTCGTGCCCGATCGAAATGCGATGCAAGGGAGCAGACCGCGTCGTGATGAACGGAATCGTCGCCGGTACGAAATCCGGTACGCTCATCAGTAAGGAATATTGTTCGTTTTCCAGGCATGCCACGTTGATAACGCCGGCCGGACTGTCGAGCAGGAATTTCGACGCCGTCGTCATCCCGGCACGCTTGATCCACGCGGCGACACAGCGGGCACCGTTACCGCATTGCTGCGCCATCGAACCATCGGCATTGAGAATGCGATAGCGTGCGACGCAATTGGGGTTATCGGATTTTTCTATCGTCAGTAATTGATCAAAGCCGACGCCGGTGTGGCGATTGCCGATGGCGCGCGTTATCGCGGCATCCGGCAAGGGCGAGCCATCGCGACAATCCAGGATGACGAAATCATTACCGGCACCGTGCATTTTGCTAAAACGCAGGGACACGTGAACCTCAGTGACTCGATGCAGCAGGTTCTTGTACCGCTTTTTCTTTGTCTGGATGCACTAAGGGGCCTTTATTGCCGCAGGCAGCAAGCGATGCGAGCAGTGCGAGGGCCAGAAGAATATTCAGCAATTGGCGAGGTATTTTCATGGGGCGAGTATAACCGGTCTGTCGTCAATGCTCACGCG
>JAYWIC010000040.1:0-15617 GCA_043789195.1 Arenimonas sp. | reverse complement strand
ACCAAGGCAGCTTCGGGATCAAAGGCGATATTGAATTCGGCTGAAATCGAGGTATTCCCCTGCCCTGTGACTGCTCCGCCCATGACGACAACACGCTTGATGCGCTTGGGTAATTCGGGGTCTAGCCGTAAAGCTAACGCGATATTGGTCAGCGGGCCGAGAGTGATCAGCACTAATTCACCGGCATATTCTTTGGACAGTCGAATAATGGCCTGTACCGCATGTTCGGCTTCCGGCTTTTGCAGCGAGGCTTCATAACCAATATCGCCAAAGCCATCGAGTCCGTGCACATAGGCCGCATCTTCGGCGGCATGCACGAGAGGCACCGGACAGCCGGCGAAGACTGGAATACTGACTTTCGCGACTTCACACAATTTCAAGGCATTGGCGACGGTGTGTTGCAGACCAACATTGCCAGCAGCAATGGTGAGTGCCTTGATGTCGTGCTCGGGCGAATTGAAGGCCATTAACAAGGCGAGCGCATCATCCACGCCGGGGTCGGTATCAATAAGTAGCGGGATTTTTTTGGGCATGGCCTCATTATAACGCCACGATGCCGATGAGTGGCCGAAGTCCTTCTGGATGTGCATCGAAAATCCTTGCTTTAGTCCCAATACGGGACTAAATTGCATTCATGCGGATTATTGCCCTTTCCACATTGAAAGCACATTGGTTAAAACCAGATTACAGGGATTCTGAACAAGCCTGTCTAGCTTGGTATTGCCACTGCCTTGCAGCTGACTGGGCGACACCCAAAGAGGTTAAATCAGATTTCGGCAATGCCAGCATTCTTCAGGATGGCCGTGTTGTGTTTAACATCGCGGGGAATAAATACCGACTTATTGTCTGGATCAACTACCCCTACCGTGTTGTTTATATTCGCTTCATAGGATCACACAAACAATACGATTTGATTGATGCTCAATCTATCTAGGATATCTCGTCATGCAAATGAAAATTATCAAAACAAAAAAAGATCATGCAGCGGCTCTAAGAATGATAGAAAAGCTGATGACTGCGAAAGCCAACAGCGCGGAAGGTGAGCTACTGGACGTATTGGTAACGTTGGTTCAAGCCTACGAAACAAAACATTTTCCGATGGATTTGCCTGACGCTGTTGCCGCGATTGAATTTCAAATGGAACAAAAAAATCTCAGTGCGAAAGACCTGACCCCCATGATTGGCAGGTTAAATCGAGTTTATGAAATTCTCGGTCGGAAGCGCCCTCTGACACTCAGAATGATTTGGAATTTAAATCAACAACTCGGCATTCCTGCGGAAAGTCTGATTAAACAACCGGCTTGAATGGTGCCTAGAAGAAACTTGCCCTCTTGTGTCTGCCGTCCTCGACTATCAAGCGCCGGCAAATCTTGCCGCACTACCAACCCAGCGATCGACCACCTTGTCGGCAAGCTCGGGGTTGTCTTGCAACAATATTCCCGCTACCCGGTGCACGGTCGGCAACAAGGCGGCGTCGCGAGCAAGATCGGCAATGCGAAAACCGGCGATGCCCGTTTGCCGTGTTCCCAATAATTCGCCAGGGCCTCGCAGCTCCAGATCTTTTTCGGCGATCACGAAGCCATCGGTGGTTCTTCGCATGACATCGAGGCGCTCGCGGGCCATTTGCGACAACGGTGATTTGTAGAGCAATACGCAACTCGATGCTTGCGCACCGCGGCCGACACGGCCTCGCAATTGATGCAATTGCGCCAGGCCCAAACGCTCGGCATTTTCAATCACCATCAAGCTGGCATTGGGCACATCGACACCGACTTCGATCACGGTAGTGGCGACCAGTAAATCGAGTTCGCCGGCCTTGAATTTCGCCATCACACTTTGCTTGTCGACCGGTTTCATCCGGCCATGCAGCAACGCGATACGTATGCCGAGCAATGCCAGTTGCAATTGCTCGAAGGTCGATTGTGCCGACTGCGCCTGCACTTCCTCGCTTTCATCGATCAGCGTGCACACCCAATACACCTGCTTGCCTTCCTGGCAGGCAGCCCGGATTCTTTCGGTCACTTCATCGCGGCGTTCGCCGCTTATTGCTACTGTTTGAACGGGCGTACGACCCGGCGGCATTTCATCGATCACCGACACATCCAGATCGGCATAAGCCGACATCGCCAATGTTCGAGGAATGGGCGTTGCGGTCATGATCAGTTGATGCGGTACTTTTGTGCCATCGGTGCCTTTGTCACGCAAGGCCAGGCGCTGATGCACGCCGAAGCGATGCTGTTCGTCAACGATGACCAGGGCGAGGGAATGGAAGACGACTTTTTCTTGCATCAGCGCATGGGTGCCGATAATCATTTGTGCCTCGCCCGATGCCAGTTGCGCCAGCGCCGCAGCACGGGCTTTACCGGTGACCTTGCCGGCCAGCCACATCACTTTGATCCCGAGTGGTTCGAACCAGGCGCGAAAATTAGCGAGATGCTGTTCTGCTAATAATTCGGTCGGGGCCATCAAGGCCACTTGTTTGCCCGCTTCAATTGCCCGCAAGGCAGACAAAGCGGCGACCACGGTTTTTCCGCTGCCAACATCGCCTTGCACCAATCTCAGCATGGGTACCGGTTCGAGCATGTCGCGGCTGACTTCGGCGAACACCCGCTGCTGTGCCTGGGTGAGCGTATAGGGCAATCCTTTCTCCAGTGTTTTCTGAAAAACACCTTTGCTTTTAATCGCCAACGCACCGTGCGATCGCAAGGCAATACGTTGCCGTTGCAAGCTCAGGTGATGCGCCAGCATTTCTTCCAGCGCCAAACGCCGAATCGCTGGATGCTGGCCGGAACGCAAATGATCAATGGTGGTTTCGGCAGGCGGCCGATGCGCCGTGATCAAGGCTTCCCGCAAACTCGGCAATGACAAATCCTCACAGATTTTTTTCGGCAGCAATTCGAGCTCTTCTGCTGGTGGCAAACGGCGTAATGCTTCATCGACCAATTTGCGAATCGTTTGCGGCCCCAAGCCTTCGATACTCGGATACACCGGATCCAGCCGGTCGTGAAGCGGTGCTTCATCGCTATCGAGTAAAAACCGGTAACTCGGATGCACCATCTCCAGACCGTGTGCACCCGGGCGGGCTTCGCCGTAACAACGAATGCGCCGACCGACAATAAATTGATGCGCCTGCGCGCCACTGAAATGAAAGAAACGAATGGTGAGTGTCGAGCGCGAATCATCGCCAATCGCCACGCGCAAAATCGGCCGGTAACGAAATCCGCGTTCAACCGCTTCAACCCGGCCTTCGATTTGTGCAGGCTCGCCGGGAATCAAATCATGGATGGACGTAATTTGTGTGCGGTCTTCGTAACGCAGTGGCAGATGCAGCCATAAATCCTGCAGTGTGACCAAACCGCGTACCGTCAGTTTTTCGGCAATTTTCGGGCCCACGCCGGACAACGTGGACAGACGAACTTCACCAGCTGGCGTTAATCGGGTTTCGGTGCTGGAAGTGTTTCGCGCCAAGCGTGCCTTAGCTTAAAACCATCACGGCATCGATTTCGACCTGCGCGCCGCGTGGCAGACCTTTCACTTCGATGGTGGAACGAGCCGGATACGGCGCAGTGAAATATTCCGCCATCACGGCATTCACTTCGGCGAAATCTTTCAGGTCGATCAGATAAATACCAATGCGGGCGATATCGTCGAAGCTGCCACCGGCCGCCGTGCAGACCGCTTTCAGGTTATCGAATACACGGCGTGTTTGCGTTGCGATATCACCTTGTACCAATTCGCCTTTCGCAGGGTCCAGCGGCACCTGACCGGAAAAATACACCGTATTGCCCATGCGCACCGCTTGTGAATACGGGCCGATGGCGGCAGGGGCTTGATCGGAATGAAGGGCGATGCGTGGCATAGGATTTCAACTCTTTTAGTGATGAATGATTTTACTTTTTTACCGTCGAGGCAACCAAGGGGAACGCCGAAGGATTGCGTATTGACTCAAGTGCAAGATCAATATCAAGTCTTGGCCAATACAGATGATTCTCGCTTGGCCGATCTACTTCACTAATCTGCTCGATGGTCGCAGTTTTAAACCAAGGGAAATCTTCAAAAGACAAGAACATTTCTTCATCAGCCACTAACAGCCAAAAACCATGCTTGCTGATGTTGGTGATTTCAACCAGGGAAGTGGCTATGCCAGGCATACTCTATCTCCTCCAAATGATCCAACACTCATCAGCCCTGCTTCTCGTAATTTTTTTTCCAACATACCTACACTTGTCGCCAGAACGACGGGATTCAGCCAGTACTTTGCTTCACCGTCCGGATGCGATACATGCACATGGATTCTCGATTCTTCTCGCGAAAAGAAAAAGAAGCTAAAACTGCCTGAGCGGAATATTGTCGGTACCATGCCGGATTATAACGCTACAAACTGGCTAGGGATGTAAGACGAATAAGCCGTTAATCGTAAGAAATACCCTACCCACCACGCTCGTCACGCACGATGGCGTCCACCGCCGCAATGGCGGTCATGTTGACCACGCGACGCACCGTGGCAGATGCCGTTAGTACATGGGCCGGTTTCGCCAAGCCCATCAAAATCGGACCCACGCCGACACCGTCGGACATCACCCGCAATAAATTGTAGGCGGCATTGGCGGCATCGAGATTCGGCATCACCAATAAATTGGCACGGCCGGACAAACGCGAATTCGGAAAAATACGCTGGCGCATTTCTTCCATCAAGGCGACATCCATGTGCATCTCCCCTTCCACCTCGAGCTTGGGTGCTTTCTGATGCAAGATGGCCAAGGCATCGCGCATTTTATGTGCGCTCGGTGAATCACTGGAGCCAAAATTGGAATGGCTGATCAAGGCGGCTTTCGGTTTGATGCCGAATAAATTCAGGCGATACGCCGCCTGCATCACCGACTCGGCAATTTGTTCGGCATTCGGGTCTGATTGCACATGGGTATCGACGAAAAAGAACACGCCCTTGTCGTTCATCACTGCCGACATCGCCGACAAGCCTTTGACGCCGGGTTCGACACCCAGAATTTCCTTCACGTATTTCAACTTGCGTACGTAACGGCCCACGACACCGCACAACATCGCATCGGCTTCGCCACGCTTGACCATCAGGGCGGCAATCACGGTATCGCGTGCCCGCACCACCGCTTTTGCGGCGGCCGGCGTAATGCCTTTTCGCTCCATCAATTGATGATAAAGCTGCCAATAATCATTGAAGCGCGGGTCGTCATCGATATTGGTGATTTGAATATCGACGCCATTGCGAATACGCAAACCCAAACGCGCAATGCGGCGTTCAATCACCGAAGGGCGGCCTACCAAAATCGGGAAAGCCAAACCTTCATCGACTACGGTTTGTACGGCACGCAATACGGTTTCTTCTTCGCCTTCGGCATAGGCCACACGTTTTTTATGCGCACGTGCCTTGTCGAAGACCGGTTTCATCAACAGGCCGCTACGGAACACCCATTGGCTCAATTGATCGCGATAGGCATTCATGTCGGTAATCGGCCGCGTCGCCACGCCGGAATCCATTGCTGCTTTTGCCACTGCCGGTGTCAGCGATACCAATAAACGAGGATCAAACGGTCGAGGGATCAGGCAATCGGGGCCGAAACGCGGCGTTTCACCGCTGTAGGCACTGCCCAGATCAGTCGCTTCGCGGCGTGCCAATTCGGCGATGGCATAGACGCAGGCGCGTTTCATTTCTTCGTTGATGGTGGTGGCACCGACATCGAGTGCACCACGGAAAATGTAGGGAAAACACAGGGCATTGTTTACCTGATTCGGATAATCCGAACGGCCGGTCGCAATAATCGCATCGGGACGCACCGCTTTGGCGGCATCGGGATTGATTTCCGGATGCGGGTTGGCCAAGGCAAAAATGATAGGACGATCTTTCATCGTCGCGACCATTTCCGGCTTCAACACACCCCCGGCCGACAGGCCCAAAAACAAATCGGCATCTTTTACGATATCGGCCAACACGCGGGACGAAGTGTTACGCGCGTAACGGGCAATCTCGGGATTCAGATTCGGGCGACCTTCGTACAACACGCCTTCGACATCGGAGACGAAAATATTTTCCGGCTTCAATCCCAGCGAGACCAGCATATCCAGACAGGCGATACCCGCTGCACCGGCACCACTGGTAGCGAGCTTGACCTCGCCGATATCTTTTCCGACCACGAACAAGGCATTCAGAATCGCAGCACCGACGATAATCGCAGTGCCGTGCTGGTCATCGTGAAATACCGGAATTTTCATGCGCTCGCGTAATTTGCGCTCGACGACGAAACATTCCGGTGCCTTGATGTCTTCCAGATTGATGCCGCCAAAGGTCGGCTCGAGACTCGCGATGATATCGACCAGTTTGTCCGGGTCGTTTTCATTGATTTCCAGATCGAACACGTCAATGCCGGCGAATTTCTGGAACAAAACGGCCTTGCCTTCCATCACCGGCTTGCCAGCGAGCGGCCCAATATTGCCTAGACCGAGCACTGCGGTGCCGTTGGTAATCACTGCCACCAGATTACCACGTGCTGTCAGCACCGATGCCTGACTCGGATCGGCCACAATCGCTTCGCAGGCATGAGCCACGCCGGGCGAATAGGCGAGTGATAAATCCCGCTGCGTCACCATCGCCTTGGTCGGAACGACTTTTATTTTGCCGTACGGCGTTTGGCTGTGGTAATCAAGCGCAGCTTGCTTGAAGGCTTCTTTATCGGAATCAGACATGGTTTTTGTTTCTTTTTAGGCTGAGTGACAGTGTAGCGAAGTTTTGTGACGACTGGATGTGTAAACACCCAAGAGAGCCTTAATAAACCAGGGTATTTTAAATTGGGCAATTCGAATGAGTACCTTTCTCAAATTGGATACTGATGCGGACGTTTGCCAACGAACCAAACGAAATCAAGTATCGGCTGGTATGGGAGGTAGTGCCATGAGTTCATCTGCCACACGGCGGGTTGCCGCGATCAAGTCCTTGAGTGTTTGCTCATTAACTTCCAGAACGCCTTCGTATTCGCCCAGGTTTCGTTTCTCGTGGCAATCATCCAGGATTCGCCAAATTTCCGGACCCAGAGCCAAGGTTTCTGGCAACATCTGAAAAACAAGATGGCGTTTATTATTTGACCGGTAACCGAGTCTTCGCAATGCCGCCAAACAGAACTTGAAAGAGGCGCCGTAAGCCAAAGTGAATCGACTAACCAATGACAGTGATTCGTTATGCGCATCTTCAAGCGAGCTCTCGGCGGCGTTAATCAGCCCTCCATACTCTTCGAGATTCGGCGGTTCTTTTTTCAGAGAGTTTATTTTTACCAGATTGTCCAATTTCGCAGTCATTTCTTTACTCCTGCGGACTGCTTTCCACCCGGATTAGATACCACACTCCGAATTACTTCAGCCAAGCGCTCCTCGTTGCCAACGACCCAACGTTTTGGTTGTTCCAGTACGCGCAATACAAATGCATTTCCAGATTCAATGCGTTGACGAAGCTCTTCAAGTGAGTAGATCGTGGGGTTGATATCTCGACCCAAGCGTTTCTCAACAATCGCTAGACAGGATCTTACATCGGATGAGCTCAACTCGTTGCTAACGATAAAAAGATCGATGTCGCTCGAAGCATCTTCACTACGCTTCGCAATCGAGCCAAAAATAAAAGCTGCCAGGATTCGGTCAGCAAGCGGCTTAAGCGCTACGATAATTGGCTCGGACAGATTGATGGTTTTTCTTACGATCCCTGCCAGCTCCGCATACACCGGGGACGCCGGATTAACCTGATAGAGTTTTTGATTGCCTTGAATATGCACGGTAATCAGGCCTGAATCTGCTAAATGAGCCAGCTCACGCTGCACCGCACCCGACCCAACGCCTGCCAAGGTGATGACTTCACTGATAAGAAAGCTTCGTTTGTATTCACCAAACAAAAGGCCCAGCACTCGCTGTTGTGTGGTGGTAAAAAGCGCATCCGCCAACCCTGTTCGCTGACGTGCTAAACCCATACCTATCAGGCTGCGATCCGTTTTTTGAGACTTAGTTATACCCATACTGGGCATTTTTAATGATCTATGTCTAACATGTCAACCCCCTCCTAATTGCTCTTAATTACCAATCGCATATCAATCTTAAATGCCTTTTATAGGCATTTTAGGTACACCCCACTGGAATTTGGAAATTACCTAGGAACCAGGCGCGGAGGCGCAACATTGCGATTACTTACTGCAGGCATATTTCCGTTGTTGAAAACTGATTATTTAGTGCTTGTAGCAAGCCATTTACACATGAATAGAATTTGCCGCAAATACCCATAATGGGTATATTGTACGCTCTGCAACTAAACCATTATTTCGCGTCACGCAATGTTCTGACCCCTGCCAGCTCTACAAACCCAGCACCAAATCATCCGCATCCACGGTATCGAGTTTGATTTTATTGGCGAATAGCGAGAACGCCAGCATCCCGGCCAGGCCATTGGCGCGTTGAATCCACGGCGGTAAATACAGGGCTTCACGCAGGACGCCATCATCGAACATCGGCTCCAGATCAAAGACGTCCTGCAGACTCATTTTTCCGGCGAACAAGAGTCGCGTCAGTCGCAGGCGTTTGTGCCGCAAGCACCAGCGAAAAAAAGTATGCACCGACAACAGACCGTGCAGATAAACGGTGTCTTTGGTGAATGCCGCGCCGCCAGTCACCGGCACGCCGCGGAACACCCGCTGGGTGGAACTGAAACTGTCGGTATCGCTTTGGCCAGCTTCAAGAAAAAACTGGAAAACCTCGAGAAAATCGGCGCCATTCAAGGCCATGTCGATGGCGAGAATACGCAGACTGATTCTTTTCAAGCGTTCGATATCGATGGCGCCGGTTATCAATTCGGCAAACGTTGCCACGCCTTCCTGGGTGGCGGTAATCCGCGGCGAGTTGCGTGCGAGCGATTTAAAAAGGGGTTGTTCGCGACCATTGAGCGCCGTTAACGAATGCACGAAAGCTTCATGTTCCAGTAATTGGTGGCGGTCGTATTCGCTGAAACTGGTATTGCCGCGCAAACGAATCCGGGTCGGACCGGCAGCTGCTTTTGCAATCAGGTTCGGGTCGAGCTCGACATTCACTTTGTGATGAACGAAAAATCGATCGAGCGCTTCCTGCAATTCGCGCTGCACGATTTCCGCCGACAAACAATAATCCGCCTCGATCAAATTCAGCTCGCTATCGAGTTCATTGGCCAGCGAAATAAAGTGCTGGGCCGCGACGATATTGCTCGGGCCATTCCCTGGCAAGGCATCGCCGGGGCGTCCAAACAGGCGGATCGAGAAATCGGTGACGGCATTCGTGCCGAGCGCTTCGAGCAAATAGGTCGCATTGATCCAGCTATTGGCGGTGCGCTGCACATAGCGACCGAGGGGATGTTCGGTATCGGAAGCGGCGGCTATTGCATGTAATTCATCGCGCGTTGCGCCGTGTTGCTCCGGTTGATACAGCACGTCCGGCAATTTCTTTTTTCCGCTGCGCCAATCTGCCAGAAATTGTTGTTGAACACTTTGGTGCCAGCTGACCGATTCCAGCAGTCGAATTCCACGTACCGCTTTTTCCATGCGCTTATCCAGACCGGCATGGTGTTTAACTTCGATGGAAAGCTTGAGGGTCACCGTCGTCCGTATTTGTCTTTTGTGCGTTTAACGAAAGCTGCGTTGGCCGCTTTGGCATCGGCACGGCGAGCCGCCAGTGACGTTGCAGCGGCATCACGTTCATCGCGCAATTTCAGGTAATGCGCGTAACGCTCGGCATCCAGACTGTCGTCGGCCAAGGCGGCCAGCACGGCGCAACCGGGCTCGTTGCTATGGCCGCAATCGCTGAAGCGGCATTGTGCTGCCAGGCTATCGATATCCTCGAAGGTGCCTTCGCTTAAATCTTCATCGCCGCTGAGTTTCAGCTCGCGCATGCCGGGGGTGTCGATCAGGCAACCACCCTGCGGCAGCGCAATCAACACGCGATGCGTGGTGGTGTGGCGACCACGCGAATCATTACCGCGCACTTCCTGGGTTTTCATCTTGCTGGTGCCGAGCAACGTGTTGGTGACGGTGGATTTTCCTGCGCCAGAAGAACCTACCAATACCGCGGTTTTACCGGCGCCCAAAAACGGATGCAACACTTTCAGGCTTTCGGCATCTTTGGCGTTCACCGCAAAAATCGGAATCCCGCCCTGCACAATTTCCTGCAGACTTTCCAGCGCCATCTCGACATGCTCGGTTAAATCCGCCTTGGTCAGTACGAGCACCGGGCCTGCTCCGCTGGCTTGCACCAATAAAAGATAGCGTTCGATTCGGCGCGGATTGAAATCGCCATCCAAACCGCAAACGACCAGCACATGATCGATATTGGCGGAAATCAACTGCGCCTTGTAATGCTCGCCGGCCGCCGCCCGTTTCAAGACCGAATGCCGCGGCAGCAGGCTCAGGATATTTTTGCAGTCTTCATCCAGCACCACCCAATCGCCGACGATCGCCCGGATTTCAGGATCTACACGGGGCCGCGTCCAGGGCGCCGGGGGCTGCACGCGAAGGCTTTGATCAATCTCGGTTGCCACGACATAGGCGCTGCGATGCTGGCCGACGACTCGCGCCACCCGGCTGCCGGTGGCTGCCTCCACTGCCGCATTCAGGGTCGCATCATCGGGCCAACCCATCTGGCGCAAGGCGGAAATATGTTCGGAATTTATCTGCATTGCCCCTATTCTAGCCCTACCTGCACCTGGTCTTGACGCTCATTGGTCTATTTTGGCTCGATGAAAAATCTCAATGTCATCGTCATCACTCTTGCCGGACTTGGCTTTGTTGCCTTCGGGATACTGTTTTTGTGCTGGCCTGACATGCTTTTGCCCGGAATAGGCATCCCGGCACTGGCACCGCACGCGCAAGTGGAAATCCGTGCCATGTATGGCGGCCTGGAGCTGGGGCTGGGCATCCTTTTATTGAGTTGCTTTGCCATCGAGCGCCAACGTTTTGGCCTGCAGTTGAGTTTGGCAAGCTGCGGCGGACTGGCATTGGCCCGCATGGCCAGCATGCTCGTCATTGGCGTCGCTACTCCGTTTCTCTGGGTTGCCCTGATCTGGGAAAGCATCCTTGCCGGTCTGGCTTTGTTGGCACTGAGTAGCAAAACTTCCAGCTGAAAGCTCTCGCGATTTCAGGTAGTCTTCACGGACTCTTTTTGTTCCCGAATCCACTACCGTCCATGCATTCCCAGCCTCTTGTTACACGCGAAACCCTGCGTGAAGTCCGTTATGAAATCCGTGGTGAATTGGCACGCCGAGCCCGCGAGCTCGAAGCGAACGGCCGCACCCTGATCAAACTCAACATCGGCAATCCCGGGGCCTTTGGTTTTCGCGCCCCCGAACATTTGCAGCAAGCCATTGCCGCCCATTTGCCGGAAAGCGATCCCTACACCCATCAACAGGGCTTGCCGCTGGCACGCGAAGCCCTGAGTGCCTTCTACAAAAATCGTAATACCCCCAACGTCACGCCCGAAAGAATTTTCATCGGCAACGGCGTCAGCGAACTCATCGATATTTCCCTGCGCGCGATGTTGAACGTCGGCGACGAAGTGTTGCTGCCGAGCCCGGATTACCCCCTGTGGAGCGCCGCGACGATTTTGAACGACGGTATTCCGCGTTACTACGATTGCACGGCGGAAAATAATTTCCTGCCCGATCCTGAACAAATCGAGGACTTGATTACCCCGCGCACACGCGCTTTGGTCATCATCAATCCGAACAATCCGACCGGCGCCAATTATCCGAAAGCCCTGCTGGAAAAATTGGTGTTGATCGCACGCAAACATAATTTGCTGCTGATGGCCGACGAAATTTACGACGGCATCCTTTACGACGACGCCAAATTCGAGGCCCTCGCCCCCTTGGCAGGTGATCATCCCTGCCTGAGTTTCGGTGGCCTGTCGAAGGTTCATCGCGCCTGCGGCTGGCGCGTCGGCTGGATGGTATTGAGTGGTGAAGCCACGCGCATTGGCGATTATCACCACGCATTGGATTTACTGGGTGCCTTGCGTTTATGCGCCAACGTGCCGGGACAATATGCTATTCCCGCCGCACTGGAAGGCATCGACACGATTTCCGAATTGACCTCCGAACGTGGCCGCCTGTATGAATCACGCCGCGCCGTGATCGACGCCTGCGCCAACAGCAAGCATCTGAGCCTGGTTGCTCCGGAAGGTGCGCTGTACGGCTTTGTCGGTGTCACTGGCGAGTTGGCCGAGCATTTCAACGACCATCAATTCGCCTACGATTTAATGGAACAGGAAAGCGTGCTGGTGGTGCCCGGTTCCAGCTTCAACGTCGTCTACAAAAATTATTTCCGCATTACTTTGTTGCCCGAAGCCGACACGCTGAGAGAAGTGTTTGTGCGCATCGAACGTTTGCTGGAACGCTACGCCGAAAAGCTCAAACAACGCGAAGTCGCCTGAGCCGTGCGTTATCTCGCCTTGGGTGATTCCTACACGATAGGCGAGGCGTTGAACGTTGAAGACAGCTGGCCAATGCAATGGGCGCATGCCTTGCGTGCCAATGGCCTCAGCGTTAATGATCCCGGCATTATCGCGAAAACCGGCTGGACTACCGACGAGCTGGCAGATGCGCTAGATGAAGCGGAAAGCAATAACACGATGAGCCCGCCCTACGATCTGGTGTCGCTGTCGATCGGCGTCAATAATCAGTATCGCGAACGCAATAGCGAAAATTATCACGATGAATTTTCCAGTTTACTAAAACGCGCGATTGCCTATGCCGGCAATAAAAACTCGCGCGTGTTTGTCTTGTCAATTCCCGATTGGGGCATCACCGATTTCGGGCAAAAATCGGGTCGCGATGCCTGGCAAATTGCCCGCGAACTGGACACCTACAATCAAATCAACCGTGATGTTTCAAAACAGGCCGGCGTGCATTGGGTCGATATCAGCAAAATCACGCGCGAAGTCGGTGCCGATCCAAAATACTATGCTGAAGACGGCTTGCATCCTTCGCGGGCGCTGTATGCGCTTTGGGTGAAAGAATTGCTGAAAGTAAAAATGTAGTATTGATGATTGCTATAAAAATGTCGGGCCAGGGCCCGACCGACACGCTACAATCTCACCATGAAAATCGCGCTCGTCACCGCTATCGCCGCCTATTCGCTTGATGACGATTTGGCGCCGCTTGCCGATGCCTTACGCAAGGCCGGTGCCTCGGTCGAAATTCTGGCCTGGGACGACACCTCGGTGTCATGGAAGCGTTTTGATGCCATCGTATTGCGCTCGACCTGGGACTACACCGAACGCTTGCCGGAATTTATTGCCTGGTGTGAACGCGCCGCCAAGCACACAAAGATGTTGAATCCGGCCGATGTCGTGAAGTGGAATACCGACAAGCATTACTTGGCCGACCTGGCCAAGAAAAAATGTCCGGTCGTCGAAAGCGTTTTCATCGAACCAGGCCAAGCTGCCGATACCTTTCCCGATTACCCTGAGTTCGTGGTGAAACCGGCGGTCGGTGCCGGTTCGCGTGACACCCAGCGCTATCTGGCAAAAGACCGTGCTACCGCCATTAGGCACGTGAAGAAATTGCTGGATCAACATCGTGCCGCTTTAATTCAACCGTATCTGGCCGAAGTCGATACCAGGGGCGAGACCGCCCTAATTTTCTTCAAAGGCATTTTTTCGCACGCGATTCGCAAAGGCCCCTTGCTGCAATTGGATGAAGGCCCAACCGACCACTTGTTTGCCCCCGAGGCCATCACCGCTCGCGAACCGGGCGGTGACGAGCTGGCAGTGGCGCATCAAGTGCTGGCGGCAATGCCTTTCAAGTCGCTGGCCTATGCCCGAGTGGATTTATTGCCCTCCAGCCAGGGCCCGATGCTGTTAGAGCTGGAACTCACCGAGCCCAGCTTATTCTTCGAGCACGCACCGGGCAGTGCCGAGCGTTTTGCGGCGAGTTTGCTGGCAGGCTGATACCGCCCAAACTGGCCCCGGCAAAGCCCAAGCGGTTACAATAGCGGCCTCTTCACAGCGTCCGTGCTGTCATTGCGGACATATTCTCGCTTAACGCAGGAAAGCCTCATGAAAATTTTGGTGGGTTACAAACGTGTGGTCGATTACAACGTCCGCATCCAGGTCAAGCCGGACAATTCCGGCGTCGTCACCGAAGGCGTGAAACTCTCGCCAAATCCGTTCGATGACATCGCACTCGAAGAAGCTTTGCGTCTTCGTGAAAAAGGCATTGCCACCGAAGTCATCGTTTGCACGATTGGTCCGGCCGATTGCCAAGCGCATTTGCGTAATGGTCTGGCGATGGGCGCGAACCGCGCGATTCACATCGTGACCGATCAAGCCATTCAACCGCTCACCGCCGCTCGCGCGATGTTGAAGCTGGTCGAAAAAGAACAACCCGGTCTCGTCATGATGGGCAAACAAGCCATTGACGATGACGCCAATCAAACCGGCCAGATGCTCGCGATGTTGTGGAATCGCCCGCAAGCGACCTTCGCCAGCAAAGTCGAAGTGGTCGACAATAAAGCGACCGTGACGCGCGAAGTCGATGCTGGTCTTGAAACACTCGAAGTCGATTTGCCTGCCGTGATTACCGTCGACCTGCGTTTGAATGAACCGCGTTTCATCAAATTGCCCGACATCATGAAAGCGAAATCCAAACCGATGGAAACTCTGCCACTGGCCGACCTCGGCGTCGAGTCTGGTGATTTCCTCAGCACCACGCACTACGCGCCCCCTGCCAAACGCAGCAAGGGCATCATGGTGAAAGACGTGGCCGAATTGGTGGCTGCACTGAAAACAAAAGGACTGGTGTAATCATGAGCAAAGTTCTCATCGTCGCCGAACATTTAAACGGCCAACTCAATTCCGCCACCGCCCGTTGCGTGACCTGCGCGCAGGCGATGAACGCCGAATCGATTGATATCGTGGTACTGAGCGATGCACCCGATGCCATCGCCGCACAGGCCGCACAAATTGCCGGTGTCAGCAAAGTCATCACGATTGCCAATGCCGCGAATGCCAATCCAATCGCGCATATTCTGGCGCCACAAATTGCCAGCCTCGCCGCCGGCTATTCGCATGTGTTTGGACCATCGACCACCTTCGGCAAAGACCTGATGCCTTGCGTTGCCGCCTTGCTCGGCACCGCGCAAGTCAGCGACATCATGGCCGTCGACTCCAGCCATCAATTCAAGCGTCCGATTTACGCCGGCAACGCGATCATCAGCGTGACCGCTCCTGCCGATAAAACTGTCGTAGCCACCATTCGTACCGCTTCCTGGCCTGCAGCCGGCAACGGCGGTAATGCTTCGGTCGAAGCAGGAAGCGTCAGCGTTTCTCTACCCACCCACACCCGCTTCGTCGGCCTGCAACAGGGCAAGAGCGATCGCCCCGATCTGCAGAGCGCGAGCAAAGTCGTTTCCGGTGGTCGTGCGCTGGGTTCTGCCGATGCGTTTTCGATCATCTATTCACTCGCCGATAAAATGGGGGCCGCGGTCGGCGCCTCGCGTGCTGCGGTCGATGCCGGTTATGTACCGAATGAATTGCAGGTCGGCCAAACCGGCAAAATCATTTCGCCGGAACTCTATGTCGCAATCGGTATCTCG
>JAYWIC010000039.1:0-15789 GCA_043789195.1 Arenimonas sp. | reverse complement strand
GATTCCAGTAACGGGTTTGGTGGCCGAAGTGAACGCCGGCTTCCAGCATTTGACGCATAGTGACCTGGGGCATGAGATGCTCCTAAATGAATGAAATCAGGGCGGTCAGGCAATGATTTCGGGGTTGGGCCTCCACATAGGCTCCGTACCGAACCTGATAAATCAGGCACCCCGGGACGGGAATCTTCCATGTGTGTGAATTCACCGATAACGTTCGGCGTGGACGTGCTCGACAGGACTTGAATCCCGGCAAGCCCGCGATTATATAAGGCTGGCCTAAGTGCTTGCAAGTATTGGATAATATCGGCCTATGAAGATCACCCTCAAAACCCCCGAAGATATCGAAAAAATGCGCGTTGCGGGCCGCTTGGCGGCGGAAGTGCTGCAAGTCGTGGCCCCCTACGTCAAGCCGGGCGTCAGCACGGCCGAACTCGACCGTATCTGTTACGAGCATATCGTTAATGAACAGAAGGCCATTCCGGCCAATGTCGGTTACAAAGGCTTTCCGGCCACGATCTGCAGTTCGGTCAACAATGTGATTTGTCACGGCATTCCGAGCCCGCTGAAAATCCTGAAAGATGGCGACATCGTCAATATCGATGTGACGGTAATCAAAGATGGCTTTCACGGTGACACCAGCCGCATGTACATCGCAGGCGAGCCTTCGGTCATTGCCAAGCGATTGGTGGATGTCACGCGCGAAGCCATGTTCAAGGCCATTCGCATCGTAAAGCCGGGTACCACCCTGGGCGATATCGGTCATGCCATCCAAACCTATGTCGAAGCCGAGCGTTTCTCCGTGGTGCGAGAATATTGTGGTCATGGCATCGGCCGTATTTATCACGAAGATCCGCAAGTCTTGCATTATGGTCAGCCGGGTGCAGGCGTGATCTTGAAAGAAGGCATGACCTTCACCATTGAACCGATGGTGAATCAGGGTGCACGTCACACGCGTTTGATGCCGGATGGCTGGACGGTCGTCACCAAAGATCGTTCTTTATCGGCGCAATGGGAACATACCGTCTATGTAACCCATGATGGGGTAGAAATTCTCACCCGCGTACCGGGTGACGATAACGACTTATGAATGAATCTGTTCGCTTGGCCGATGTAACACAGGCCGGGCGTTTGGCTCAGGCAAGCACGGCAGGTGAGTGGCGCGATGTTGCCCGGGAAATGCTTGCCGGGCAATTACAGCAAGTGCGTGAACGGTTTGAAAAAAACGAGGCTATCGATAAATTGATTGCTGCTCGATGCGGAATGGTCGATACCATTGTGCAATCGGCCTGGCATCGCTGCTTCAAAGACAATGGCGACATCAGTTTGCTCGCCACCGGTGGTTATGGTCGCACCGAAATGTATCCGCATTCGGATATCGATTTATTAATCGTTGCCGACAAGCGCCAGCAGAAAAAAAACTCGGGCAGTTTGTCTGCTTTCTATGCGCTGTTATGGGATTGCGGTTTGGCCAGCAGTCATGCAGTGCGTTCGATAGACGAATGCCAGCAGGCCGCGAAAGACGACATCACCGTCCTGACTGCACTAATGGAAGTGCGTCTGTTGGCAGGGCCAGATGTCATCTCTGCGTTGAACAAACAATTGTCGACAAAATATCTATGGCCGGCAAAATCCTACTTCATCGCCAAGCGCGAGGAGCAACGCACGCGCCATGCACGCTTCAACGACACCGCCGATAATCTCGAACCGAATTTGAAGGAAGGTCCCGGCAGCTTGCGTGATTTCCATACGCTGAGCTGGATGGCGATGCGTTTGTATTCCGCCAGAAGCCTGCGTGATCTGATTCCGATTGGTGTGCTTGGCGAAGACGAATATCAGACGCTTGAACGTGAATGGCGCGTGCTTGCGAGATTACGCTTCGGCCTGCACCTGATTTCGAAACGCAAGGAAGAACGACTGGTTTTCGATCATCAAAAAATACTCGCGGCCTTGATGGGTTTGCAGGATGTCAGTGCCGACAATCTTGCCGTTGAACAAATGATGCAGGAATTTTTCCGCAGTGCCGCTTTGATGCGCCGAATCAATGATCGGTTGCTTCAGCGTTTCGACGAACAATTGGCCGCCAAGGTAAAAGTCATGCCAGTGGCGAATGGATTTGAATTGCGCCAAGGTTATCTTGCGATGACGAATCCGGCCAGCCTGCAGGGCGGCATGTTGAACGTGTTGCATTTATTCGAAGTTTGGGCGTCGCAAAAATCCGATTGCGGATTGCATTCGGAAACTGCTCGCGCGCTCGCAGAGACCCTCCCGATGATTCGGGCCTATGCCGAAGAAAGTCCGGAAGTGCACGAAAAGTTCCTGCATTTATTGCAGCAAGAAACAGCCGTGCTCAGCTTGACCCGAATGGCGCGGCTGGGCGTGCTGTCACGTTATCTACCCGCGTTCGGCAAAGTCGTCGGCCGCATGCAGTACGATTTGTTTCATGTCTATACGGTTGATCAGCACACGCTCACCGTGTTGCGGATCATGGACGGATATATGAAGGGACCGCTGGACGGTTTCTCGACGGCGCATGAAGTGGTTCCGCATCTGCGTAAGCCTTACCTGCTATTACTTGCCGGCTTGTTTCACGACATTGCCAAGGGGCGTGGTGGCGATCATGCCATTCTGGGTGCCGATGATGTCCGCGAATTTTGCATCGCGCATGATATTTCCACCGCCGATACTGAGTTGCTGGCGTGGCTGGTGAAAGAGCATCTGATCATGTCGGTAACGGCGCAGCGGCAGGATATTTCCGATCCCGAAGTCGTCACGCGTTTTGCAAACCGCGTGGCCGACCGCGAGCATCTGGAGTATTTATATCTTTTAACCTGTGCCGATATTGCCGGCACCAGTCCAAAATTATGGAATGCCTGGAAAGACCGCCTGCTGGCGGATTTGTACACGGCCACACGATTTGTTTTGCGGCGCGGGCTGGAAAATAAACTCAATGCCGAAGATATCATCAGCGATACCCGCGAGACGGCTTTGGCGACCCTGATGGATCGCGGCGTCGATCCCGATGTTGTACTGGACATGTGGAAGTCGTTTCCGAACGAAGCGTTTCTGCGTTATCGCCCGGAACAAATCGTCTGGCAAACCGATGGCATCCTGAAGAATATCGTTCATCCCTCGCAAATTCTCGTGCGTGGACATCAGGGTGACGGCAGTCTGGAAATATTTGTCCGCACGCACAATCGCGATGGTTTGTTTGCCGCGCTGGTGGCCACGATTGACCGCTTGGGCATGAGTGTTCTTGAAGCGCGTATTTTGAATTCCAGCGATGCCTATGCGCTTGACAGTTTCCAGGTACAAGCCGCGAAAGATGATCGCCACACCCATCAGGATATTGTCCGTGCAATCGAAATTGCCTTGCGCGATCCGGCACGCGTACATCCGGCTCGCCGCATGCTGCCGCGACATATCAAACATTTCAAAGTCCCGACCCGTATCGATTTTTCGACATCGCCCGATGGCTCGCGTACGCGCTTGAGTCTTGTGTGTACCGATCAACCTGGCATGCTGGCGAAAGTTGCGGCCATCCTACGCACGCAAAATTGCCGTGTCCACGATGCCCGCATCGCCACCTTCGGCGAGCGCGTAGAAGACTTTTTCCTGATCAGCGACGAGCAAGATCGCGCTATCGTCGGTGAACAGATTCTGGAACAATTACAGATTGCCTTAACTGCCTGTGTCGAGGGAGACATCCATGCCAAACATTGAAACACTGCGACCGTTTATCGAAGATGCTTTTGAGCGTCGCGCAACCTTAAGCACTGAAGAAATCAATGGCGCAGTGAAACCGGCAGTAGAGCAGGTCATGTCTTTGCTCGAATCCGGGCAGGCTCGCGTTGCCGAACCCGTCGGAACCGGTTGGCAGGTGAATGAGTGGTTGAAGAAAGCGGTGTTGCTGTATTTCCGTTGCAACGACATGCAGGTGATGCCCGGCGCGCCGGGGCCTTATTTCGACAAAGTGCCGACACGTTTTGAAGGATTCGACGACGCGGCATTTCGTGCGCTTGGCGTTCGTGTCGTTCCTGGTGCCGTCGTGCGTCGTGGCGCACACGTTGCCAAAGACGTGATCCTGATGCCGAGCTTCGTCAATATCGGCGCCCATGTCGGTGCCGGTACGATGGTCGACACTTGGGCGACAGTGGGTTCTTGTGCACAGATCGGCGCACGCTGCCATTTGTCCGGCGGTGTCGGTATCGGTGGCGTATTAGAACCGCTTCAGGCGTCACCTACCATTATCGAAGACGATTGTTTTGTCGGCGCACGTTCAGAGGTCGTCGAAGGCGTGGTTGTCGAACGCGGCAGCGTGATCGGCATGGGTGTTTTCATTGGCCAGAGCACACGCATTTATAATCGCGCGACCGGTGAGGTGTCCTATGGTCGCGTACCGGCGGGCAGTGTCGTGGTATCGGGTTCGCTACCATCGGCAGACGGAAAATATTCGCTTTATTGCGCCGTCATCGTGAAACAGGTGGATGAAAAGACCCGCAGCAAGACATCGGTGAATGATTTGTTGCGTGGGGCGGCGGAGTAATTTTTGTAGGAACGCTCACGAGCGCGATTTCTTTAACTCTGTCGAAATGCCTGTCGCACTCATGAGTGCTCATACAATTATCGAATATCATGAATACTCTCTACGGCCTCAACAACTGCGACACCTGCAAAAAAGCGCGCAATTGGTTGCAACGCTTCGACATCGAATTTCAATTTATCGATTATCGCGAGCATCGAATCGAACCGGTGACCTTGAAACAATGGTCAGGACAGCTTGGTGGCTGGGATGCTTTGCTAAACAAAGCCAGCACCACCTGGCGGCAATTGCCGGAAGCGCGCAAGAAGCCAGGCAGTGACCCGGAATGGCAGTTGTTGCTGAAGGAATATCCGGCCCTGATTAAGCGCCCGGTGCTTGTAACAAATGATGACATTGTATCCGTGGGTTTCACGGACAATGTGTATAAACTCCGCTTCTCCATTAAAAAATAAAGAACGCCATGAGCGACATTCTAGACCTGACTTGCAATCTGATTGCCCGTGAATCGGTTACACCGGAAGATGCCGGTTGTCAGGCGATGTTGAGCGAGCGTATGCAGGCGAAGGGATTCAAGTGTGAGCAGCTGGATTTTGTCGATGTCAAAAACCTGTTCGTGACGCACGGGTTTGGCGGGCCAACGATGATTTTTCTGGGGCATACCGATGTCGTTCCTCCCGGCCCTCGCGATCAATGGTTGAGCGATCCTTTCAAGCCGGAAATTCGCGATGGTTATTTGTATGGCCGTGGCGCGGCCGACATGAAAGGCAGTGTTGCCGCATTTGTTTTGGCGATGGAAAAATTTGTCGAGAAGCATCCAAATCATCCCGGTACCATCGGTATGTTGGTTACCTCGGACGAAGAGGGCGATGCGATTCACGGTGTCCGCAACGTCGCCGAGTATTTCAAGACGACTGGGCAGGAAATCGATTACTGCATTACCGGCGAGCCTTCGTCGATTGATAAGTTCGGTGACTTGTTACGCGTTGGGCGTCGCGGCACTTTGTCAGGCACTTTGAAAGTCAAAGGCATTCAAGGCCATGTGGCGTATCCCGAACGTGCCCGTAATCCGATTCACGATGCAATGGCACCTTTGGCAGAATTATCGGCACGGGTTTGGGACCAAGGCTATCCCGAATTTCCGGCCTCCAGTTTTCAAATTTCCAATATCAATTCCGGTACCGGTGCAAATAACGTGATTCCCGGTGAATGCACCGTCGTATTCAATTTCCGCTACAACCCGGGCTGGAAAACCGATGACCTGATTCGCGAAGTGCATACGGTATGTGATTTGCATTGTCTGGATTATGAAATCGCTTGGCATCGCGGCGGCGAACCATTCTTGACGCGTGATGGCAAACTTCGCAAAGCCGTACGCGAAACCATTATTGATCGTTTGGGAATCACGCCACTCGAAAACACCGGTGGCGGCACGTCAGATGCCCGCTTTATCGCGCCACTCGGCGCTGAAGTCGTCGAGATGGGCCCGATCAATGCCAGCATTCATAAGGTGAATGAACGCGTTGCCATTTCCGAGCTGGAACAATTGCCGGATTTGTATTGCGAGTTTGCCGAGCGTTTGCTCTTGACTTGATGATGGGGCGCTTGACGCACCCCGTTTTCTTTTAAGCGATTGCCGGCTGCTTCCGTTCAGGCATCGGCGCGATTGGAGTCGATGGGCGTGAACCCTTCCATTTCCATAGCAAGCCTATAAAGATCAGGTCCACAAGCACCGCAAAGATACTGGCTTCCGGTCCGAAATTACCGCCAGTCAACCACTCGGCTTTGCCCTGGAAAACTGGTTGAAACCAGCCGCTAAGATCGGTACCGCTGACACCAAAACCCAGCAAATAACCTTGTGCCCAATTCCAGCCCAGATGGATACCTACCGGAAGTGCAAGACTGCGGGTACGTATATAGGCGAGCCCCAACAACACGGCAGCAAGTGCCAGATCAAGAGAAGCCCAGAATTTGGTGGTGCCTTCCATGCCTGGGTTGTCCCAGTGTCCGAAGGCGAACAAGAGTGCGAGTGCGATTTGCGCTGCCCAGACACCGGCGCCGTCCAGAAGCCGCTGAAAGATAAAACCCCGGAATAGTGTTTCTTCGAACAACGCTACAAAAAGGAATACATAAAAGCCGTAAGCCAGCGAACCAAGACTGCGGACAGGGTCCAGTTCAAAACGTACGCCGCCGATTGCCCATATCAAGCCGGTGGCGGCGAGTATCAAGCCGATGCCAATCACGGTCCCAAAGAAACTTTCTTTTATCCATCGCTGATCAATTTGGAAACCTATGCTCGATAGCGGTTCTTTCCTGAGTAGCGTACAAGCCCACGTTGAAATAAGTATGAAAATGAATGCGGCTGGCTCAAGCCACTCGGCGGGTGTGCCGATTTGCTTGATGCCCTTGGTTATCGGGCCGTAAACAAGCCTGGTAGCGGCAACAAATCCGATAAAGATGAGTATCCACCAGCCATTGCGAAGGCGGCCTTGCGAGTTGAAGAATATTTTTTTCAAGGTGCTTCCCTGCAGGCTAGGACGATTTCATCTAAAGCGTTTGCTTTTCGTGAAGTCATTTTCACTTTTATGTCTGACTATCAAAATAGGCCATAGGTCCTGCGTTCTTTCGGCAAGGACTAATTGAAAATACTGCGTAAGGAATCAAATTCAACTGAGGGGCGACAACGTATGTCCGCTTTGCCAGCATGGAATAGTCAAGCCTTTGCGTGACTGCTCATCTATTTTTTCTGCAACGCGTCAACCATTTCCTGATAGCCGCTGTATTTTTGCAGGATTTTCAGATCCTCGGATGTACACAGGTCAATGTTGGCAAAAAAAGTGAAAGGCTGTCCCTGCCAGTTGCCTTCAACCACATAAACCGGCCAATCAAAAACATCGGAATCACAGGTGAGACGTTTACCATTCAAGTGCGAGAGTTTTTGCAAATCACTGGCAAAGTCTTTCGATGCATCTACCATTTTCTTTTCGAAAAAATGAAACTGATCTGTCCTTTTGTCATATTGCCCGTAAAAAGATAAGGATTCTTCACTGACAACCCTGCCACTTACCACCCAGCCCAATCGCCAGAAACGAAGTTCATTCTTTCTTGAAAACCGAATCGGGCGCAGCGATGCGGCTTCGGAATACTGTTTGCCTTTATGCAAAAAACTATCACCCGTCGTAGCGCATGCATTCAATAAAATCATGGCTGCGAGTATCAAGGCTTTTAACACGGCAGTCCCCGAAATGGCCTTAAGACAGAGCTTGCCATGGAGTTAATTCGCTTTCGCAACTATTTTGTGCACACCAGCGCCCGGCAAGAATGGCGTCGCTTCGCCATTAACCCACGCCGAGTGACCAGCACCCCAGAACGGCGACATAGGGTGCCCGCTTTGTCCGCCGGGCATATGGATAATGCCGTCGGTTTCGTGGCCGGGTGACACCACCATGCGTTCGCTGGCGCCGAAATTCGGCGATTGAACACGCGGCATATTCATGTCGCCGTCGAGTTGATCCGGTGGCATGCACAGGAAGTTTTTGCTGAAAGCGGGCAGGGCGCCGGCAATCGGATGACAAATGGCTGCGGTATTTCTTTCGCCCCAGGTTCGATCTTGCAAGGGGCCTTTTTCTTTTAGCTGATCGTAAACTTCTTTGGCGGCATCACTCAGCAAGGCATCCCAGCTGTCAAATTGATTCGGCAGTAAATGCGCCGGTTGTTGGGTGATCAGCTGCCAGGTTACGCCTTCGATTTGAGGCAAATCCGGCATGAGGAAATCTTTCCCCAGTTTTGCCTGAGCCGGAGCAGTAAGCCCGTCCTTCACGCGATCAATAACCGCCAAACGCCAGGCGCGCACGAAGCGATAACTTTTTGCGTCGGTCGAAGCACGTGCATCCCATGTTTCGGTAGCACTGCGAATATCCTTGAACATGGCATCATTTTTATTTTCGGATAGCTTTCGAAGTTGCTGCCACCAGCGTTGCAGGAACAAAGTACGATCATCGATCTGCACGGCGAGCAAATCCTTTTCGCTGAATTGCTGCTTCGCGAACAGGTCATCACGAATTTGTTTTGAACGTGCGCCATTGGCATAACCGGCATCGCCGATTTGCCGAAGCATTTCGCCATCGGTCACGCGGGCGTTGGCACTCCAGAGTCGGTGGGAATCGGGTGAAACGATTTGCGGGTGCAGGTAATCGTCGGTGAGCGGTTTCGCAAAGCAAGGGGCGTCCGCGGGATCTTTGCTGTTCAAGGGCTCGGTTCGCTCGCAGCCCATCTCCCAGTATTTCTGCAGACCGGTCAGCTTCCAGGCGATCTTGCCGCTGCTGTCGCCGAACACGGCATTTTGATGTGGCATTCCCGATTCCTGAAAAAGGGCCAGTGCCTGATCGTTATTCTGGACTGTCGAGAGCGAGAAAATTTTCGTACTCAAGGCCCCCGGCAAATGGGCAGTCCATTCCAATGCCAGTTCGTCGCCATTGATGTCTTTGGCCATGATCGGACGGCCATTGCTTTCACGAATGTCGAAATCGACCGGGTCGGCACCTTTGACCAGAATTTTTTCCTTGTAGGTTTTGATCGAATCGGTTTTCGGGTGCACCACATGCCAATCCAGCCAGTCGCCGTAGGAATTGGTGAAGCCCCATGCAACATGCGTATTGCTGCCGACAATGACGGCGGGAATGCCCGGCAAGGTAAAGCCACTGACATCGACCTGACGCTCAAGCGCCAGACTGTCCTGATATTTCAGGCGGGCGCGAAACCAGATATTCGGTGCACGCAAACCCAGATGCATATCGTCAGCCACAATCGCCCGGCCATCTTTTGTCAGCATACCGGCAACCGCGAAATTATTACTGCCCGGTGCCGCTGGTTCGGCATCGCCGTAGCTCATCCCTTTTGCCGGTGCGGGAAGTTTTCGTAAGTCCAGAACGTCGATGCTTGGCAATGAAATATTGCCGCGTGGTTCGCCCATCAAGGGTGCATCCCATTCGGTACCCTCGGCGGTCAGTAATTGATAAAGCGCATCGGGGACGGATTGTTTGATTTTCCATAATGCCAATTCGCGCGAATTGCTTTCATCCTGCAAATCGAAAAACATCGCGTAACCAACCATGGCCGAATCGACGTTCTGCCATTTTTTTGGCTCGGTTTGTAAAAGTAGATAGGGCCATGGCCGAACACTGAGATCGTTCAAACCCTGATTCACGCCATCGGTATAGGCATTGACGATTTCGAGTTTGTCGCCGGCGAAGGCTTCGATATTTTGTTCGACCCGCGCCCGTAATCGATGCACGCGTGCCGATTTGTCTTTTTCGAGTGCTCTCTCGCCGAATAATTCGGAAAGTTCACCGGCCGCCGAACGTCGCAATAGATCCATTTCGAAAAAACGTTCTTGCGCATGGATATAGCCGAGTGTGCGGGCCATATCGGCCTCGTTGCTGGCTATGATCGTGACGGTGCCGAGGGCGTCACGTTCAATCTGGACCGGGGCGGAGAGATTGGGTATGGATATCTCGCCATCGAGTTTGGCCAGGCTGCCGCGCATCAAAAACCAGACGATGGCCACGGCCAATAACAACAACATCAGCATCAATACCAAAACGCGTTTTAGCCACTTGAACATCGCCAACCCCTGCCGGTGAGACTCTTTAAGTGCATGACAATAAACGATTTTGTCTTTTTCGTCCTGACCTGTGTTGACCCTGCCGGAAAGCTGGGTTATGGTCGAACCATGATGAACATTAACGCCAGCACTAATAATAATCGACTGCCCACATTGCGGGTCGGCGACTAGCTGCTTTTTGTTCCTAGTTTTCATACGACGGCCCGCCCACAAAGCGGGCCGTTTTTATTGCGCCATTTTTAAAATCACGTTCAGAAGAGAGAAAACCCCATGTGTTCAATTCTAGGAATTTTTGAGTTATCAGCGGGCATCGATCTGCCGGCTTTACGGAGTCTGGCCCTGGCGCAATCGGCCAAGCAGAGGCACCGCGGGCCTGATTGGAGCGGTGTCTATACCGATCCTGGTGCGGTGCTGGTGCATGAACGTTTGGCCATCGTGGACCCCGCCGGTGGCGCACAGCCCTTGCGTTCGGCCGATGGACGTCTGGCCTTGGCGGTGAATGGTGAGATTTATAATCATCGTGAACTTGAACGCGATTTGACCGTGCCCTATGAATTTCAAACCGGCTCCGATTGCGAAGTCATCAATGCGCTGTACTTGCAGGAAGGGGCAGCATTTTTGCCGAAATTAAATGGCATATACGCTTTTTGCCTGTGGGATGCCGAACAGCAAAGTTACCTGATTGCCCGTGATCCGCTCGGCGTCTGTCCTTTATACCAAGGGCGCGATTCGCAGGGCCGCTTGTGGGTGGCTTCGGAAATGAAAGCACTGGTCGATGTGTGTGAGCAAATCGACGTCTTTCCTCCGGGCCACTATCTCGATAGCCGCGAAGGCGAAATAAAGCCTTTCTGGCAGCCGCCATGGCGTGATTACGAAAAAACAAAAGGCGTGAAATTGTCGCTGGAAACTTTGCGCAGTAGTTTCGAACAAGCCGTGCATCGTCAGATGATGACAGACGTGCCTTACGGTGTATTGCTCTCGGGTGGTCTGGATTCATCGCTGGTCGCCGCCTGCGCGATGCGTTTTGCCCGTCAACGCGTTGAAGAAGACGACAAGACCGAAGCCTGGTGGCCGCGTTTGCACTCGTTTGCAATCGGCCTTGAAGGATCCCCGGATCTCGCGGCAGCGCAAGTCGCTGCCGACGCGCTCGGCACCATCCATCACGGTTTCAAATACACCATTCAAGAAGGTCTGGATGCGGTTCCCGAAGTCATCCGTCATATTGAAACCTATGACGTCACCACCATTCGTGCATCAACACCGATGTATTTGCTGGCACGCCGGATCAAGGCAATGGGCGTGAAAATGGTTTTGTCGGGTGAGGGCGCGGATGAAATTTTCGGCGGCTATTTGTATTTCCATAAAGCGCCGTCGGCATTTGAATTCCATCAGGAAACCGTTCGCAAAATCGATGCCTTGCATCTGTTCGATTGTGCCAGGGCGAACAAGGCCATGGCAGCTTGGGGCGTTGAAGCCCGCGTACCGTTTCTGGATCTGAAATTTATCGACACTGCGATGTCGTTCGATGCCGCCGACAAGATGGTGAAACCCGGCGGCATGGAAAAAAGAATTTTGCGCGAGGCCTTCGATGGTGCTTTGCCGGATTCGATTCTGTGGCGCCAGAAAGAACAGTTCAGCGATGGCGTCGGGTACGGCTGGATCGATTCGCTGAAGGCGTTGGCGGAATCGACCATCACCGATATCGAGCTAGAGTTGGCTAAGTCGAGTTACGACATAAACCCACCGCAAAGCAAGGAAGCCTTGATGTATCGCCGTATTTTCGATGCGCAATTCCCGAATCCGGCCTGCGCAAAAACCGTGCCGGGCGGTAAATCGATTGCGTGTTCATCGCCGGCGGCGATTGCCTGGGACGCCAGCTTTGCCAATGCTGCCGACCCATCGGGCCGAGCGATAAAAGGCGTGCACGAAAAGGCGTTGTGAGGTAGGTCGGGCCTTGGCCCGACGCTTGTACAAATTGCGAAAATACTCAAGTCGGGCCAGGGCCCGACCTACATCATCTGGCTGATGATGCCCCAGAAGCTCATGACCAGCAGAATGATCTGTGCGATCGCACTGATCATGAAACCCATGCTGCGTTTTTTCGCATCGGCAATATAGCCAAAGACATACCACAGCCGACCCACCAGCCAGGCATAGCCCAGGTAGGCCGCATATTGTTCATTGGAATACATCGTTGCCAGCCATAACAGCGGCAGAAACATGATGGTCTGTTCCAGCGTATTTTGGTGAGCGCGAAACGCGCGTTCGAAATCGGGATGCCCGGTAATGGCAGGTGCATGAATCTGGTATTTGCCGCGCGCGCGGCCGACAAAATACATGGCGATGGAAATGACGACGATGGTCAAAGCAGTGATAAGCGCGGCTTGTAGATGCATATCCAGTTTCCGAAATACGCCGAAATGGCGTGATGAGGTACTCTAAGCGTCAAGCGCAGCAAAGCCAAGAGTCAAAACCGCCATGAATTCCGAAAAAAATCCTGAAGTCATGATAGCCGAGATGAAAAGCTGGCTCGAGAAGGCCGTTATCGGCCTGAACCTGTGTCCGTTTGCCAAAGCCGTGCATGTGAAGGAGCAGATTCGCTACTTGGTATCAAATGCCCAGAATGAAGAAGAATTGTTGGCCGATCTGCTGGATGAATTGCAACTACTTTACGATGCCGATGCCGAAAAGCTTGAAACGACGCTGCTGATTCATCCTTATGTTCTGACCGATTTTTTGGACTACAACGATTTTCTCGAAGTGGCGGATGCTGCCGTGTCAGAACTGTCGCTTGATGGCGAAATTCAGGTAGCCAGTTTCCACCCGGATTACCAGTTTGCCGAAACCCGTTATGAAGACGTCGAGAACTACAGCAACCGCGCGCCTTATCCCTGCCTGCATTTGTTGCGGGAAAGCAGTGTGGAAAAAGCAGTCGCGGCATTTCCGGATGCAGGAAAGATTTACGAGAAAAACATCGAAACGCTAAAAAACCTCGGTGCGGAGGGCTGGAAGAAATTGTGGTTGTAGGGTGCGCCTGTGGCGCACCTAGTATTTAACTGCCTCGCATTTTCGGTGCGCGTCACGCGCACCCTATGAATCAATCCGGTTGCCAGGCGTAACTTAATTTCATGAATAAAGCTCGGCTGGTAGCAAACAGCTCAGGGAAATCATCGTTTGAAAATTGCCCTTCCGAGTAACCGGCATAAAACGCGGTGCGTGGGTTTATCTTGTAGGAATACAATAATTGAGCGCTTAGATCCTGAACTTCATCATTGTAGTCATCCGGAAAATTGTAAAGAAATCTGTCGCGAATGGTATTGCCATATTGCAATGACAGTCTTAGACGCTGGCGATGATTAAATTGCCAGGAAAGCCGGGCATCACTCAGATTTGCGACAAAGACATCGCCGCCATCGCGGGATAATTTTTGATAAGTGTGATTGAGCCGAAAATTGATGCCCTTGCCGATGTTAAGAGTAATCGAAGGATCTATTTGCGTGATGTCGGCCAGCTTTGCATTTCGGTAGTCTATTTGTTCACCATTGAGCAGGAATAAGGAAAAACTAAGGCGTGAGGTAGGGGTAATTTCGCCATACATCGACCACCAGGATTCATCGAATAATTGCCCGGCCCAAAAGCGATCACGCTTTAGCGCGCCAGCTCGAATAAAACTCTGCAGCGGGCCATTCAACGAGAAATAGGCTTCGACTTCACGTTCCAGTAATTGGCCATCGCTGCGGTGGGTAATGTCCCAATCGCCACGCAACTGCATGCGGGTAATTTTCGCGCCATCTTCGCCGTGCCAGGTTCGCGAACCACCAATAACCGATTGGTCGTTATCGACTTTGTTGATAAAGCCGAGATCTGCACGGAAGCCCTCGTCATAACTTGTGTGCGATACATAGGCACCCCAGTTACGGTTGCTGAATTCATAACCTGCAGAGTATGCATTTCCTTGTTGTGTTGGTGGCAATGGCGGTGCGGGGGGTTCGGGATTAAATGCGGCTGGGTTCTCCGAATCCGAAGTCAACCATTGAGCTGTAATGGTATGTCCTTGGGTTTGCCAGCGGCCATCAATTCCGACTACCGTGTTGGAGTAATTCTCCCCGCTGCGCAGCGTGGATATCAGGCCAATGCTGGTTTTACTATTGATGTCGAAGCGATAACGACCTGCAGCGGCCAGGGAGTCTTGTTCCAAACGAGGGCTAAACCCTGAACCGAGCGCAGTGGGTAACAAAACTTGGGTGACTGAATCTTGAGCGGCAAAAAAACCGTAAGTGTGTTTTCCGTTGCGACCGGTGGCGCGAACACCATAGTCAGGGTCTTGGACAGATCGTGTGTAAACCACGTTGAATGGCGTGCTGAAATAGTCGGCACCCTCTAGAAAGAAGGGTCGTTTCTCCGGAAAGAACAAGGCAAATGTCGTGTTCAAATCCAGCTGCGCCTGATCACTTTCGACTTGCGAAAAATCCGGATTGATGGTGCCGTTCAAAGTGAGGTTCGAACCGACCCCCCATTTGACGTCAACGCCCAGTTCATATTGGCCACCATCGCTTTGCCATGGAGCATTGGGTGAGTTTCGCTCTTGTGCATAAGCTGCGGTAAAAGTCGGGGTGACTTCCAGATCGCGTCCCGGATTGGCATTGGCAAAGCCTTGCAGCTTGCTGAGGCGGCAGAGGTAACAATTGTCGCCACGGATTAATTTGTTGTTGGAAATACGATAGCGATTATCTCGCGGGCGAAAACGCAGAAAATCGACGCCCCACAGCTGGGCAACCCCATTGGTTTTCTGGAAGCGCAAGGTCGAGTAGGGAATACGCATTTCAACCGTGTATCCCGTCGCAGTTATTTTTGCGGCGCTGTCCCACAGGCCGTCCCATGAATCATCCTCATTGCCCGATGCGCCGTCCAGAATGAGGTCCGCTTGGGCACCTAGCGGATTGACATAAAATTCAAAGGCTCGACGCTGGTCATTGAAAGTATCAATGGTAAAACCAATAAAATCGTCATTCCACAAACTATCTCGATCACGCAGAAATGCCCGTATTTTGCTGGGATCGGGATCTTCGGCCCGGAAAGCCAACAACACTTCACGTCCATTGTCGGCAATATAGGCCGTAGTTTTTACTGAAGCCGCCGCATTGTCGGCGGGCTGCGTTTCGATATCCAGTTCTACGGTACGGGCTTTAAGCCAGAAACCTTCATCGGGAATACCGTCAATCACTACCTCACCTGAGAGCGTGGGCACTTCGATAAGGGTGCCAGGGTCTGCAGAAACGTTTTGGCCAAAAACGAGTGCGCCAAAACATGTCAGCGCAAAGATATAAGATTTCATTAGGGGTACTTTTTCGTCGTCGGTGAAGCTTTGATGCGCAGCAGTTCTAAAAGGTTGCGGCCTCCATATCCATAATGGGGGCGGCGCCACTTTTTATAACGGCGACCAAGGCAAGGGTTTCTGGTAACAGCTTGGCATAATAGAACCGGGCGGTCGCTAGTTTCGCGTGGTAAAAGTCATGGTTGTCGCCTTTCTTTTCAATGGCAATCGCCGCCATGCGTGCCCACATCCAGGCATAGCTCAGATGGCCAATCAAACGCAAATAGGGCACCGAGGCGGCGCCAATTTCATCCG
>JAYWIC010000038.1:0-63614 GCA_043789195.1 Arenimonas sp. | reverse complement strand
AAAGTAGCTAAAAAACCAGCTGCCAAAAAAGCCGCCAAAAAAGTAGCTAAAAAACCAGCTGCCAAAAAAGCCGCCAAAAAAGTAGCTAAAAAACCAGCAGCTAAAAAACCAGCTGCCAAGAAGAAAGCTGCCAAGAAGCCAGCCAAGAAAAAGGCTGCTGCTCCAGCTGCACCTGCTGCACCTGCGATGTAAATTCGCAAGTAACAATCCTGACTCTCTCCCTGTGTTGCCCAGTCGGGGAGAGAGAATTTCCGGGATTGCCTGCAGATACAAAAAAGCGCCGAAAGGCGCTTTTTTATTGGGTAGAGACTGTGGGAGCTGGTTTACCAGCGATCAGACTTCACAGATTACGCAACGCTGAACCATCAATCGCTGGTGAAACAGCTCCCACACACACAAAATATTATTCGGCGCCAGACTCGTCTATTACCGGCCCGAGTTCTTCCAAGCCAAGCCAGTTACGTGAAGGCAAGCCCAATGCGGCATCGAAGAAGGTCGGCATCAGGCTGGAAGGAACCGCCGATTCCGAGTTCCACAGGATGACAATGCCCACATCCTGGTCTGGCAGAAAGGCAATCAGCCCACGAAAACCACGCACTGCGCCGCCATGAAAAATCATGGTGCGTCCGCTGTAATTCATCACTCGCCAACCGAGGCCGTAATAGGCTTCATTGAGTCGCTCGCTACGCCAGCCACTGGAACGAATTTCCCCCGGCGTGGCCACTTGCTTGGCATGTATCTGGCTGAGTACTTCTTTTGACAGTACGTCGGGCCGATGTCCGGTTTGGGCGCGTAACCACTGGGCCATATCCTGGATGCTGGCATTCACGCCGGCGGCCGGCGGAATTTTGTAATAGTTTTCATTCGGCACGACCGATTGCCATCCAGCTTTCGCCCGAACATGCGGTTTTGCCCAGGAAGCACTGCCCATCAAGCCGTCCAATCCGAAACTGGCATTGCCCATGCCCAGTGGCGTGAAAATTCTTTTTTCCACTTGTTGCGGATAAAAATCGCCGGTGGCGGCAAAGGTCAAATCACTGATCAGGCTGAAGGCGATGTTCTGGTAACCGTAACAGTCACCCGGCGAGCACGTCATCGGTGCATCCGACAGGCGTTCCGCAATCAATGCATAAGGTTGGTCGCCGGCCAGTGCACTATCAAACGAATGATCACGCAGGCCGACGCGATGGCTCAAGACATCGCGCACGCTGACTTTCGAGCCGCCGGTATAGTCGGCCAATTTGAACGCGGGAAGCTGGTTGATGATGGGCGAATCCCAACTCATCGCACCTTCTTCCACCAATTGTCCGCTCAACGTACCAGCGAATCCTTTCGACAGGGATGCCAGCCGAAACACGGTGTAGGGCATGACGGCGCTGCCGTTCTGGCTATCGGTAACGCCGTAACCTTTTGCCGATAGCACCTGGCCATCCTGCACTATCGCAACAGCGAGTCCGGGAAGATTTTTTTCAAAAACCAAACGTTGCGCCAGCACTTCGATGCTTCTCGCATTGACGGTTTGGTCTGAAAGCGAGCCGGGTTTTTTCGCTGAAAATTTTATCGGGTTGACCGTTTGCGTATCGGCCAAGCGAGTTTGTCCCGGCGCAAGCACGGCGAGGCCGAAAAGCGAAACAAGTAGACTGGCTTTCATTACTTTCATGGTTCGCAAACGTGCGTATGGGGAGGCAATGGGGTATTTTACCCCTCATGGCAGGATTTCACCTGAACATTCGGCATATACAATTCACATAGACACTTTAATGGGCGGGAGAGATTTATGGGTATTTTTGCAATCGTATTGTTGGTCGGCGTCGTGGTGCTTGGTTTTATGTTGGTCGGGATCTACAACGGCCTTGTTACCTCTCGTAACGGCTATAAAAATGCTTTCGCCCAAATCGACGTGCAATTGAACCGCCGTTACGACCTGATTCCCAATTTGGTGGAAACCGCCAAGGGTTATATGGCGCACGAACGTGAAACTTTGGAAGCGGTTATCCAGGCACGCGCGGCAGCGGTCAGCGGCTTGAAGGCGGCGAGCGCCAATCCGGGTGATGCGAATGCCATGGCGCAACTGGCGAATGCCGATCAGGGCCTGACCGGTGCATTAAGTCGATTGATGGTGGTCAGCGAAGCCTATCCCGACCTGAAAGCGAATCAGAACATGATGCAGTTGTCGGAAGAGCTGACATCCACCGAAAACCGCGTCGCCTTTGCACGCCAGGCTTACAACGATTCGGTGATGGGCTACAACAACAAGCGCGAAGTATTCCCCTCCAACATCGTTGCCGGCATGTTCAACTTTGTTGCCGCGGCGCTGCTGGAAATTACCGAGCCGGCCAAACGCGAAGCGCCGAAAGTCTCGTTCTGATGACTAACGCGAGCGCCAGTGAAAACTGGCGTTCTGCCTTGAACCCGATAGTGTCCGGTACCAGCCATGAATTTTTTTGAACGACAAACTGCCGTCAGAACGCAGTCCAAACGTCTTGTGCTGCTATTTGCGATGGCGGTGTTCGGTGTTGTGCTGGCGGTCGACCTTGTTTTGTTGCTGGCATTGGGCGGCTTTACCGAAGGGGTCAACCCGTTTCCGATACTCGTAATGAGTACGCTGGCGGTGCTCGCGGTCATTGGTTGCGCCACCTTGTTCCGTATGTCGTCTTTAAGAACCGGTGGTGCGGCGGTGGCGCATCAATTGGGCGCAACGCCGGTGCCGGAAAATACGACGGACTATCACCTACGGCGACTGCGTAATGTGGTCGAGGAAATTGCCATTGCTTCCGGCGTGCCGGTGCCGCAAATTTTTGTGTTGAACGACGAGGCCGGTATCAATGCCTTCGCTGCCGGTTATTCGCCGAGCGATGCGGCGGTGGCGGTAACCCGTGGTGCCTTGAACACGCTGAATCGCGACGAGCTGCAGGGGGTGATCGCGCATGAGTTCAGTCATATCCTCAATGGCGATATGCGCTTAAACATCAAACTGATGGGCTTGCTGTTCGGCATCATGGTGATGGCATTGATCGGCCAGAAAATTCTCGAACACGGTCGTTTCCGCAGCAAAGACGCCGCTCCGATTATCGGTGTGGCGCTCGGTCTGATGGTCATCGGCTATATCGGTTTGTTTTTCGGTCGCATGATCAAGGCCGGCGTCAGCCGTCAGCGCGAATATTTGGCCGATGCCAGCGCCGTGCAATTCACCCGGCAAACCAAAGGCATCGCCGGTGCATTGAAAAAAATCGGCGGATTGCATGAGGGCTCCAAAATCGCCAATGCCGATGCCGAGGAAGTCAGTCACATGCTGTTCGGATCCGGCGTTGCGCTTTCGAGCATGATGGCGACGCATCCGCCGCTCGCCGATCGCATTAAGGCGCTGGATCCGAGCTTCCGGCCTTCGGAAATGAAAGAGCTCAGCGCACGCTGGAGCCTGAAGCCGCCAGTGGGATTGGAAGAAGATCGCTTGTTGGGATTTGCCGAGAATGGCGGCAGCATTCCATCGGCTCAAAGCAAAATGACGGTGACGCCACCCTCGATCATCCAGCAAGTGGGTTCGCCGAAATCAGACGACTACCAACGGGCCCATGATATTGCCGGCAGTATTCCGGAACTGTTGCAAGATGCTGCACGTAGCCACCATGGGGTCATTCCCTTGATGTGTGCCTTACTGTATTCATCGGATGAGAAAGTGCAGGCAAAGCAAGCCTTCGAATTACGTGCGCGCCACGGCGATTCCCTGCCTTCGGTAGTGAAAGATTTCTACGCTCAGGTGAGTCAGCTCAATCCGATGCACCGCTTGCCGCTCGCGTCATTATGTTTCCCGACCTTGCGCCAACGCCCGCGGCCCGAACTGGTTCGTTTCATGGAATCGGTGTATGCGCTGGTGCATGCCGATGGCCAAATCGATTTGTATGAATATTGCCTCGGTCATTTGCTCGGCACCCAGGTGCGCGATTTGCTCGATCCGAGCAAAGCCTGGCGGATCGGCAATAAACGTTTGAAGGATGTTACTGCACAGGCAAGCACGTTAATGGCCGTGCTCGCCCAGGTGGGCCACTCCAATCCTGCCGACGCGCAACGTGCGTATCTTGCCGGCATCGAGCGCGTGTTGCCACGCGAAAATATTCCTTATCAAGTCACCCGCTCTTTTGTCGAAGCACTCGAAAGCGTCTGGCCGGCATTGGATAGTCTGGAGCCGATGAGCAAGGAATTACTGCTCGAAGGATTGGTCAGCGCCATCAGTCACGATAATCAGATCAATGTGGCGGAAGCAGAGTTATTACGCACGGTGTGTGCATCTCTGCATTGCCCGCTGCCACCAATGCTGGATGTGAGGTAATCCTCCTACCTTTAGCATTTGCGGGAGCTGCTTTAGCAGCGATTAAAATGTCACACAGCTAAGTATTGCTTAGCAATTTATCGCTGCTAAAGCAGCTCCCGCAAAATCATCGCAGCAAATCAAACCTGTGAAAACTCATGCACGGCATCGACCAACACTTTGACGTGATCGGGATTCATGTCCGGCGACATGCCATGGCCGAGATTGAAGATATGGCCGGGACCTTTGCCGTAACTGTCGAGTGTGCGCTTCACTTCGCGGCGAATGCCTTCCGGGTCGGCATATAAAGTGACCGGATCAAGATTGCCCTGCAGAGCGACTTTTCCTTGCGTGCGACGACGGGCTTCTTCCAGCGAGACCAGCCAATCCACACCAATGCCTTCGGCACCGGTGTCGGCCAGTTCCTCGAGATAGGGCGCATTGCCTTTGCCGAACAAAATCAGCGGCGTTCTATCATCACCTTCGCCACGTGGCAATTCGGTGGCGATGCGTTGCAGATAGCGCAGTGAAAATTCACGGTACATGTGTGGCGACAATACGCCGCCCCACGTGTCGAATACTTGCAACGCCTGGGCACCGGCTGAGCGCTGTGCGCTAAGGTAGGCGATGACGGCATCGGTCACGATGTTAAGCAAGCGATGCAGAGCGGGCGCATCATTGAGCGCCATTGCTTTGATCTTCGAATAATTATCGCTGCCGCCACCTTCAATCATGTAGCAAGCCAGTGTCCATGGGCTGCCGGAAAACCCGATCAACGGCACGCTGTTGTTTAATTCCTTGCGGATCAAACTGACGGCATCCATCACGTAGCGCAGTTCCTTGCTCATGTCGGGCACGAACAGTTTTTCGATGTCGGCATGCGTGCGGACTGGATTGGCGAAGCGCGGACCTTCGCCTTCGGCAAAACTCAAGCCCAAACCCATGGCGTCGGGAATAGTCAAAATATCCGAAAACAAAATCGCGGCATCAAGATCGTAACGACGCAAAGGCTGCAAGGTGACTTCGCAAGCCAGTTCCGGATTGGTGGCCAGCCCCATAAAACTGCCAGCTTGCTTTCGCGTTGCCAAATACTCGGGCAAGTAACGACCGGCCTGTCGCATTAGCCATACCGGCGTTGCGTCTACGGGTTCGCGGCGTAAGGCGCGCAGGAATCGATCATTTTTCAAAGTCATATTATTCTCTAAATGAGTATCAAGGCGCATCCGCACCTTGCACAAACATAATCTGGAAACCACGCTTAACCTGTGCATCGCGCGCTTTTTCGAAAGCGCTAATGGCCAATTCCTGTTGCAGGAATTGTTCGCGCTTTAATTGGCTACGGCCGCCGGTTTGTCCGCTTTCTTTCACCAGACACCAGCCGCCCAATAAATCCTGCTCCAGAATCAATTGGACAAATTTGGGTGATTCACCGGCGGTGGGTTTTTGCTGGAGAAATAAGCGCATGCCGCTATTTTAACCGCTAAGTACACGCAAAATCGCGGTTTCCGGCACATCGGCAGCGACATCGGCACGGCCCAGCCCGCGCCAGAGAATCAGGCGCAGCGCGCCGGACAGGGCCTTTTTGTCGAGTTTCATGTGTTGCAGCAGAGCTTCACTATCGAGTTCGGCCGGTAATTCGGTGGGTAAACCAGCGCGTTTCAGTAAGTTGATCAGGCGCTCGACATCGGCAGCGGGGGCGCGTTTCATTTGCGCCGATAACTTCGCGGCAAGGCACATGCCGATAGCAACGGCTTCACCATGCAGATAGCCGCCATAACCCTGTGCGGTTTCGATAGCATGGCCAAAGGTGTGGCCCAGATTGAGCAGCATGCGCTCGCCTTGTTCGGTTTCGTCACGTGACACCACGCCGGCTTTTTGTCGGCAGCTACGCGAGATCGCTTCGGTCAATGCAGTTTCATCGAGTGCCAATAATTCTTCGATGTGTTTTTCGAGCCAGGAAAAAAAACCGACATCGAAAGCCGCACCGTATTTAACGACTTCGGCCAAGCCGGCTTTTAGTTCTCGCTCAGGCAGTGTTTTCAGTGTTCGCAAATCGGCCAGTACAGCGACCGGCTGATGGAAAGCGCCGACCAGATTTTTACCGCTTGCCAAATCAACCGCCGTCTTTCCGCCGACCGATGAATCGACCATCGCAAGCAAGGTGGTGGGAATTTGTACGAAGCGCACGCCACGCATCCAGCAGGCGGCGGCAAAGCCGGTCAAATCACCGACGACTCCGCCGCCAAGCGCGATGAGGGTGACGTCACGGCTGGCTTTCATTTCCGCCAAGACATGCATGACCTCGGTGAAGCGAGTGAGGTTTTTTTCTTGTTCGCCCGGTGGCAATATCAAGGTGTGAACGGTCTTGTTTTGAAGCGCGGCCTGAATGGTCGGCAAATACAGCGGCGCGATATTTTCATCGGTAACAATCAACGCCTGCTTGCCCATCACCAGACTGGCCAATGCCGCGGTATCGCTGAGCACATCATTGCCAATTCGAATCGGATAACTGCGCTTGGCCAGTTGCACGCTTATTTGTCGCATCAGGCTGCCTCGGCGCGTTGCCAGTGTTGTAGTAATTGTTGTTGCAAGCCAGTCACAGCATTCATGACGGAATTGTCTTTGGATTGAAATACGAGATCGGCGATGTCGAGGTAAAGCGGATGTCGCACTTGCGCGAGCTGCAATAATTTTTCGCGTTTGTCGCCACCGGCCAGCAAGGGTCGACTACGATCACGCGAGAGCCGGTCGAGCTGTTGCTCAACGGTCACCTGCAGGTAAACCACGAAACCGTTTTCCTGAAGTTGCCGGCGATTTTCCGCCGATAGCACGGCGCCACCGCCAGTCGCGATAAGCTGGCTTTTGCCTTGGCAAAGCTCGGCTATCAATTGCGATTCGCGTTGACGAAAACCCGCTTCGCCTTCGCATTCAAAAATAAGCGGCACGGCGACACCGGTGATTTCTTCCAGACGATGATCGGCATCGACGAAATGCAGGCCCATCAACCCCGCGAGGCGTCTGCCAATCGAGGTTTTTCCGGCCCCCATCGGGCCGATAAGAATGATGTTAGACGCCGGATTCATGGGCCTAATGCTAACATCGCCGGCAATTGAAGGACTATGCCGTGAGTGATAAATGCCAAGCAGCACAATAATTGCCGGTGCCGGTGATCTGGGTGGGCGAGTCGCCGCTGCGTTGTGCGATGCAACGCATGAGGTTATGAGTGTCAGCCGGTCTGTTCGCGAAATGCCAAAGGGCATTCGCTCCGTGGCGGTGGATTTAACGACTGGCGAGGGTTTAACAAAACTGCCACAAGCGTCCGACAATTTGGTATTTTGCGTCGCGCCCGATGAGAGAACCGAAGCAGCCTATCGCCGATTGTATGTCGATGGCTTGCAGCGCCTTTTGGCGCGGTGTTGTTTCAAGCGCGTGGTCTTTGTCAGCTCGACAGCCGTGTATGCGCAAGATACCGGTGAATGGATTGATGAACAAAGCACAGCACTGGCCGAATCATTCAACGGCAAAGTGCTGCGTGAAGCCGAAGCTTTATGCGAACAACACGAACAAGGCATCGCATTAAGATTGACCGGTATTTACGGCCCGGGCAGGCACTGGATGTTGCGTCGTGCGCAGACCGGCGAGACTGGCCGCGCGCACTGGACCAATCGCATTCATGTGGAAGACGGCGTTGCAGCAATTGTCCATGTGCTGGGCCTGTCAAATCCGGAAAAAATTTACTGCGTGAATGATGACAAGCCGGCACTGGAGTCTGAAGTATTGGCCTGGCTACGCATGCCGGGAACGGCAATGACTCCGCAGAGCGATGTTCAGGCCAGCGGTCGACGTGTTAGCAATCACCTGTTGCGGTCGGGTGGCTGGCAGCCAAAATATCCGGATTATCGCGATGGATATCGAGACCTAGTTAAGGCCTCTGGCGTATAGTCTCTGGGCCGGTTTAGGCCAACAATGGAGAATTGCACATGGGTAATACTGTCGCGAAAGTCATTGAAATTTCTGCATCCTCGGACAAGGGTATCGAAGATGCCGTGCAAGGCGGATTGAAGAAAGTGTCGAGAAGCGTCAAAAACATCAAGGGCGCCTGGGTAAACGACATCAAGGTCGTCACCGATAACGACGGCCACATCACCGAATGGCGTGTGGACATGAAAGTCACGTTCATCGTCGGCAAGGAATAATTTTTCATATTGCATGAACTGCGTAGGGGCGATTCATGAATCGCCCCTACGGTTGCGGAATCCGGTTTTTATCCAGCCGCACGACACGATCTACCCACTTAGGCAGTTTTGGAAAGACATTGCGGCTGGTGCGTTCAAATAGCAGAATAAAATTTCCAACCTCTTTTTTCGACATCACTTGACGCTTCGGGTTTGCCGCTTGCAGAGATTTTTCCTGCTGCCAGCGCCATTGTTTCACTTGTTCAAAGCCCGGCCCCTGCAGAAAGAGACTGCGATCGATTCGCTGCCAAAGCCTTGCATAATTGCCCAAGGCATCGTTGCAGTACTGCCGCCAGATTCTGTCGGCGTCGTCATCGCGTTCCAACCTGTTGATGGGTTTGGTTAGACTGGATTCCGCCTCCGGTGTGGCATACAGAAACCAGCCTTCGAAAATCACCAGATCGACGCAGGTGTCTACCTCTCTCCAGCGCGAGCTCGGCAATCGTGTATCGCTGATTTTGTCGAAGCGTGGAAGTCGCACGGGTTTTCCACGCTTGAGCTTGTCGAGTACCTCGCAAGCCAGCGACACGTCATGGGTACCGGGTGGGCCACGGGTTGCCAGCAATGGATGGATATTCCGTGCCAATGCATTGCGTTCACGCCTGCCGAAGTAGAAATCATCTATCGACAACACGGCGATATTCAGACCATTCGCCTGCCCGAGGGATTTCATCTGTGCAGCCAATGTCGATTTCCCCGAACCCTGCAGGCCCACAATGCCATAAACACCGGGTTTGCCCGCGCTACCGAGCGCGTGCTGTAAAATGTCCGCTACAAACTCGGGCGCGAAGATATTTTGCTTTGGGTGAACAGCGTTTGGCATCACGATCTTTATTCAAGGCAGGAATGAATCATGCAGAACTTATACCAAGAAGTGCTCGACACTTTTGCACAATTGCTGGAACGTGCCAAACAAAGCGGCGACCGCGAGCCGACAGCAATGACGTTGGCGACGCTGGGCAAAAGCGGCCGACCTTCCGCACGCACGGTTTTACTGAAAGCCTTCGACGCCCGCGGTTTTGTTTTCTATACCAATTTCGAAAGTCACAAGGGTCGCCAGCTCGCTAGTAATCCACAGGCAGGCCTGCTGTTTCATTGGAAGCAACTGGATAATGGTATCCAGGCAAGAATCGAAGGTACCGTCGAGCCGGTCACGGGCGAAGAAGCCGATACCTATTTTGCCTCGCGTCCACGCGAGAGCCAGATCGGAGCCTGGGCTTCAAAACAATCGGCGACACTGGACTCCCGAGAAACTTTCGATAAACAAATTGCCTTCTACGAGAAAAAATTCGAGGGCATTGACGTGCCAAGACCTCCGCATTGGTCGGGTTTTCGTGTCGTGCCGGAAATGATCGAGTTCTGGTACGGCGCCGAGTTCCGTCTGCATGAACGCCAATGCTACGAGCGCGTGAATGGCGAGTGGAATAAGCGGATGTTGTTTCCTTGAAGGCTCCTAATTTCTTCTCCTCCGGCGACCGCAGGGAGTGCAGAGCTGAGAGGATGTCGCATAGCGACAGGAGAGGGTATGCGTACTCCGAATCTATTGTTGTCCTGCCTATTCGTACCCTCTCCCCCAACCCCTCTCCCGAAGGGAGAAGGGAGTTTTTTGCATGAAAACCATTGGCCCGCGACGCATCGTGTGTCTGACTGAAGAACCGACCGAAGTGCTTTACGCACTCGGCGAGCAGGATCGCATTGTCGGTATCTCCGGGTTTACCGTTCGCCCCGCAAAGGCACGCAAGGAAAAACCGAAAGTCAGTGCGTTCACCTCGGCAAAAATTGACGAAATTTTGAAATTGAAACCGGATTTCGTAGTCGGCTTTTCCGACATTCAATCCGAAATAGCGGCCGCTTTAATCAAGCATGGCGTTGAAGTCTGGATCAGCAATCATCGCAGCGTGGCAGGCATTTTCGATTACGTCAGGCGCTTGGGAGCGCTAGTCGGCGTGGCCGAAAAAGCCAATGCCTATGCCGATGAGCTGGAAAAAAATCTGGTGCAAATTCAGCAGCAAGCCAGCGTGTTGAAGCAGCGCCCGAAAGTGTATTTTGAAGAATGGGATGTGCCGCTTATCAGCGGCATTCAGTGGGTTTGTGAGCTTATCCGGATTGCCGGTGGCGACGATATTCTTCCCGAGCGCGCCGAAAAAAGCCTGGCCAAAGACCGCATCATGGCCAATGGCGATGAAGTGATCGCGCGCAACCCCGATATTATTTTCGGCTCTTGGTGCGGCAAGAAATTTCTTCCGGAAAAAGTGGTTCAGCGCGAAGGTTGGGCATCGATCAATGCGGTAAAAAACAATCAGCTATTCGAAATAAAATCACCGATTATTTTGCAGCCTGGGCCGGCGGCATTGACCGATGGCGTAAGGGAAATGGCGGCGCATATCCAGCGCTGGGCTGAGCATCGAGACTAGAAGGCCGTCCTGCAAAATTAATCGAGCACCTTCAAGCCCATCTGTGCGAGCAATGCGGTCATTTGTCCGGCTTGAATCGCTTGCTCGCTGGAAGCGTTGCCTTGTTGAGCGCGTTTGGCGACGCCTTGTGCGATCGCGGCGAGCCGGAAAAAACAGAACGCCAACACGAACGACCAGTCTTCCGGAATTTCACGTTTGGTCAGTTCGGCATAACGCTTCAATATTTTTTCTTCGCTGGGAATGCCGAGTTCCTTGCGGTTCAACCCCGCCAATCCCGGAAGTGCCGGATTACGCGGCAACCGCAATGCCATGCAGAAATAACCCAGATCGGCGAGCGGATGGCCGAGCGTCGATAATTCCCAGTCGACGATCGCGCTGATTTGCGGTTTGCCTGTCGTGAACATCAGGTTGTCGATCCGGAAATCGCCGTGCACCAGCGCAACGCTGCCGTCGTCGTCGGGGCAGCGCAGCGGCAGCATTTCGATCAGGCTGTTCATCGCGTCGATGTCGTCGGTTTCGGCGGCGCGGTATTGTTCCGACCAGCGGGAGATTTGCCGTGCAAAATAATTGCCGGGTTTTCCGTAATCGGACAATCCGGCCGCTGCGATGTCGACCGAGTGCAGCGCCGCCATTGTTTTCAGGATGGCGTCGTAGTATTCGCCGCGTTGCACCGGCGTGAAATCCGGAAACGACGGATCCCAGAAAATTTCGCCATCGATGTATTCCATCACGTAGAACATCGAGCCGATGATGCTGTCGTCCTTGCACAGATGGTAGGGCGTTGCGACCGGCACTTTGCCGCCGTGCAAGGCGTTTAGCACGCGGAATTCGCGATCTACGGCATGCGCCGATGCCAGCAAATGTCCGGGCGGCTTGCGACGCAACACGTAGTTGCCGCTTTTGGCTTCGAGCAGATAGGTGGGATTGCTCTGGCCACCCTTGAATTTTTTCGAAGTCAGCGGACCGCAAAAACCGTCAAGATGTTTCTTGAGGTAGATGGCGAGTATTTCGTCGTCGAGATCGAGGGTGGTGGTCATTTTTTTCAGCGCCTTGAATTATTGAATGGATCGTCCCCGCCAGGGCCGCACTTATGATTTCAACATGGATCTTGCCAGTGCGGCGATGTGTACTTCATCAGGGCCGTCGGCAAGACGCAAACAGCGCGCTCCAACGTATGCATGGGCAAGGAAGGGGTCCTGAAGTCCGCCGGCGCCGTGCATTTGAATCGCGCGGTCGATCACGTTGCAGGCCATGCGCGGCGCGATGATCTTGATCATGCCGATGTCGTCTTTCGCGGTTTTATTGCTGCCTTGATCGAGCGCCGCGGCAGCATTCAATGTCAGCAAGCGGGCTTGTTCGATTTCGCAGCGCGACAAGGCAATGGCTTCCTGCGCCATGCCTTGCGCACCCAGTGGCTTACCGAAAGCCACGCGTGTTTGTGCACGGTGAACCATCATTTCCAGCGCGCGCTGTGCGAGGCCAATCAGTCGCATGCAGTGATGGATTCGACCAGGGCCCAGACGCGCCTGCGCCAAGGCAAAGCCACTGCCTTCGGTCTGGATCAGATTTTCCTTCGGCACGCGCACATTGGTGAAATTCAATTCGACATGGCCGCTGGGGGCGTCGTCGAAACCGAAAGCTTCAAGAGCATGCATGATTTGCAACCCGGGTGTGTCCATCGGCACCAGAATCATGGAATGCTGCGAGTGCTTGTCGGATTCGGGATTGCTGACACCCATGACGATCAGAATTTTGCAGCGCGGATCGCCGGCGCCGGTAATCCACCATTTACGGCCATTCAAAACATAGTCACCGCCATCGGCGTGGATGCGCAGTGCGATATTGGTGGCGTCCGATGAAGCCACGCCGGGCTCGGTCATCGCAAACGCAGAGCGAATATCGCCATTCAATAATGGGGTCAGCCAAGCCGCCTTTTGCTCTGCACTGGCGAAGTGCGCCAGCAACTCCATATTGCCGGTGTCGGGCGCGTTGCAGTTGAACACTTCCGACGCCCAAAGTACGCGGCCCATTTGTTCGGCCAGCGGTGCGTAATCAAGATTCGATAATCCGGCGCCGTGGGTTTTGTCTGGCAGGAATAAATTCCACAGACCGGCTTTTTTGGCTTCGCTTTTCAAGGCATCAATGATCGGTGCCGAAGTCCAGCGTTTTGCCGGATCGCGGTCCCATTCGGCCACCGCTTTTTCTGCCGGGTAAACGTGCAACGCCATGAAGTCTGCCAGTTGCTGTTGCAGTTCGAGTGCGCGTGGCGAGAAATTGAAAAGTGAGTTCATGGCTATTCCTGATTTTAGAATGCGGTGCTTGTGTGCAGCATAATTCAAATGGGACGGATGATTCTGGATGCTTTGTGGGAGCTGCTTTAGCAGCGATTAAATGTTTGCCATTCGAAGCGGTTTGAACTTACATTGCTGCTAAAGCTGCTCCCACAAAAGCCGTAATAAACATCAGAAATACGTCCACATATCTTTTGCATTATGAAGGTGGGGGAGCGCATTCCACATGCCCAGCCGCCATTGCCGGTCGCGGGCATGGAACTCGCTGAGGGCCGAATTTCGTAGTGAAATATTCAGGTCCACCGCGCGATGGTCCGGAATGTCCAGCGCAGCTTGTGCGATACGCGAGATCAAACCGCCCGAGCTGATGACCAGGGTTTCATCGCTTTCGATGTCGTGTAAACGTTCGGCTGCTAGGCGCGCCCGTATGCCGAAGCTGCCCCAGGTTTCAGGCAAATCGCCAAGACGGTCGTCGACCCAGGCCAGCAAAGCCGCATGCACCATTGCACCGGTCGCACGGGTTTCGCCGGTGGCGGCGGCTTTCACGATGGCGTGGCCGGCATTTTGTTGCATGTAAGCGGTAAAAACACTGCCGTGATCAAATTCATTAAGGTCGTCATCGACTTCATGCGAGGGCAGAGCCAACCCGCGTTCTCGATAGGCTTTCGCAATGCCTTCCAATGTTTGCCCGTGGCGATGCATGCCTCCGATGCGAACATGTGAAAACACATGTTGATGATCTGCCAGCCAGAGCCCCAGCTGATAGGCCTGCATATGCCCGCGTTCGGACAGTTCATCGTAATTGGCCTTGCCGAAACTGGCCTGGCCGTGGCGGACCATGAGCAAACTCACTGGCTGAAAAACTCCTGTAAAAAAGTCATGCGCATGGGTTTTTGTTTTTCAATAAGGGTAATGATTTCAAAATTGACAGCTTCGTTTTTTGAAATAGTCAGCTCGCCAAGATAGTAGATGTCCTGGCCTTCTCGGGTGAGTTGCATATTGATATTGCTGCGCTCGCCGCTTTTACGAATCGCCACTGCCGTAATCTTGGCAGGCAGGGTTTTATCTTTACCCGGCGCCCCTTCGCGGACAACTACGTGCAACAGCGCGCGGGAGGCCGATCGGGTAATGCCGTATTGGCGTGCCATTTCTGCATTTAACTGCGAGCTGGGCATGGCATTGGCATAGACACGGATATTGCCGACTTTAAGAAATTGGGCATGCGCGAAAGACGAGGCCAGAAACAGCAGGGACGATATAAAAACCAATCTGATTGTTCGCATTGATAAAACTCCTTTTTCCCCATCATCCCGACAATCCAGTCAACAAATGATGAATCAATCGTTTGCCGCCGAGAGGGCTCGTCCGCGTTGAGTGGCGGCATCAATGGCATCCTTAACGATGTCGCGAAAACCCTGTGCTTCAAAACTTTCGATCGCCGCTTGCGTGGTGCCGCCTGGCGAAGTCACGCGTTGGCGCAGGACATCGGCCGGTTCGCTGGTTTCACTGAGCATCCGCGCTGCGCCCAGTAAGGTTTGATTAGTCAGTGCGCGCGCTGCTTCTGCCGACAAGCCTTGTGCAGTGCCAGCCGCTTGCATCGCTTCGGCCAACAGGAAAACGTAGGCTGGGCCACTGCCGGAAACTGCCGTGACGGCATCCATCAGGTTTTCGTTTTCAATCCACACGGTAATGCCGGTGGCTTGCATCAAGTCCTCGGCATGTTGTTTTTGTTCTGCATCGACTTGCTCGTTGGCGAATAATCCGCTGGCACCGGCGCCAAGCAGGGCGGGTGTATTGGGCATGATGCGCACGACGGGCATCATGCCGCCCAGCCATGTATCGATTTGTTGTGACGTGATGCCGGCAGCAATCGAAATAATGAGTGGCCTGCAGGCTTGTGCCACTGGCGCCAATGCCTGGCAAACCGATTTCATCACTTGCGGTTTGACCGCAAACACCCAGATATTCGAATTAGCGGTGGCTTCATGGTTATCACTGAAAGTGGCCACCGAAAAATCTTTCGCCAAGCCTTCTGCCAACACCGCGACCGGTTCCGACACTTTAATTTTGGCGGCGGGCAAACCTTTTTGTATCAAGCCGCCAATCAGGCTGCGTGCCATATTGCCGCCGCCAATAAAACTAATCGTTATTTTCGAATCAGACATGGGAGAGAATCTTCAAGGGAGGGAATCATTATTGTCCCGACGTAAGCTGGGCGCTATGTTTTTCGTGCGCCGAACAAAGACGAGCCAATGCGAACAAGCGTTGAGCCTTCCTGTATCGCCAGCTCGAAGTCATCGCTCATACCCATCGAAAGGGTGTCGCAATCGGGATGGCGGGCTTTTAATTGTTCGAACAAGGTGTTCAATTGCCTAAAACTGGTGCGTCGTGCATCCAAAGTGGGTGCAGGTTCGGGAATAGCCATCAAACCCCGCAATTTCAAACGTGGAGCCTTGGTAATTGCCTCGGCGATGGCATCTACCTCCTCGGGCGCGCAACCGGATTTGCTGGCTTCGGCGTCGATATTGACCTGAATCAAGACATTCAGCGGGCCTCGTTGCTCCGGGCGAAATCGGTTCAGGGGCTCAATCAACTTGAGCCGGCTCACGCTGTGTATCCAGTCAAAGTGTTGTGCAGCTTCCGGACATTTATTCGATTGCAGTGGACCAATCAGGTGCCACTCTACATCGAGGTCTTCCAGTTCGTTTTGTTTATTGAGGGCCTCTTGCACGTAGTTTTCACCAAATGCGTGATGACCAAGCAGTGCCAGGTCACGCACGGCGGAAGCTGGCTGCATTTTTGAAACCGCCAGCAATCTGGCCTTTTGTGGCCGTCCGGAGGCTTGATTTGCGTTAGCTATCTTCTGCAAGACACTGTTAAAAGCCTGGTGTAGAGGGTTGTTCATAACAGGATTGTTTTGGGGGATTGTTGAGTTCGATGGGAAGGTTATACTGCCCCTAGAACATGGCTCGTGCATACAACTGGTTTTGCATTTTTGGGGAGAACGGCAATGGATATCGCAGAACTACTGGCATTTTCGGTAAAAAACAAAGCTTCTGACTTGCATCTGTCTGCAGGGTTGCCGCCGATGATCCGGGTTGACGGTGACGTCCGGCGCATCAACATCCCAGCCCTCGACCACAAACAAGTGCATTCGCTGGTCTACGACATCATGTCGGACAAACAACGCCGCGACTACGAAGAATTTCTCGAGGTTGACTTCAGCTTTGAAATTCCGGGTCTGGCACGTTTCCGTGTTAACGCCTTCAATCAAAATCGTGGCGCGGGTGCCGTGTTTAGAACCATTCCCAGCCAGATTCTGACGCTGGAAGAACTGGCCTGCCCAAAAATATTCCAGGAATTGATCAATCAGCCTCAGGGCTTGATTTTGGTGACCGGCCCGACCGGTTCGGGTAAATCGACCACGCTCGCGGCGATGGTGGACCATGTCAACAAAAACGAGTTCGGCCATATCCTGACGGTCGAAGACCCCATTGAATTCGTTCATACCTCGCAAAAATGTTTAATGAACCAACGCGAAGTACATCGCGATACCCACGGTTTTAACGAGGCATTGCGTTCGGCACTGCGTGAAGACCCGGATTATATTCTGGTCGGCGAGTTACGCGATCTGGAAACCATTCGCCTGGCGCTGACGGCGGCAGAAACCGGACACTTGGTATTTGGTACCCTGCACACCAGCTCGGCCGCGAAAACCGTGGACCGGATTATCGACGTGTTCCCGGCGGGTGAAAAACCAATGGTACGTTCGATGCTGTCCGAATCCCTGCGCGCCGTGGTCTCGCAATCGCTTTTGAAGAAAGTCGGCGGTGGCCGAGTTGCGGTGCATGAAATCATGGTGGCGGTGCCTGCCATCCGTAACTTGATTCGTGAAGACAAGGTTGCGCAAATGTACTCGGCGATTCAAACCGGCCAGAATGTCGGCATGCAGACCTTGGACCAAGGCCTGCTCGATTTCGTCAAACGTGGCCTGATCACCAAAAACCAGGCGCAGGAATACGCGAAAGACAAGCGTATTTTCGACTGAGCCAAAGCGCCGAATCCGTGCCGGACTTTGCGCCATGGTGTCGATTAGTTCATCTAAACGTGAACGAATCGACACTGGGCAAGCCGGCTTACCGAGATGGGCAGACGTTCAGCCCGAGTTGCGGTATCTTAGTCAGACTTGAAAGAAGCGGGCGCTTCGGCGCACGGTTCATCACTCACGGAGTTCGCCATGAGCAGCATTGATTTCACCTCGTTTCTAAAACTGATGGCGCATAAAAAGGCGTCCGATCTTTTTATTACCGCGGGCATGCCGCCTTCAATGAAAGTGATGGGCAAACTGTCGCCCATCACGCAGAACCCGCTGACACCCCAACAGAGCCGCGATTTGGTACTCAATGTGATGAGCCCTTCGCAGCGTGAAGAGTTCGAAAAAACGCATGAATGCAACTTCGCCATTGGTGTATCCGGCGTCGGTCGGTTCCGGGTTAGCTGCTTTTACCAGCGCAACCAGGTCGGCATGGTGTTGCGTCGTATCGAAACCCGCATTCCTACCATCGAAGAATTAAATCTGCCGGCAGTCATCAAGACACTGGCGATGACCAAGCGCGGCCTCATTTTATTCGTCGGCGCTACCGGTACTGGTAAATCAACCTCGCTCGCCGCGATGATCGGTTACCGCAACATGAATTCGTCCGGCCACATCATCACGATTGAAGACCCGATCGAATTCGTCCATAAACACGAGGGCTGCATCATCACCCAGCGCGAAGTCGGCATCGATACCGATAGCTGGGAAGCGGCGCTGAAGAATACTTTGCGCCAGGCTCCCGACGTCATCATGATCGGCGAAGTACGTACCCGCGAAGGTATGGATCACGCAATTGCATTCGCGGAAACCGGTCACTTGGTGCTTTGTACGCTCCATGCGAATAACGCCAATCAGGCGCTGGACCGGATGATCAACTTCTTCCCGGAAGACCGCCGCAGCCAGCTGTTGATGGACTTGTCGATGAACCTCAAAGGCATCGTTGCGCAGCAATTGATTCCAACGCCGGATGGCAAAGGTCGCAAGGTGGCGATGGAGATTCTGCTCGGCACACCCTTGATACAGGATTACATCCGTGATGGTGAAATCCACAAGGTCAAGGAGGTGATGAAGGAGTCCACCAACCTAGGCATGAGAACCTTCGATCAGGCTTTGTTCGAGCTGTATCAGGCCGGCGAAATTTCCTATGAAGACGCCTTGCGTTACGCCGATTCGACCAACGAAGTGCGCCTGAAAATCAAACTGGCGCAGGGCGGTGATGCTCGCTCATTGGCGCAAGGCATGGATGGCGTGGAATTGTCGGAAGTTAAGTGAGTTGCGTTGGGTGCGCCTTTGGCGCACCGATGGACACATAAAATTGGTGCGCCGCAGGCGCACCCTATATTCGAAAAGCCGGGCAATGCCCGGCTTTTTTGTAGAAATCGACTGTGGGGGCTAAAATGCGCCCATGTCCTACGACTCATCGCTTACCGCGCACTTCCTGATTGCCATGCCGGCGATGGACGACCCGAATTTTGCCCAAGGCGTCACCATACTCTGTCAGCATAATGACGAAGGCGCGATGGGCTTGGTAATCAATCGCTTGTCCGACTTCACGCTAGGCGAAGTGTTCGAACAAATGCATATATCCACCGACGCGCAAGAAATGTCGGATATGCCCGTGTTGCTCGGCGGCCCGGTGCAGCCTGATCGTGGGTTTATCCTGCATGATGATCCTCGCGAGTGGAGTTCAACTTTGCGTTTTGGCAACGGATTGGCCGTCTGCACCTCGCGCGATATTCTCGAAGCGATGGCAAAAGGCGAAGGCCCAAAAAATGCCATCGTAGTGCTGGGTTATGCTGGCTGGTCGGCCGGGCAACTGGAGGCGGAAATCGCCGCCAACGCATGGTTAACCGTTGAAGCCGATCAGGCAATTTTATTTCGTACCCCCATCAATGCCCGTTGGCAGGCAGCGGCAAAAACCCTTGGTATTAATCTTGCGCAAGTCACCGATTATTCGGGGCGAGCATAGTGGGCAACATCGTCACGGTGCTTGGTTTCGATGTGGGCGCCAGAAGAATCGGAATTGCCGTCGGTAATTGCATTTCCATGAGCGCACGCGAGGTCGGCGTGCTCGATGTCTTCGATAACCAGGTGGATTGGGCCAGTCTTAGTCGCTGGATCAAAGAGTGGATGCCTCAGGCTTTAGTGGTGGGCGACCCGCAAACACTTGATGGAGGCGATCAGGCTTCGCGACAGCGTGCACGCAAATTTGCCATCGAGATTGGCAGGCGCTATCAGCTTCCGGTCGAGCAAATCGATGAGCGTAATTCCTCGATCGAAGCCGCACAACGATTTGCCGAAGCGCGCCGTGCCGGAACCAAAAAACGCAATCATGCTGCCAATCTGGATGCGCTGGCAGCCGTGATCATTGTCGAGCGCTGGCTGAACGAACCGGGCGCGCGCACTTCGATTGATTCAACTTCTTCTAATTCGACTTCTACGGTGGAACCGACATGAGCCTGCAATTTTTTCCCGACGGCCGTTTCAGGCATTTTTTGAGCCTTGAGGATGTGCCGGCCGATGCACTGGAAAGTTTGCTCGAATCGGCGCAAGCGCTTCGAGCCGATGCCATGGGTGGCACCACGCTGCGTCACCACTTGCAAGGCAAGACTGTGTGCAATCTTTTTTTTGAAAACTCCACCCGGACCCGCAGCTCTTTTTTATTGGCAGCGCAACGTTTGGGCGCTGACGTGTTCACTTTTGATGCTTCCACTTCATCGGGCAAGAAAGGCGAGACCGACATCGATACCCTGAAAAATCTCGAAGCGATGGGCGTCAATACCTTCGTGATTCGGCATTCGGAAAACGGCGCGGTGGAAAAGCTTGCGCAAGCAGCAAACCCAGGCACCTCCATCATCAATGCGGGCGATGGCCGCCATCAACATCCCACGCAGGGCTTGCTGGACATGCTCAGTATCCGGCAAATGAAAGGTAATGATTTTTCAAGACTGAAAATACTGATCGCTGGTGATATCAAGCATTCACGCGTTGCGCGCTCCGATTTGAATGCATTGCGGATATTGAATGCCGGCGAAGTGCGCGTCTGCGGCCCGGCGAGTTTATTGCCAACTGACGGCACCATTGATGGCTGCACGCGCTTCGAGGATTTCGACCAGGCCATCAAGGATGTTGATGTTGTCATGATGCTTCGACTGCAGCGTGAACGCATGGAAGAGGGTCTCGTTGCGTCGCTCGAGGGCTATTTTCAGGATTATGGCTTGACGCAAAAAAGGCTGTCGTCGGCAAATTCGAACGCAATCGTGATGCATCCGGGTCCGATGAATCGCGGTGTCGAAATCGCCGATGACGTAGCCGATGGCCCGCAATCGATCATCCTTCCGCAGGTAAGCAATGGTGTGGCAGTGCGGATGGCGGTATTGAAAGCTTTACTGGGTTGATTATTGTTTTTGTGGGAGCTGCTTTAGCAGCGATAAACGCTTCTATTCATCGCAATTTTCAACTTCTAATCGCTGCTAAAGCAGCTCCCACAAAAATCAAAGCGCAATCAAAACCTTTCCAAATCACCGCCGCCGAAATCCCAGGTTCTGGTGATATGCAGGAAGTCGATTTTTTCTTTGGTCTCGGGTAAGGGCGCGAAAGGTGCGGAAGCTGTCACGGCTTTTAGCACTACATCTTTTATTATAGAAATAACAGCAGGCTTCTCGCTGCTGAAGCTGTTGAAGAGTACTTCTTCCACCGTGCCGTCGCGACCAATTGAAACAGTGACGATTACTCGTCCGGATATGTTCTTGCGCCTGAATTCTTCCGGGTAGTTTGCATTGCCGGCATCTTCCAGTTTTCTGGCAAATACTTTCATGTAGGCAACGTATTCAGGTTCTTGCGTGCTGGCGAAAATATATTTCCGTTTTGGACCTTTGGCGTACAACTCTCTTTTGCGATCAATTTCGGCCGCAAGTCTGGCTATCTCGAAACTCTGTTGCATCAATTCACGACCCGTCGGTTGTTTATTGGCAGTCGACTTTACATCGCGTTTTGCACTCGGCGTTACAGGCGATGGCTGTGTTTTAGCATCCTCAATGGGGGTCAGATTTTCATCGGCGCTCGAGTTGATTGAACAAGACATCAGTAGCAGAAATAGAAAGGACTTGTTGCTCATTCGAATAAAATTTCCTAATTTTTAATGGCGCCAAAGCCAGCTCAAAACGTTTCCAAATCTCCACTGCTGAAATCCCAAGTGCGGGTGATGTAAAGCAGATCGATTTTTTCGGAGGTTTTTGGAATCGGCGCGAACGGTTGCGCCAGGCGAACTATTTTTATTGCCGCCTGATCGAGCACCACCACGCCGCTTGGCGGGGTAAGAACGACATCTTCCACGCTGCCGTCGGCGCGGATAGCCACCGTCATCACCAACTTACCGGACAGGTTTTTGATTCTGGCCTGCTCCGGATAATTGGCATTGCCAACGCGTTCCACTTTACGAACCCAGTCACGCATATAGGAAGCGTATTCGTAGGCCTGGGTGCTGGCGGAAATGAACTTTTTCTTCGGGCGCTTGGCGTAGAGCATTTTCTTTTCAGCGATTTCGGCTTCCAGTCTTGCCATTTCGAGGCTCTGTTGCATCAACTCGCGACCGGTAGGCAGTTTTTGCGGTGTCGTCAGCGGGTGTTCTTCCGGCTTTATGACTTGATTGGGCGTGACGGCGATCGTGCTCAGCAGGCGCTGTTTCGGGTCCGGTTCTAGGGCCGGTGCCTGCTTGGTCATCGGAATTGGAGCGTCGCCCGGGTCGGGCTTGGGAACATTGGCTAGCTGGGTATCTCGCGGCCTCTGGGCCTCGTCACGGTCGCCGCCACCTTTATTATTGGCTTGGGCGATGAAGTCAGCCTGTTTGGGCGGTTCGATAGTCTGGGTTTCGGTCAGGATCACATCCAGGGTCGGCATCACGGGGGCTGCATCGTCAAGACTGAAGCCAACGCCCAGGATCACGATGCCGTGCAAAATCGCAGCCAAGGCTAGAGTCGCGCTCAGTCGCTCATTGGGACCGATTTTGGGGACAAAGGGGGGCGCCGGCGATAAAGGTGCCGCAGCAGGAGTCTCAGGATTGCCGCTCAAGTCTTACCTCGATGGCGTCAAACAGCTGGCCGGCGATATTCAATCCGAATTGTTTGTCCAGTTCACGGATGCAAGTGGGGCTGGTGACGTTGACCTCGGTAAGGTAGTCGCCAATTACATCGAGCCCAACAAAAATCATGCCACGTTTCTTTAATTCCGGCCCCACCTGGGCGGCTATCCATCGGTCACGCTCACTCAATGGGCGGCCTTCACCACGTCCACCGGCGGCCAAATTACCCCGGAACTCGTTTCCCTGGGGTATTCGTGCCAAGCAATAGGGAACGGGTTCTCCTTCAATCATCAGAATGCGTTTGTCACCCTCGGAGATTTCCGGGATATAGCGTTGTGCCATCGTTAGCGAATGACCGCCATCAGTCAGGGTCTCGAGGATGACGTTGAGATTGGGGTCGCGACTGCTCGCCCGAAAAATCGAGCGCCCTCCCATGCCGTCCAATGGCTTCAGAACGGCCTCACCATGCGACTCGACGAAGGCTTTCAACTCTGCAATGTCGCGGCTGACAAGGGTTTCAGGGCAGCACTGGGGAAATAACAGGGCGGCCAGTTTTTCGTTCAGGTCACGCAGCCCTTGGGGGTTATTCACAATAAGTACGCCGTCTTTTTGTGCCAGGCTGAGAATTTGGCTGTCGTGCAAATAATGCGAATCTACGGGCGGGTCGGTTCGCATCAGGACGACATGGACATCCGTCAGGGGGTGGGCCTCGAATTGATCGAGCGCAAACCAGTTTTCCTTGCGGTCGGTGACTTTCAAATTCGCCATGACCGCCCAAGCTTGGCCATTACGAACACTCAGACTGCGCGGTTTGATGTAACGCAAGCCGTATCCGCGTCGCTGTGCTTCCAGCAACATGGCAAAGGTAGAATCCTTCGCGGTATTGATCGCGTTTATCGGATCCATCACAACGGCACACGCTATCGACATCCCAAGACTCCAGCTTCAAGAAGGTGTAGCCTAACAGGGCGAAGCGTTGAGGTGCAGACTGTCAAGTTTTGTTAAAAAAGTGCTTATAAGGCTTGACACCTTTACGGGTGATTGGGATATAAGTCATTGTATAAATGCCATTCATGGCACCATGAAACAGGGAATGGGGATTGAGATGGAAGACAACAACCTGACCGACTTGCGTGTCATGGTCATCGATGATTCGAAGACGATTCGTCGTACCGCTGAAACATTGTTGAAAAAAGAAGGCTGTAATGTCGTTACCGCGACAGATGGTTTTGAGGCATTGTCCAAAATTGCCGACCATCAGCCACAGGTAATTTTTGTCGATATCATGATGCCCCGACTTGACGGCTATCAAACATGTGCCCTGATCAAAAACAATCAAATGTTCAAGGCCATCCCGGTGATCATGCTGTCATCAAAAGACGGGTTATTTGACAAGGCGCGCGGACGCATTGTTGGCTCGGATGAATATTTGACCAAACCGTTTACCCGTGACGAATTGCTGTCGGCGATTCGCAAATTCGTGAAAGTGAACTGAGGCCGGCATGGCAAAGAATTCCGATCCTCGTTTAAGTTCCTTTGACCTGCTGCAGGATTACGAACAGCGTTCCCTCATCCATGCCCCCGGTCGCCCGGAAATGATTGAAGCCGCCGGCCATTGGCGCGGCGTGGGTTATCGATTGGGCAAGCGGCGTTTTGTGTCTTCTTTCGACGAAATTATCGAAATCATTACTTTGCCAGGCGTGACGCCGGTTCCGGGCGCCAATCCTTGGCTGCTTGGCGTTGCCAATGTCCGCGGCAACTTGATTCCGGTGGTGGATTTGAAACAGTTTCTGGAAGGCGACCGTACCGTTGTGCACGATGGACAGCGGGTTCTGGTAATTCGTCAATCAGGCGGCAATGTTGCCGTGCTGATCGATGAGCTTTACGGTCAGCGTACTTTCAACGACACCCATCGGGTTGAGCTTGAAGAGCAATACGAAGGCCGCTATGGCAATTTTGTCGGCCAGACTTATTTATTGAATGATTCACAATGGGGTGTGTTCAACATGTCTTTGCTGACACGCACACCAGAATTTCGGCAGGCTGTCCTATGAAGTCAGCTTCTAATGTTTTTTTATGGGGTGAGGTTAAATTATGAGCAGCAAATTCAGCTCGTTATCGAATAAAGTGTCGGGCTTTGGCACCAAGGCCTGGGCTATTATTCTCGTGGTTTCGTTGGCAGTGTTTCTGGCCAACTTCCTGGTGGCTGCTCGATACAACGGCCAGGAAAATAGTGCCCGCGCATTGAGTGCCGAGTTGCAGGTGCTCTCATACAAACTGGCGAAATATTCGCAGGAATCGGTGGAAGGTAAAGCCGAGGCATTCGATGAGTTCCAGGCGACCAAAGCCCGCATTGCCGTCATTGTTAAAGCACTTAACGATGGCAGTGGTGGTGAAGGCGTGGTGGCTTACAAAGGCAGTTTGAACGCCCCCGGCGTCAGCTCTGCTCTCGCCAAGGTGACCAGCACATGGGGTCGCATGTCGAAAGACGCAGACCGGATTTCGCAAAGCCAGAAACAGATTCTGGAATTCTCCGACAACGCCGACAGCTTCACCGCCCGTATCCCTCAAATCTCGGCACGACTCGACGAAGTGGTCCGCAGCATGGCCGATTCGGGTTCCAATTCAAACCAGATCAATCTTGCCAACCGCCAAATCGTATTGGCCGACCGTATGTCGCGACGTGTGACGGAAATCCGGGCCGGTGGCGACAACGCCATTACGGCTGCCGATGCGCTTTCTCGCGACTCCTCGGTGTTTACGCAGGTGCTCGAAGGCTTCAAAAAAGGCAATCCTGTGATGGGCATCAGTCCGGTGGCTGCCGGTACTTCTGCCAATGCCGTCAGTGCCGTAGAAAAGCTTTATGTGGATTCACAGAAGGAAATGGATTCGATTCTTCAAGCATCGACCGATCTGTTCGAAGTTCAACAAGCCAACACGCAAATTTCGGCAGATTCCAATACCCTCGAAGAAACCTCGAAGGCTTTGCTCGACTCCTTTGACACGATCAATTACAAGCGCGCTTTCCCTAATAACTACTGGGCTATCGGTTCCGGTGTTTTTGCCTTGCTTGCACTGGTCTTCCTCTTGAGAGAAACCTCGAAAACCCAGCGCCAACAATTGAGCGATACCAAGCAAATCAACCAGCGTAACCAAGAAGCTATTTTGCGACTGCTGGACGAAATCGGCTCGCTCGGTGAAGGTGACTTGACGGTAAAAGCAACGGTGACAGAAGACATCACCGGCGCGATCGCGGACTCCATCAACTTCGCCGTGGATCAGCTGCGATCCCTGGTGTCGACCATTAATGAAACCGCCGTACAGGTGGCTGCTGCTGCCCAGGAAACCCAGGCAACCGCGATGCATCTGGCGGAAGCTGCGGAACATCAGGCGCAACAGATTACCTCGGCTTCGCAACAAATTAACTCGATCGCAACCTCCATCGACCAGGTGTCGAAAAACTCCGCCGAATCGGCCGACGTGGCATCGCGCTCCGTGCAAATTGCTGCAAAAGGCGCCGATGTCGTGCGTCAAACGATTCAGGGCATGGACAACATCCGTGACCAGATTCAGGAAACCTCGAAACGTATTAAACGACTGGGTGAAAGCTCGCAGGAAATTGGTTCGATCGTGGAACTGATTAACGACATTTCGGAACAAACGAACATTCTTGCTCTAAACGCCGCTATTCAGGCGGCCTCCGCCGGTGAAGCAGGCCGAGGCTTCGCGGTTGTGGCCGACGAAGTGCAGCGACTCGCTGAACGTGCATCGAATGCGACCAAGCGAATTGAAACTCTCGTGCAAACCATTCAAGCCGATACCAACGAAGCAGTGAGTTCGATGGAACAAACCACTGCCGAAGTGGTGTCGGGTGCGCGCTTGGCAGAAGACGCCGGCTTGGCACTGGGTGAGATTGAAAAGGTGTCTAACGATCTCGCGGATCTGATTCAAAATATTTCGACCGCTGCCCGTCAGCAATCCACCGCTGCTACCAATATCACCGCAACGATGTCCGTGATTCAAGAAATTACGACACAGACCTCGCAAGGTGCCAGTCAAACCGCCGACTCGATTGGTAACTTGGCGCAGCTTGCTGCAGATCTTCGTCGTTCGGTAGCCGACTTTAAATTGCCAGGCTAAAACCTGGCGATTTCGGGATGGATTTTTTGAATGCTGGTTTAAACGAGGTGCTTGGTTTGCCAAGCGCCTCACCATGAGGACCTCGGCATGAGGCTGCACGACAATAACGATTTCACCACGCTCACCTGGGTAAAGCCGGAACTTGACGAAACACTACGTCAAGCTCGTAATGCTTTGCAGATTTACGTCGAAGAGGGTGAAGACCTCGGCCAGTTGAAAGAATGCGCCTCTTTCCTGCATCAAGTGCAGGGAACGCTTCGCATGGTCGAGCTCTATGGCGCCGCGATGGTGGCCGAAGAAATGGAGCAACTCAGCAAGGCTTTAGTCGATGGCAAAGTCGACAATCGCGATAATGCCTACGGCATTTTGATGCAGGGTATCGTGCAGTTGCCCGATTATCTCGAGCGCCTGCAAACAGGACATCGTGATATTCCGATCGTATTGCTGCCTTTGCTCAATCAATTGCGTGCATGCCGTGGAGAACAAGGCTTATCGGAAAGCGTTTTGTTCTCACCCGATTTATCCAGGCCACTGCCTGAATCGGCTTCGGGCCCGAGCGAACCATTGGCTGCCGAAGAATTGCATCGTCGTGCCGATACCCTTCGTAATTTATTTCAGGGAGCGTTGCTGCGCTGGCTGAAAGACGACAACAATGCCGGCAACATCAAGGACATGACGGATGTCTGCGAGCAGCTCGTTCCGATTACTCATTCCGAACCGGCCCGTCGTCTTTTCTGGGTGGCCTCCGGCACACTGGATGCGCTGAGTAAGGGTGCATTTCAGGCAAGTACCCAGCTGAAACAATCCCTTGCCAAAGTCGAGCGCGAGATCAAGCGTTTGGCAGAAGGCGGCGATGATGCATTCCGCAACGACCCACCCATCGAGCTAACCCGCCAATTGCTGTACTTCGTCGCGCATGAAGCCAGTGATGCCGGTCGTATCGGTGAAATTCGTGAAGTCTTCGGCTTGAATGACAGTGCTCCGGATGCTGCGGAACTCGCGCATGCTCAAGGCAGTTTGACTGGACATAATCGCGCATTGCTTGCGACGGTTTCGGTTGCGATCAAAGAAGATTTAATGCGGGTCAAAGATTCACTTGATCTGCACCTTCGCACCCCCAATGCGGCTTCATCCGATCTGAGTTCACAGGTCGAAGCACTTGATCGGGTTGGCGATACATTGGGCATGCTCGGATTGGGTGTTGCACGACGTGTCGTGCAGGACCAGCGTACGGCCATCAACGATATCGTCGCTGGCCAACGTGCTGCAGATGAAGCGACGATGCTGGATATCGCCGGTGCCTTGCTGTACGTAGAAGCATCGCTCGATGATCAGGTTTCAAGGCTTGGCCAGGATGAATCTGCCAACTCACCCGATGGTGCTGCATCGATGTCATTGCCAAGTTCGGAAGCCCGCAAGGTTCTGGATGTTTTGCTGAAAGAGGCTGCCACGAACTTCACGCAGGCCCGCCAATGCTTCGTGGCGTTTGTTGAAACACATTGGGACCATACACAGCTCAATGATGTGCCGCGACTGCTCGATGAAGTGTCGGGTGCATTGCGGATTTTGAATGTTGAAAAGGCACCGGATTATTTGACCGGCGTGCGCCGCTTCACTGAAAGCGAGCTGCTGCGCCGCCATCGTGTGCCAAATGGTCAGCAAATGGATCGTCTGGCGGATGCCTTGGCCAGCCTAGAATACTTTCTGGAAGCCGTGCGTGACCGCCGACCAAATCGCGAAAATATTCTAGAAGTGGCGCAAAACAGCCTTGAAGCTCTGGGCTACTGGCCACTTCCTGCACAGGAAGCAATGGAGCCGGTAGCGGTCAAGCCAGTATCTGTTGTGGAAAAAACGGCTGTCGAACCTGCGCCGTTGCAGCCGATTGTTCCTGTTGCCGAGCCATTGAAAGTTATTGAAGAAATAGCCCCTGCAGCGGTTGCTCCTGCCGTCGTTTTGAAAGAAGAAATCGCCGCAGAAAAAGTACCCAGTTTCGCCGATATCGTAAATGAAGCCTCAAGTGCCGGCTTCGATACGTCAGCATACGAAACGCCCGCTATTCCAGTCGCCGCTGTTGTTGCCGCGGCAGCATCGGCTGTTGCTGCTCCGGTGTCTGCTGCACCCGTTGCAGGCCAGTTAATCGGAAGTTTCGACAGCGCCAGCGATGAAATCGACGATGAAATACGCGAAGTTTTTTCCGAAGAATTCGAAGAAGAAATCGGCAATCTTGAACAACTACTACCGCCGTGGCGTTCGGCCCCAGGCAACCCCGAATTGCTGCGTCCTATTCGTCGTGTATTCCATACCCTGAAGGGTAGCGGCCGATTGGTGGGTGCCAAAATGCTTGGCGAATTTAGCTGGAAGGTAGAAAGTCTGTTGAACCGTGTGCTTGAGGGCACAAGGCCAGCAACTCCGGCCGTGGTCGCACTACTTGATCAAGCCTTCAATACCTTGCCGTTGCTGCGTGCCGCACTTCAGGGCGAAACTGTTTATGCCGACTTGAAAGGCATTGAAGAGATTGCTGAGAAAGTGGCTGCGGGTGAAGAGGTCTACTACAAGGCCGCACCACTTGCTGCCGTCTCGGCAAATATTCCAGTCGGTGGCCTGGTCAGCGAACAGCCGGTTGCTGAAATTATTGTTGAAGCACCTGTGCCACAAGAGGCCATCGCCGAGCAAGAAGAGATAGCAGTGGTTGATGGCGTTGAATTCTCCATTGATCCAGTGCTGTTTGAAATTCTCAAGCCTGAAGTGGCAGGTCATCTTGAAGTCGTTGATAGCTGGGTGGTTGAATCCCGACTGCACGGCTCGGCAACGGTTACCGAAGTATTGTTGCGTTCGGTACATACGATGAATGGCGCCTTTGGCATGACCGAAGTCACCACCATCACCGATGTCACTGCACCGCTTGAAGGCTATCTAAAACGTGCAATGGCGCAATCGCTCGCATTGGATGCCCATGCCATTGATCTGGTAAACGAAGCGGCGAATGCTATTCGTCAAACGGTCGTTGCACTTGATCGGGCAAAGCCGGTATTACCACGTTTTGAAGATTTGGCGGCGCGCACACAAGGCTTGCGTGATGCATTGCCAGAGTCGATGCAGCCATCGGTGCCAGTGCATATGGATCAGGACGAAATCATGCCTTCGGTCAGTCTGCTAGAGACGCCGGATGTGTCGATGATTCCCGATTTCAGTTCGCGTGATACAGCGCCCGGCTTTGCGATGCAGGAAGCCGCAGCAACTGCAGATGTCGCCATGGCAGAAGCCGTTGCCGCAGAAGCCGCAGCCGCAGAAGCCGCATCAGCCGCATCAGCCGCAGCCGCAGCCGCAGCAGAAGCCACAGCAGCAGAAGCCACAGCAGCAGAAGCCACAGCAGCCGCAGCCGCGGCAGAAGCAGCCACAGCAGCAGAAGCCACAGCAGCCGCAGCCGCGGCAGAAGCAGCCACAGCAGCCGCAGCCGCGGCAGAAGCAGCCGCAGCCGCAGAAGCAGAAGCAGCAACACCAGCAGCAGAAGCCGCAGCAGCAGAGGCCGCAGCAGCAGAGGCCGCAGCCGCAGAAGCCGCAGCCGCAGAAGCCGCAGCAGCAGAAGCCGCAGCCACAGCAGAAGCCGAAGCAGTTGACCTTGTTGAAATTGAGCCTGAAAGAGAGCAAATCTCGCTTGATTCGTTCCTGGAAATGGAGACTGAAACGGGCGACTTGCAGATTAGTGAAGCGAGCTTGATTGAAGCTACGGACGCCATCGAAGAACCAGAATTTGTTATGGAAGATGCTGCCTCTGTCGATCAGGTTGAGGCATTTGCAGAAACAACCGCCGAGTTGGAACTGCCGGGTGCAGACGATGCTCTCGCGGCGATGATTGCTGCCTACGGTGAACAGCCGACTATTGAAGCCGACGCGGCATATTCCAGTCGTGATGCCTTGGCCGACAATCTGGCTTCTGGCGAATCTATCGAGACTTCGGAAGAAGGCCTGATTGTTCCGGCTCAGTCCGAAGATACCGTGGTGACTGAAGCTGCAATGGCAGATGAAGATTATTACGGTATGAGTGCCGAAGAGCTGGACGCGCTTACTTCGCCAGGCGATACAGTGCCAATGCCAGAAGCAATTACGGATGAACTTGTCATCGAAGAATCGGTTGCAGAAGAAGCCGAAACGATTCTCGAAGATGTTGCGCAGCAAACCGACGTTGCCGATGAATCCGTATCCGATACAGTATCTTCAACCGAAGCAGAGCAAGAAGCTGAAGTCGAAGCATTGGCTGAGGCCGCCAGCATTGCAAACACCGTGCAATTGGCCGTGGACCCATCTGATCCGGACGAAGCGCTGGACATGACCGATCTCGATCCTGAGTTGCTTGATATCTTCCTTGAAGAATCCGGCGACATTCTTGATCACTCCGATGGTGTGCTCGACAATTTGCGCAACAACCAATCCGATATGGCATTGATTGTCGATTTGCAACGCGACCTGCACACACTGAAGGGTGGTGCACGGATGTCAGGCATATTTGCCGTCGGCGAACTGGGTCACTCGATGGAGTCGCTGCTTGAAGCAGTAGCAGAAGGCCGCGTACCTCTTGATAACACTGGTGTGGTGGTGTTGGAACGCGGTTTCGACCGACTGCACAGCATGATTACGCGTGTCAGTGATCGCAAGGCGCTGGCGCTTCCAGCCAATCTGATTTCACAGTTCGATAAATTGGCACTGGGCCAATCCATCGAAATGGCGACCGATGTTGCCATACCCGATCAAGCGGTTGCGCCGCAGCCAGTCAGTCCAGTTGCCAGCAAAGAAACCCTGGTTTCCGAAGAGACGACTGCAACGCCAGCACCGGTGTCAGCTCCAACGCCTATCGTGAAGCCCTCAGCGAAAGTGCTGGGCGAGCTATCTGCCCCTATCGAGGCAATTACAGAAGAAGACGATGGTTCGGGCGTGCGTGCTCCGCAAGAGCAAGTTCGAATTCGCGCCGACTTGCTCGACAAGTTGGTGAACTACGCCGGCGAAGTTGCCATTTATCGCGCACGACTGGAACAGCAGTTGGGTGCATTCCGTGGTGCCCTGGGCGAACTCGGACAAACCACTTCACGCTTGCGTGAACAGTTGCGACGTCTGGAAATCGAAACCGAAGCACAAATCGTTGCTCGTTATCAGCGTGAAGGCGAAGAGGTCAACGAAAGCTTCGATCCACTCGAACTCGATCGTTTCACTACACAGCAACAATTGTCGCGTTCCCTGTCGGAATCGGCGAACGATTTGATCAATCTGGAAACCACGCTTGACGATTTAACCCGTCAATACGAAACCTTGTTGCTGCAACAAGCGCGAGTCAGCTCGGATCTGCAAGAAGGTCTAATGCGCACCCGAATGGTGCCCTTTGATGCACTGGTGCCGCGTCTGCGTCGAGTTTTGCGTCAAGCTGCTACCGACACCGGCAAACAAGTGCAATTAAAAGTCGATGGTGCCTCCGGCGAAATGGATCGCAACGTGCTTGAACGCATGACCGCGCCACTGGAACACATGTTGCGGAACTCGATGGCACACGGTCTTGAATTACCTGCTGATCGCCGCAAAGCGAAAAAGGCCGAAGAAGGCACTGTCCGTATCGTGGTACAGCGCGAAGGTTCTGAAGTCGTACTGAAGATTATTGACGATGGCCGAGGTTTGAACAAAGCCGCTATTCGCGGTAAAGCCATTGAGCGTGGTTTGCTTGCCGCCGATGCCGAAGTCACCGATTCAGAGCTCTACGCGATGATTCTTGAAACCGGTTTCTCGACTGCCGAAACCGTCAGTCGATTATCCGGTCGTGGCGTCGGCATGGACGTGGTGTACAGCGAAATTCGCCAATTGGGCGGCACGCTGCAAATCAACTCCGATGAAGGTAAAGGCAGCGAGTTTATTATTCGCCTGCCGTTTACACTCGCTGTTACCCAGGCGGTATTCGTCAAAATTGGCGACACCAGTTTTGCCGTGCCTATTGCATCGGTGCAGGGTGTGGGTCGTATCGGCCGAGCAGAACTGGAAAAACAAATAGCGGCGGACACGCCCGTGTTCTCCTATGCCGGTGAAGACTATGTCATTCATGACCTTGGCCGTCTGATTGGCCACAGTCATGCGAAGGCAGCTGACAGCTTGCAAATGCCGCTATTGCTTGCACGTTCCGGTGACTTGCGAGCTGCCATTTGCGTTGATCAGGTAATGGGCAGCAAGGAAATCGTGGTGAAACCGGTCGGGCCACAAGTGAACTCGATCCCCGGAATTTTCGGCGCGACCATCATGGGTGACGGCCGAGTAGTCATGATTCTCGACGTTGCGCCGCTGGTGCGTCGCTACAATCTTAGCCAGCGCGAAGATGCAGTTCCTGTGGTGCCAGTGGCAGCGCCGGAAGTCCGTCGTATTCCTGCGGTGATGGTGGTGGATGACTCAATCACCATGCGTAAAGTGACCGGCCGCGTACTTGAACGTAATAACTTCGAAGTGCTGACGGCGAAAGACGGCGTTGATGCAGTCGAGAAAATGGCCGAACGCGCGCCTGATCTCGTCTTGCTCGACATCGAAATGCCGCGCATGGACGGTTACGAAGTCGCGCAGCATATGCGTTCGGACCCACGCCTGAAAGATGTACCGATTATCATGATTACCTCGCGTACGGGTGACAAGCATCGTCAACGTGCGATGGATATCGGTGTCGATCGCTATCTCGGCAAGCCCTATCAAGAAAACGAATTAATGCGAAACGTTTTTGAAATTCTTGGTATGGAGCCCGTCAATGGCTGATGCTGCTGTCCGTGTAGCATTGTTGGCGAGAGCGGGTGAATCTCGGGATCAACTCCGTAAAGCACTTCAGGATTTGGGTGCTGAACTGGTTTGCGAAGGTGATCCATCCGAACTGAGTCCGAGTCAAGTTAGCGGCCTAAACCCGCGCGTGATGGTGGTCAGCCTTGAACCCGCGACGGAAGCTGCCCTGGACAAGTTTGACGATTTGTTAGGCAGCGCGAACATCGAAGTCATTTATGACGATGCCGAAGCCAGTGCCCATCTCAGCGGCTGGGATTTGAATCGCTGGGCAAGGCATCTTGCCGCAAAGATTATCGGTAGCGACCTGATGCCCCCGGTGCCGGAAGGGTCGGCGATGGCATCACAGGACGAGTGGCAGCCAAAACCAGGCGCGCCGGAAACGCCTGCGCAAGCCATGGCCAATGCCAAGCTGGAAGATTACCTGCAAGCAACCCATTCACTGGCGACCGATGTTCCGGTGAATGAAAGTTACTCGGATGCATTGCAACGAAGTGTACCGGCGGCGCCTGTTCTCGCCATTGAGCCTGATGTCGATCTGGACTTTAATCTGGATGATTTAGAAAGCGCGATGCGCCTGAATATCAATGATGCCGAGCAAGCACCGTTGCCGGAAACAAAAGTGGAACTGGAAAAAATGTCTGCGGCGTCCGATGAAATGGAACTGGCCCAATTCGACAGCTTTATTGCTTCCGATGCCGCTGAATTATCACTTGTCGACGATGAGGCCTTGCAAGTATCGCAACCTGCATCTCCGACAGCCAGCGCAATGGATGATGACTTCATCAGTTTCGACAATGCACAGGCAGAGATAAGTGATGAAATCAGTTTAGGTGATGACGCAAGTTTCGACATCGATCTGTCTGCACTGGAAAACAACGGGCTTGAAAATAATTCTGCCGATGCCTCTTTTCTGCAGTTTGAAGATTCGGCCGGCACTTTGGCTGATTTTGAACTTGGCGACGCACCTGTCTCGTTTGCAAAATATCAGGCCGATGATGCTATTGAAATGAGTGCTGATATGGATGCCGAAGTCGCCGCATTGTCAGCACAATTAGACGAGTTTGAAAAAAACGATAATCGTGCCGTCGCCAAGAATATGGACTTCGGCTTGTTGGATGATGAACCCAAGATGCGTGCCGAGCCATCGCCTGCATTGGCAGCTCAAATTGCGATTGCTGCACCGGCTCCCAAGGCTGAAGAAAAGCCTGCTGCCAAAGAGCCTCGGACATTCGATTTGTCGGGCTTATCGTTGATGGATATGGATGCCGAAATTCCTGTACCGCAAATAGTCGAGCCAGCAAAACAGGTAGTCGCCGCAGCATTCAAGAAGAGCTCTCTGAGCCTGGAAGCAATGGAAGGCGAAGCTCCTGCTAAAAAGCAGTTGTCGGATGTAGGTGCCGTTTTGATTCTCGCCGGCATGGGTGGCCCCGATGCGGTGCGCCAATTGTTGAAAGCCTTGCCTGCCAGTTTGAATGTTCCGGTTCTGCTATACCAACATCTTGAAGTTGGAAAACATGACCGCCTTGTTGCCCAGCTTGAAAAAGTAAGCAATCTGCCGGTGTATCTTGCCGTGCAAGGCTTGGCGGCAGAGTCTGGTCGGGTGGCTGTCATTCCGGTGGGAATAGGCTTGGATCTGGTAGGCAACGAACTATTTTTCGGCGGCGCTGAAAGCCAGCAAGCGCTTGTGGAGTCTCTGCCTGCAAAGCACAGTGTCGTTATCGTGCTAAGCGGCGCTGCAAACGAAGCAGCAGCAGCAGCGGCTAAAGTACAAAGCCAAGGTGGTTTGGCGCTTGCACAAGACCCTGCAAACTGCTTTGAACCTAGCGCAGCTGAATCACTGGTAAAACTTGGCGGAAAGACTGCCGAAATTCCTGCGCTCGCCGGGCTTGTGATCAATTATTTCAAACACTAGAAATATCCGCGCCTGTCTGGAAATAAATTTGGAGTTGCAACATGAGTACAGTTAAACAATCCGATATTCGAGGCGTCTTGATCAGCGTGGCCGAGGGCCGAATTTTGCTGCCCAATGCGAACATCGCGGAAATCATTACCTTCTCGGAGCCAGAGCTGGTCGAGAATGCACCGGATTGGTTATTGGGCCGTGTGCGCTGGCGCGGCTGGCGCTTGCCACTGATGTCGTTTTCCAAGTTTGCCGGCTGGGGTTCGGAAGTGGGCACCTTCGGTACCAAGGTGGCCGTGCTAAAGGCGCTTGGCAACAATCCAAAGCTTCCCTTTTTTGCCGTCTTGTCCACGGGCTTCCCGCGCTTGGTAACAGTGAGTACCAGCAACTTGCAGGAAGTTCACGACATCAAGGAGTTGCCGCTCGGCATTTACTCCCGGGTGATGTTGAACGATGATGCCGCCATCGTGCCGGACATGTTGTCGATTGAATTGATGCTTGATAAGGCCTTGAATCAGGCAGCGTAAGTTACCGCTCGAACGGTCGCCACAGCATCGACAGCTCGATTTCGACAATTACTCGATTATTGTTTTTCGGCCGATGGAGCCGAGCATTTTGCTGCACGTTCTTTCGCCATTTTGGAATGCGAACTCTGGCCCTGGTCGAACGAAGGATAAGTATTGGCTGCCAGTGTGATTGCGGCGGTTAAAAGAACGATCGAAATTACCCGCGAACGCCTAATTGCGAAGACGGAAGGTATGGCGACAAATCATGATGATGGCGGCTGTCCAAGTCAGGGCATGGGCAGATTTTGAATTTATTACGTCGCCACCCTTATTGAACGGTTGGCAGCTACACAGTCAGGAAATTTTTCGAATGACATCTTTTGCGTCAGATAAAAGCATCATGATGCTGCCTCTGTAATACCAGACAAATCCGCATGAAACATACAGAACAAGCGAGGCAAGAAAATTAACGTCACGCATCATCGCCAGTGCTTCCGGGTCTTTGTAGTGCCAGTAAGTCCAGTAGCAACCATCTACCGTAAACCAGGTAAAAAACAGCATCAGTGGAAAATAGCGCCATCGCCGCTCGATGATGACTCGCAAGCTCCAGGCAGCGGTCAGATAAGAAAAAAACGCCATGATGAAAGAGATGGGAATGTCCCAATCCGGTGCCCGATAAATAAACGAACCGAGCACCAGCAATGACAGGCCGATAAAAAGCGCAAACAATTTCCAGGGCCTTTTATATTCAATCAGTTGATTCTGAAACTCGTCACGCAAGGACATGGCAGGGCGCTTCGGCTAATTGTTTTCAACACGGGTAAGCGAGAATACGCCACGCCAAGTGCCATTATTCCAAGTGATACCGCCCAGCACGTTGTCGTTTTCGGCGAGCAGTAATCTATATTTGTCGAGGCCGAGTATGTTGTTCGGGTCGGTTTTGCTGACACCTTCAAATATCAGTACCCGGCTATTGGCATCATAAGTAACCCTTAAAAACTCGGTACCACTTGTGTCGAGCTTGGATTGTTCGTCTGCCTGGGGGGATTGCTTCAATATCCAGTGAATTTTGCCGAGTATGCTTCCATCACTGGCGGCAGTAAGCTGCATATTCGCCATGTAAATATAACCACTGGGATTGCTCCATTCGCCCTGCCAGTTACCGACGAAGGCGGGCTGGGCCTGGGCCAGCAAACCTGATGGCATGAATGCAATCGCGAAAAAAAGCAGAACGGTTTGAAGGAATGTCTTTTTCACGAGCAATCTCCCGGCGAGCGCAGACCAAGGTATGAAATTACTATACGCCAAAATCCAGTATTCACTTCATCTGGTCGGCATTATCGTGCTGCGCTTCTAGATTGCAATAGCGGCTGCGTCGCAAGCCGCCAAAAGCCATCCTTTGTAGCGCACGATTAATCCGGTCAGCGGATGTTTGATCTCGACGTGAAAATTGAATCGACCCTCTTCGGAAAATTCGTAGGAATTTCCGGTCGGTGCCAAGGCTCTTGGTAATCGCAAGCCAAATAATCGCCAGTCACGAACGATCAATTTCAATTTTTTATCTTCGAGCACCAACGCAAGATCGAACGCGAAGGGTCCGAAACGCTCCGATACTAGGCCTGTTGTGCTTCCGTAAGTCTGGCTACTCGTGAACGAATGAGCACCGAAGCTGCGTCTCCAGTGTTCGATATTTCCCCGCGACGAGAACGAAACCCGCACCGGAATGCTTTTCGATGTTTTCGGAAACCGGAATATTGTCGCGACTATCGCGGATATCCAGCCCGTGCCTCGCTCCACGCTTGCGATGCCTTCCGCCGTCAAATTACCGGAATGATCATGAATGGTTTTTAGTGCATTGGGTAATTCGTCCCAGCGATCACCTAAAACTTCTCGATACAAGGAGTGGGCCACTGTTCCGGAAATACTTTCTCGAATGCCGGTATGAATATTGCGGCGTTTGAGTAGAGACTCGTAATCGTCAAGTTCGAGTTCAATAGTGCAGGCGCGCGCGCCTTTTTGCGGGTTTCCCCCTGCGAGACTTCGACGAATGATGCCTTCAATCGCCATCGATGGAATGTAGGGGCCATCATCTCCTTCTGCTATCAGATGCCAGGATCGCTCGATTGTTTCGCCCCCGTGTTGCCGGCCTGTAATCGAAACAAACATTCCCCCGCGATGCTCGCCCCAGCGCAGGGTGCGGGAAACAAAGTGGAAAAGCGGTGCAAGTGGAGAAAGCGTCGGTAATAAACGCAGACGTACCAACCAGGCAAGCCAGCGAAATGCCGCATGGAAAATTCCCGGCACGGGCCCGGCCCCCATCCACATCGAATTCAGACCGGGCCAGAGTTTTGGCATCACGCTGATATCCGGAACATCCATCAATGAGAAACACCGGCTTCGCAATGGCAAGTAACCCGGCGGTGCAATGGTGTAATCGAAGGAGTCGGTCAATGCGTAACTCTTGAGCGGGCGTCCATTGCGTATGATCTTGACCGGTTTGCCGGCATAGCCGGCGATGGCCCTAAGTACATTCAAGCCGATGCCGGCATAAGGCGAGGGCGCGATACCACCTTTGATATCGGTGACCTGTTGCATTCCCCGCGAAAGTTTTCGTACCGCGGCCGCGGTTAATACAGGAAAACTGCTGACTCCCGACAAGACGAACAAACCTCTGGCCTTGGCCTCGATATCGAACTGTTCGATCCCGTCGACAAACTGCACTCCATCGGCAAGATCCATATAGTTTGCGTTGTGCTTTAAGCAGGCTTTTACAACGCGATAGGCGTCATCGCCGTATAGTTGACACGGACCCGTGGCATCGACCACCAGGTCGGGTTTTAACTGTCCGATTTGTTTTTCTACGTCAGCATTGCGATCAAATGCCAATGGCAGTTTTTGGGCGCCTGCAGCAAGTGTCGCGATAAACTTCGCTGCCTTTGTTTCTGAGCGGCCTGCAATCACCAATGTCAGCACTTCCAATTCGGACAGTAATTCGGCGAGACGACCGCCAAAAGTACCGTAGCCGCCGATAATGAGAATTTTCATTGGGAAGGGTTCAATCTGCTAAGCCCGATTTATGCATCGCTATTGACACAAATGCCGGGCCAAGGCCCGACCTTGTATCTACTTCCAATCCCCACACAGTACATTCAACGCGGCTATGGCTGCCGGCCCTGCGGTTTCTGTTCGCAAAATCCGTGGCCCCATCCGCAAACCCTGAAAGCCGCCGGCTTTTAGTGTAGCCAGATCACGTTCGCTGAAACCACCTTCCGGACCAATCGCCAAGCTGACGGCAACCGGTTTGGTACTCGCCAAGTCGGAAAAGCCGAATATGCCGTGCGGATCAAGTGCAAACTTGTTGAAATTTTTATCCTGCTGCGGCCAATGCGAAAGTGGGCAGGGCTCGATAATTTCAGGCAAGCGCGCACGGCCTGATTGCTCGCATGCCGATGCCACCACGCCAAGCCAGTGATTCATTTTTTTGTCGGAGCGTTCGGAGTCGAGTTTCACTTCGGTACGATCGGTGATGACAGGCACGATGCGTTGTACGCCAAGCTCGGTCGCTTTCTGCAATATCCAGTCCATTTTTTCGCCGCGGGCAATGCCTTGCACCAGGGTGATATGGATCGGAGATTCATTGGTCACCGCGTGTGATGAAATAATTTCAACACCAGCTCCGCGTTTTGCGACGCTGGTTATTTTTGCCTGATAGTCGAAGCCGTCGCCATTGAAAAGTACGCAAGTATCATTCACGTCAAGGCGTAAAACACGTACCAAGTGGTTACTTGCAGCTTCGGGTAAAACAAATTCCTGGCCGACATTAAGTGCTTCGGTAATATAGCTACGAATAATGCGCATTAGCGGGTCGCCTCGTCTAGAGCAGATGCGGTAACCGATGATAAATGTTGTAAAGCATCATCATCAATACAATAAGGCGGCATCCAGTAAAGAATATCGCCCAGTGGCCGTAATACGACACCATTGGCAATCGCGTGTTGATACGCGCGTAAGCCGCGACGCTCACTGGCGGCGAACGCGATTTTATTTTTTCCGTCTTGCGCCATTTCAATTGCGAGAATCATGCCGGTTTGCCGCACTTCGGCAACATGCGGATGTGTCTTGAAGGGTTCGGCGAGCATGGACATTTTACTGGCCGTGATTTTGTTTTTTTCCAGCACATCATCGCTACTGAAAATACTGAGTGATGCGAATGCCGCCGCGCAGGCTAATGGGTTGCCGGTGTAACTATGCGAATGCAGGAAAGCACGTTCGCGAGAGTCATCCAGAAAACTTTCGTAAACATGTTGCGTGGTCAGTACCGCCGACATCGGCATAAAGCCGCCGGTCAGGCCTTTCGATAAACACATGAAATCCGGATTGATGTCAGCTTGCTCGCAGGCAAACAAGGTGCCGGTGCGGCCGAAGCCAACGGCAATTTCATCAGCGATGAGATGTGCACCGTGCTGATTGCAAATTTCGCGGGCACGTTTCAAATAGGCCGGGTGATACATCCGCATGCCGCCGGCACATTGCACCAGTGGTTCGAGTATCAGCGCACATATCTCGCCATCATGTTGTGCAAATATGGCCTGCAACTTTTCTGCGCAGCGCAGGGCGTAACTCTCGGCGCTTTCACCAGCTTCCGCTTCATACGCATCGGGCGAGGGGGCGAATAAGGGTTCCAGCAACAATGGCGCATACACTTTTCGATAAAGCGGAATATCGCCCATCGACAAAGCACCGAGCGTTTCGCCGTGATAGCCGTTGCTTAGCGAGATGAATTTCTTTCGTTTGAAATCACCGCGATTATAGAAATGATGAAAGCTCATTTTCAGCGCGACTTCGACGGCAGCCGAGCCATTGTCGGCATAAAATACCCGCGACAAACCATCGGGTGTAGCGGCAACCAGCGCCTCGGCGAGCTTCAGGCCGGGTTCGTGTGAAAAACCGGCGTATATCACATGTTCCAGTGTCTGCGCCTGCGCGGCGATTGCAGCAGCTATGCGGGGCTCGGAATGGCCAAAGATATTCGTCCACCAGCTGCTGACGGCATCCAGGTATTGCTTGCCATCGACGCCTTCAAGCCAGACACCACGACCGCGCCGAATCGGTACCAGCGGCAAGGTATCCGGATGTTCGGCCATCTGCGTACACGGATGCCAGAGCACCGCCAAATCACGCTGCCGCCAAGCCGCAGCCTCTGTTAGCATGTGCGTATCAGAGTGTTGCCCAAATAAATTTTTCATGGCGCAATGATGTCGGCTCGCGTGCTTCGTGTCTATGCCCATTATTTGTGTCGGTTCAAGGATTGCGATGTCGAAATTACCCATCATCCATAACACCGAGGAACAGGATTTCGGGCATTACCGTCTGGAGCGGATTGACCTGGAATTTTCCAATGGCGAGCGCCGCCGTTATGAGCGTTTGAAAAGCCGCGGCCATGGCGCGGTAATGATCGCCGCGATTCCGCAGCCCGATACCATTTTGCTGATCCGCGAATACGCTGCCGGGAAGCACCGCTATGAAATCGGCCTGCCGAAAGGGCGCATGGATGCTGGCGAAAGCATTCTCGATGCCGCGAATCGCGAATTGAAGGAAGAAGTCGGTTTTGGGGCAAGAAAACTGACGCATCTGCGTTCGATTACGCTGGCGCCGACCTATATGAGCCATGAAATTCATCTGGTGGTTGCGGAAGATTTGTACGAAGAAAGATTGCCGGGTGATGAGCCGGAACCACTGGAAGTATTGCCGTGGAAGTTCGACAGCTTCAGCGAATTAATGTTGCGCGAAGATTGTTCGGAAGGACGTTCGCTGGCCGCGATGTACATCGTGCGTGATTGGCTGGCCACAAGAAAATAGAAATGAAACTAGATACCCATTTAGAAAAAGCGATTCTGCAAATCGCCCGCGACGCTGGCGCCGCGATCATGAAAGTCTATCAACAAGACTTTGCGGTGGCATTCAAGGATGATAATTCGCCATTGACCGCTGCCGATACGGCAGCGCATCACATCATCGAGCAAGGCCTGAATATTTTGACGCCGAGCATGCCGGTATTGTCGGAGGAGTCAGCCGATATCGATTGGCAAACGAGAAAAATCTGGCCGCGCTACTGGTTGGTGGATCCACTTGATGGCACGCGCGAATTCGTCAAAAAGAACGGAGAGTTCACCGTCAACATCGCAATGATTGAAGACGGCCGTGCCACTTTTGGCGTTATTTATGCGCCGGTGCTGGAAACCCTGTGGTGGGGGGATGAAGTGCAAGGTGCCTTCGTGCAGCGAGGCAGCGAAATTAAAAAAATAGCCGTTGATCAATCCCAGAGAAATATTTTGCGGGTGGCTGCTTCACGTTCACATCTTGACGATACGACGGCAGCGGCTCTTGGTCGGATGGGTGAAGTCGAGCGATTGAGCATGGGCTCGTCACTAAAGTTCTGCCAGATCGCCGAAGGCGCACTCGATGTGTATCCGCGATTCGCGCCGACCTCCGAATGGGATACCGCCGCAGGCCAGGCGATCCTGGAAGCTGCCGGCGGCGTCGTATTGAATCTCGATGGCAGCCCGTTCCGCTATAACACCAAAGACAGTTTGTTGAATCCCCATTTTATTGCACTGGCGAATGCTGATTTGCCATGGCGGAGCTGGCTGCATGACTGACATACATCATTTGCTCGGCATCATGGCGAAGCTGCGTGATCCCAATGGCGGCTGCCCCTGGGACGTGAAGCAGACTTTTTCGACCGTTGCGCCGTACACGATCGAAGAAGCCTACGAAGTGGCCGATGCGATTGATCGCAAAGATATGCCTGACCTGAAAGACGAGCTTGGTGATTTATTGCTGCAAGTTGTTTTTCATGCGCGGATGGCCGAGGAAGCCGGGCATTTCAAGTTTTCCGATGTGGTCGAAAATATTTGCGACAAGATGACGCGGCGGCATCCGCATGTATTCGCCGGTGCTACCGTCGAAGACGCCGACGAGCAAACGCGCCTGTGGGAACTGCAGAAAAAACGCGAGCGCGAAGAAAAAAACGGGAAGAGCGATGACAGTGTGCTATCCGGAATATCCCGTGGCCTGCCGGAATGGCAGCGCGCGGTGAAATTGCAGAAGCGCGCCGCGACGGTCGGCTTCGACTGGCCGGACCCGAATCCGGTATTCGACAAGCTGCATGAAGAAATCGAAGAGCTGCGCGAAGAATTCGCCAAGGGAGTCGGCCATGCCGAACTGGAAGATGAATTGGGCGATGTGCTGTTTGTGGCGGCGAATTTGACCCGCCACGGCAAGGTGGATTTTGGTGCTGCACTGCGCCGCGCCAACCAGAAATTCGAGCGCCGTTTCCGTCGCATGGAAGCCATGATTCATGAACAGGGCAAACAACTTGCCGATTTGAATCTGGAGCAGCAAGATAGGCTCTGGAATGCGGCAAAAGCCGAAGATAAACGAGGCGAGCTATGAGCCAGTACAGCAACTTCAAGGACTTTTATCCCTTCTATCTGGGCGAGCACGCCAATCTGACTTGCCGCCGACTTCATTTCATTGGCACCACCGGTATTGTGGTAATCGCCGGGTTGGTGGCCGCGCAGGTACTGCCGTTGGTTTGGCTCTGGGCAATCCCGGTTTGCGGCTATGGGTTTGCCTGGGTCGGACATTTTTTCTTCGAGAAAAACCGTCCCGCGACTTTCAAGTATCCGTTCTACTCGCTGCTCGGCGACTGGGTGATGTACAAGGATATGTTGATCGGGAAAATACGTATTTGATTTCGCAGGAATGCCCCTGGGGCCGGATGCGTAGAAATTTATTTGGAGATTCCACTTTTACATCTTCGGGCCCAAGGGCCCTCCTGCACGCAAATCGATGTTGCACGAATCAAAACGACTTGGTTTGACCGCCATCGACATCCAAAATTGCACCCTGGCAATACCCCGCGGCAGATGAAGCAAGGAAAGATACCGCTTTCGCAATTTCTTCCGGCTTGCCGAAACGCGCGACACCTAATTTATTTGCCATCACTTTTGCAGCCTCGTCATTGCTTATGTTCTGTTCGACCGCAGCTGCCTGAATTCTTGTTTGCAAACGTTCGGTTGCAATCGAGCCCGGGTTGATTGCGTTTACCCTGACCCCATCCTTGCTGCCGCGATCTGCCAATGCCTTAGTTAGATACATCAAGGACGCATTGACCGAACCACCAATCGTGAAATCGGCATTGCCGGTGCGGCCGCCGACACCGACGATATTGATAATCACGCCTTGGCTCGCTTGCAAATGTTTCCAGGCAGCACGACTGCAGCGCATCGCGGCGTGGAATTTCAATGCGAAACCGTCCTGCCAGTCATCATCACTCAAAGCAAAAAAATCACCGCGCTTGGTTGCGCCAGCATTATTGACTAGCACATCGATACCACCGAAAGCCGAAATGGCAGCATCAACGACTTTCTGCGCTGCATCGGCATCACGCAAATCGACCGCCATGACGCAGGTCTTCGCGGCACTACGAGCAGCTACTGCTTCCAAATCTTTGTGTGAGCGTGCAACCAGCACAACGCACATGCCTTCAGCTGATAATGTTTCTGCAATCGCCGCACCAATCCCTCGACTGGCACCGGTAACAATGGCAACTTTATCTTTCAGGTCAAGATCCATTGCAACCTCCAGGCAGGTTTAATTATTAGCGATAACGATTTATTTCATCACGGAGTGCGAGCGTAGCGTTGCGCGCTGCTGCAGCAAAATCTTCGCCAGAACTCGCATACAAAATCGCTCGTGATGAACTGATCACTAGGCCATCGCCACTTGCCGTTTTGCCGTTCTTGACCATCGCTTCGACATCGCCACCTTGCGCGCCAACACCGGGGACGAGGAAAGGCATATCGCCGACCAGGTTGCGAACATCGGCAAGCTGTCTTGGCCAGGTGGCACCGACCACCAGCATGCAATTGCCATATTCATTCCATTGCTCGGCAACGGTTTTGGCCACATGCTGATAGAGCGGTTTGCCGTCGGAAATCAAATCCTGAAAATCACCGGCACCCTTGTTCGAGGTGCGACAAAGCAGGATCACGCCTTTGTCTTTACGATCAAGAAATGGCTGGATCGAATCGCGGCCAAGATAGGGGTTCAGCGTGACGGCATCGGCTTGATATCGATCGAAGGCTTCGATGGCATAGCGTTCGGCGGTGCTGCCGATATCGCCACGCTTGGCATCCAGAATGACCGGAATGCCGGAATAGGTTTCGTGGATGTAGGCAATCGTGCGTTGCAGTGATTCTTCCGCGCTTAGTGCGGCGAAGTGGGCTATTTGCGGTTTGTAGCAGCAGACGAGATCGGCAGTCGCATCGACAATCGCTTTGTGAAATTCAAACAGGGCATCCGGATGGTTTTGTAGATGCGCAGGAAATTTCGACAACTCGGGATCGAACCCGACACACACCAGAGATTGATTTTTTTTCTGTGCTTCGCGGAGAGTGTTGATAAAACTCATGCAGACCTCGAACTGGAGATTCACTAGTTTATATACAGACATCCCGGCTTGCGCCGGGATGAAGGGTTTATTTCAATGCCTTGTAACGCAGACGGTGCGGCTTCGCAGCTTCATCGCCGAGACGGCGGCGTTTGTCTTCTTCGTATTCCTTGTAATTGCCAGGGAAGAATTCGACATGCGAGTCGCCTTCGAACGCCAGGATATGCGTGGCGATACGATCGAGGAACCAGCGATCATGCGAAATCACCATCACGCAGCCCGGGAATTCAAGCAGGGCATCTTCGAGTGCGCGCAGGGTTTCAACGTCGAGGTCATTCGAGGGTTCGTCGAGCAGCAATACATTGCCGCCTTGCAGAAGGGTTTTCGCGAGATGCAAACGTCCGCGTTCACCACCGGATAAAGTGCCCACCAGTTTTTGCTGATCGGCGCCTTTGAAATTGAAGCGGCCGATGTAGGCGCGCGACTGGATTTCCACTTTGCCGATCGTGATGATGTCGGAACCGCCGGAGACTTCTTGCCAGACGTTTTTATCGCCGGCGAGCAAATCGCGGCTTTGATCGACATAAGCAATTTTCACTGTGTGACCGATAGTCACTTCACCCTTGTCCGGTGTTTCCTGGCCAGTGATCATCTTGAAGAAAGTCGATTTACCGGCACCGTTCGGGCCGATAATGCCGACGATGGCGCCCGGCGGAATCGTCAGGCTCAGATCGTCAATCAATAAACGATCGCCGAAAGATTTCGTGACGTTTTTGAACTCGATGACTTTATCGCCCAGACGCTCGCCCGGTGGAATAAAGATTTCATTGGTTTCATTACGCTTTTGATATTCCTGCGCATTCAATTCTTCAAAGCGGGCCAGACGTGCTTTGCCCTTGCTGCGGCCACCACGGGCGTTACTGCGAACCCATTCCAATTCTTTCGCGAGCGCTTTTTGACGCGCGCTTTCAGAGGATTCTTCGCGTTTTAAGCGGTCACCTTTTTGCTCCAGCCAGGCGGTGTAGTTACCTTTCCAGGGAATGCCCTTGCCGCGATCGAGTTCAAGAATCCATTCGGCCGCATTCTCGAGGAAGTAGCGATCATGGGTAACCGCGACCACGGTGCCAGGAAAGCGGGTCAGGAATTGTTCCAGCCATTCCACCGATTCGGCGTCCAAATGGTTGGTCGGTTCATCGAGCAACAACATGTCGGGTTTCGATAGCAGCAAACGGCAAAGAGCGACGCGGCGTTTTTCACCGCCAGATAGTTTTCCGCAAATCGCATCCCAGGGTGGCAGACGAAGTGCATCGGCGGCGATTTCCAATTGCAGTTCGAGTGTGTCGGCATCGGCGTTGGCCAAAATGGCTTCAAGACGCTGTTGCTTGGCGGCCAGCTTGTCGAAATCGGCGTCCGGTTCGGCATAGGCGGCATAAACTTCATCGAGCATCGCTTGCGCGTGCAGCAATTCACCGACGCCTTCTTCAACCGCTTGGCGCACAGTGTGCTCGGGGTTCAAGCGTGGTTCCTGTTCCAGATAACCGACTTTAATACCGGGTTGCGGGCGCGATTCGCCCTGAAAATCGGTATCGACGCCGGCCATGATGCGCAGCACGGTGGATTTGCCGGAGCCGTTCAGGCCCAGCAAGCCGATTTTTGCACCGGGGAAAAAGCTGAGCGAAATATCCTTGATGATTTCGCGTTTTGGCGGCACGGTCTTGCTGACGCCGATCATGGTGTAGATGTATTGCATAGAGGCTCCGGTTCAATCTGCTGACGCGCAGACGTAGGCGTTGCCGAAGCAACGTTCGCCTTGGCGGTCGTTTAATCGACAATTATCCCGTAAACACGCGTCAGACGCTATATTTTGTGGCTCTGGCAGGTCTGGGGCGCTACAATTTGCGCCTGCCCATTGCTCCTGAGGTGTTCATGTTTCCCCGTGAAATGCGTATTGAAGGCTACGACCCCGAATTGGCGCGCGCGATTGCGCAAGAACGCCAGCGTCAGGAAGACCATGTCGAGCTGATTGCCTCGGAAAATTATGCCAGTCCGCGCGTGCTGGAAGCCCAGGGTTCCGTGCTGACCAATAAATACGCCGAAGGTTATCCGGGCAAGCGTTATTACGGCGGCTGCCAATACGTCGATATTGCCGAATCGCTGGCTATTGAGCGCGTCAAGCAATTATTCGGCGCCGATTACGCCAATGTGCAACCACATTCCGGTTCGTCGGCCAATATCGCCGTTTATATGGCTTTGTTGAGTCCCGGCGACACCGTGCTGGGTATGAGCCTCGCGCACGGCGGCCATTTGACCCATGGCGCCAAAGTGAATTTCAGCGGCAAGATTTACAACTCGGTGCAATACGGTATCAATCCCGATACCGGCATGATTGATTACGACGAAATCCAGGCCCTGGCGAACGAGCACAAACCGAAAATGCTTGTGGGTGGTTTTTCCGCCTACTCGCAAATCATCGACTGGGAACGCATGGCTGCGATTGCGAAATCGGTCGGCGCGTATTTCTTCGTCGATATGGCACACGTTGCCGGTTTGGTGGCGGCGGGCTTGTATCCCAATCCGGTACCGCATGCCGATGTCGTCACATCGACTACGCACAAAACTTTACGTGGCCCACGCGGCGGCATCATTCTGGCGAAAGCCAATGAAGCACTGGAAAAGAAATTCCAGTCACTGGTGTTCCCGGGCACGCAAGGCGGCCCGTTGATGCACGTCATTGCCGCGAAAGCAGTTGCATTCAAGGAAGCATTGGAGCCGGAATTCGCCGAGTATCAAAAACAAGTCATATTAAACGCGAAGGCAATGGCGAAAACCATGATGTCGCGCGGTTACAAAATTGTTTCCGGCGGCACCGAAAACCATTTGATGCTGATTGACATGATTGGCCGCGAAACTACTGGTAAAGATGCCGAAGCCGTACTCGGCGCCGCGCATATCACCGTGAATAAAAACTCGGTACCGAACGATCCGCGTTCGCCATTTGTGACCTCCGGACTGCGTATCGGCACGCCTGCCGTCACCACGCGTGGTTATAAGGAGCCCGATTGCGTCGCACTGGCCAACTGGATGTGCGATGTGCTCGATAATCCGAAAGATGAAAACGTGATTGCCGGCGTGCGTGAGAACGTGACGAAGCAATGCCGGCAGTTTCCGGTGTATCAGGCATAAGCTGAATTCAGATGCACTGCCCTTTCTGCCAGCATGACGACACTCGCGTGATTGACTCACGTGTTTCAGAAGATGGAACCACCATCCGTCGTCGTCGTGAGTGCCCGTCCTGTACCGAGCGTTTCAATACTTTCGAAACGCCTGAATTGAAATTGCCGAGCATCATCAAAAGCGATGGCCGTCGCGAAGCTTTCGATGAAAAGAAATTGCGGACCAGTTTTGACCGTCCCTTGCAAAAACGGCCGATATCGGCGGAACAGGTGGATCAGGCGGTTCGCAATGTCGTGCATGCTTTGCGTTTGTCGGGCGAGCGCGAATTGCCCTCGATGCGTGTTGGCGAATTCGTGATGAACGAACTTAAATCGCTTGATCATGTGGCCTATGTGCGTTTCGCTTCGGTGTATCGCAGCTTCGAAGACGTGCAGGAATTCCGCGAAGAAATCGAAAAACTCGAACGCGATTTGCCCGGTCTCGATAAAGCGCAACTTAGCTTGCTTGAAGTGAGTGTCGGCAAGGAAAAAGGTAAGCGTTGAGTGGTGCAGATCCAGTTTCTTGCCGATGCGCCCGAACATGTCGATCAACTTGCCGGTTGGCATCATGCCCAATGGCAATCGCTGTATCCGGACTGGACCCATAAGATTGCCCATGCGGAACTACTTGAGCATGTGCAGTGCAGAAGCGTGCCGACGACATTTGTGCTGACTGAAAACGACGTGTTGCTTGGTTCGGTCAGCTTGCTGGAAGTCGATGCGGAATCTCTCTCGCATGTCGGCAGCCCCTGGCTGGCAAGTCTCTATGTGAAACCGGAGATGCGCGGTAAAGGCTATGGTGCGCAACTGGTGAATGCCGTCATGCAGCATGCTAAAAATATTTCGTTGCGGGAAATATTCCTGTTTACCCCGGAACACAAAACCTTTTACCAGCAATTGGGTTGGAAGGAGCTTCATCAAACCCGTTTGAATGAGCACAATGTAGATGTGATGCGTTATCAATTACCGGAATGGGTGACATGAGTTTTTCAGATCGCGATCACCAGATGATGGCGCGTGCATTACTGCTGGCAGAGTGCGGTGCCTACACTACCAAGCCCAATCCGATGGTCGGCTGCGTGATTGCACGCGGCGACAAAATTGTCGGTGAAGGTTTTCATCAACGCGCTGGCGAGCCGCATGCAGAAGTATTTGCATTGCGCGAAGCGGGTGAATTGGCACAGGGTGCAACGGCTTACGTGACGCTTGAGCCTTGTTCTCATTTCGGAAAAACGCCGCCTTGTGCTGATGCCCTGGTGCAAGCGGGTATCACAAGAGTCGTCGCCGCGATTGCCGACCCGTTTCATGCGGTGTCGGGGCGTGGTTTCGAAAAACTCGAGGCGGTCGGCATTCAAGTGGAAATCGGCTTGCTGGAAAAAGAAGCGCGCGAACTGAATCGCGGTTTTTTAACTCGCGTACAACGGGGCCGTCCCTGGACCAGAATCAAGCTGGCGATGAGCCTGGATGGCCGTACGGCCTTGGCAAGCGGAGAATCGAAATGGATCAGCTCGGAAGAATCCCGTTACGACGTCGCGCAATGGCGTGCCCGTAGCGGTGCAATCCTGACCAGTGATGTCACCGTGAAATACGATAATCCGCAAATGACGGTGCGTATGCGTGAAGCAGAAAGTTTCAATCCACCAATCCGGGTTGTACTTGATAGTCAGGGCTACCTTGGTGATAACTACCGGATTTTTGACGATAGTGCCGAGAGCATTACCGTGCATGCGATGGATGTCGTGCCCGATTACGGCGCGCATCGCGATGCGATCGCGGTCCCGAGTAGTCATGGTCATGTTGATTTGCCGGCAGTGCTTACCCAGTTGGCTCAACGCGGCGTGAATGAAGTTCAGGTGGAGGCAGGGCCGCGCTTGTCCGGCGAATTTTTAAAGCAGGGCCTGGCAGATGAAATTCTTCTTTACATCGCACCGGTTATTCTTGGCGACACCGCCAAGCCGCTATTTGCCGGTATCAATATTGTCGACATGACCCAGCGGTTCAATTTCTCGGTGCTTGAAAACGTGAATATTGGCGGCGATGTTCGATTATTGTTGCGTCAGAAAATAAGCGAGTAAATAGTCAATGTTCACAGGCATCATACAATCGGTCGGGCATATTCAATCACTGCAGAAAATCGGCGGGGATGTGCGTTTGGCCATTTCAGTCAACGGTCTGCCGATGCAGGATGTCGAATTGGGCGAAAGTATCGCGGTGTCGGGTGTGTGCCTGACAGTCGTCGCGTTTGATGACTATTATTTTTCCGCCGATGTTTCCAACGAAACGCTCTCGCGCACAACGCTGGGCAGTCTTGTTGGCGCAGACAAAGTCAATCTTGAACGTGCGCTACAGGCAAATTCGCGTATCGGCGGCCATTGGGTGTCGGGCCATGTCGATGGCGTCGCATCGGTGCAAAGCATTGTCGAAGACGCGCGTTCACAGCGCTGGCGTTTCAGGGCCGATAAAAATCTGCTTCGCTATATCGCCGAAAAGGGTTCAGTTGCGGTCAACGGTGTCAGCCTGACGGTGAACCAAGCTGACTTCGAAGGCTTCGAAGTGAATCTGGTGCCGCACACTGTCTTGCACACCAATTTCTCAGCACTGACAAAGGATAGCCCGGTCAATATCGAAGTCGATTTGATGGCGCGGTATGTCGAGCGTTTAATGCAATTTAATGTGGAAGAAAAAAAATGAGTTTCGCCAGCATTCCCGAAGTACTCGAAGCCATTCGCCAAGGCAAAATGGTGGTCGTTGTCGATGATGAAGATCGCGAAAACGAAGGCGATTTGATCATGGCGGCCGAATTGGTCAAGCCGTCGGATATCAATTTCATGGTCACCCATGCTCGCGGCTTGGTTTGTCTTTCATTGACCAAGCAACGTTGCGAACAATTGCAGCTGCCCTTGATGGTGACCGATAACCGCTCGCCCTATCAAACCAATTTCACGGTCAGCATTGAAGCCTCCGAAGGTGTCACTACCGGCATTTCAGCTTACGATCGTGCGCATACGATTCGCACCGCCGTGAAACCAGATGCCAAGCCGCAACACCTCACGCAGCCGGGACATATTTTTCCGTTGATGGCACAGGCCGGCGGCGTTCTGACACGCAGTGGTCATACCGAAGCGGCAGCAGATTTGGCCCTGCTTGCCGGTTTGGAACCCGCTGGTGTTCTAGTCGAAATCTTGAACGGTGATGGCAGCATGGCGCGCCGTCCGGAATTGGAAATCTTCGCGAAAGAACACGGCTTGCTGATTTGCAGTATCGAAGAATTGATTCGCTATCGCCTGAATACCGAACACACGGTCGAACGCCTGGACGCACGAAAAATCGCTACTGAGCATGGTGAATTTAATCTGGTCACTTATCGCGACAAAATCAGTCGCGATATTCACTTCGCGCTTGTGCGCGGCGATGTCATTGCCGAAACACCGACTTTGGTGCGCGTGCACGTCAAAAATCCCTTGACCGATGTGCTGCATTGGCAGCGGGATGACTTCGCCATCAGCGCCCACCAGGCGATTGCGATGATTGCGAAAGAAAACGCCGGTGTCTTGGTGGTGTTGTCCGAGCCGATGTCGTCCGAGCAATTGCTGGAGCAAATTACCGAGCAAGACGGCCATGTTGCACCGAAGATCAAGCAATGGCGGCAAAACGGCGCAGGCGCGCAAATCCTGGCTGACTTGGGCCTTTCCAAGTTGCGCGTGTTGGGTACACCTAGGCGGCAAGTGGCTCTCGCAGGCTTTGGGCTAGAAGTTATCGAGTATGTCAGCCCGCGCGGTTAAACTACGTGTCTGCCTTGACGATACCGAACACACCATGTCCCTGATTGAAGCCGATCTGCATGCCGATAGTCGTTGCAAAATTGCGATTCTGGCGAGCCGCTGGAACCCAAGCATTACCGACACCCTGGTCATGGGTGCGCGTGCCTGCCTGAAGCAAAACGGGTTGAGTGAAAACCAAGTCGATGTTGTCCGTGTGCCGGGCGCCTGGGAACTTCCCATGGCCGCCAATGCGTTAGCGGAGACGAAAAAATACCACGCGATTATCGCGCTCGGTTGCGTTGTGCGCGGTGATACCCGTCACTACGAACATGTCGCCGATGAATGCGCGCGCGGATTGATGGCTGTGGCATTGAAATTTAATATTCCGGTTTGCAATGGCGTATTGGCGGTCGAAGATTACGCCCATGCACAGGCTCGCGCCGGTGGCTCGTCCGGAAATAAAGGCGAAGAAGTCGCACTTGCGGCCATGGAAATGGCAAACTTGTTCACCAAGATAAGTGGGATTCAAGAATGAAACACGCACGCACTGATGGTATCGACCCTTCTGCACGCTCGCGTTCGCGCCGCCGGGCTTTGCAGGCAGTGTATGCCTGGCAAATGTCGAACTCGCCGATCGCCAAAGTGATCGAACAATTCCAGAACGAGCAGGATATGGAAATTGCCGATCTAGAGTATTTCGAAGATTTGGTGCGAGGCGTTGCCGAGCATCACGATGAACTGGATCTTGAATTAGTCAAATATCTTGATCGCACCCTCGAGCAAGTGGATCCCATCGAACGCGCGGTATTATTGATTGCCGCCTATGAGTTGCGTCATCGTCCCGACGTGCCGTATCGGGTGGTAATCAATGAAGCGATCGAAACATCGAAGCGATTTGGTTCGGATCAAGGTCACACTTACGTCAATGGTGTTCTCGATAAAGCGGCTGCCGATTGGCGTGCAACGGAAATTCAGCAGAAGCGTTAAGGTGCGGTCGAAAAATGCTCCTGCATTTTCGACACTCCCTCCATCCATGGAGGTCGCGTGTCGCGCATCGATAAATCAGAGTGCCGGGAATCCAAATGGTGTGCCATAGGCGCACCCTACATCGGATGATTTTTTGATGACAACCGAATTTGCCCTGATCGATCTCATCAAGCAACGTGTCAAGGCACGCAGCGATGTCGTTTTGGGTATCGGCGATGACGCGGCCTTGTTATCGGTGCCGAATGATCATCATCTCGTTGTCAGTACCGATACATTGAATTCCGGCATGCACTTTCCGCACGATACGGCACCGGAAGATATCGGTTATAAATCCCTGGCCGTGAACCTCAGCGATCTTGCCGCGATGGGAGCAACACCCGCCTGGGCCAGCCTGGCGATTAGCCTGCCGGATACCGACATCGACTGGCTGGAAAAATTTCTCGATGGTTTTTTTGAATTGGCCAATGAACATTCCGTTCAATTAATCGGTGGCGATACCACGCAAGGCCCGCTTTCAATTACCGTCACCGTGCATGGGTTTGTCCCGAAGGATCAGGCCTTGCGTCGCGATACGGCCATGCTCGGCGACGAAATTTGGGTCACCGGTTCGATCGGCGATGCGGCGGGTGGTCTTGCGCAATGGCGCGCCAACGGGTTGCAATCGGCCAAGCTGCGTCATCGTCTTGATCGGCCAACGGCGCGCGTCAATGTCGGCATTGCATTGCGCGGCATTGCTAATGCGACGATTGATATTAGCGATGGATTGCTTGCCGATCTTTCGCATGTCTTGCGAGCAAGCAAACGGGGTGCCGAAATAGAAGTGTGCCGAGTGCCGATGTCGAAACCCTTGCTCGATCATTTTCCGGACGATCTGGAACGCTATCGCCTGCAATTAAGTGGCGGCGACGATTACGAGTTGTGTTTTACCGCACCGGCGCACCAAAGTCTGGCGATCGAACAAGCACTTGCCGAATGCGATGTGGTCGGCACCGTGATTGGTCATATCGTCACCGGTTCGGAATTGAAGTGTTTCGACGAGAAGGGCGAATTGTTCGAGCTGGAGAAAAAAGGTTTTGAGCATTTTAGTACAGCAATAAATTAGCTGAATTCGTGCGTGCAAAATAGAATGGAGCAGTGGGAGAAACGGTCTACTTTAAAAATAAACGTCATCCCCGCGTAGGCGGGGATCCAGTGCCTTTGCTTTGATGCATAAAGCCACTGGATCCCGGATAACGGCATTCGGGGACGACGGCTTTCTATTTATTTGAAAAATTGGTCATTTCCATCTTTGCAATCAACTAAAGAGTATTTGAATGAGTGTTCTCCCCAAAGGTACCCGCCGCCGCCTGATGAAGCATCCATTTGGCTGGATAGCGGCCGGTTTTGGTGCCGGTTTTTCACCGAAAGCACCGGGCACCGTCGGCAGCCTGTTTGCCTTGCTGCCCTGGTATTTTCTGATGCGTAATTTGCCGATCGGGACCTATCTCGGTGTCGTGTTGATTAGTTTTCTGATTGGCGTATGGGCATCTAGCTGGGCGATCCATCAAACCAAAATCGAAGATCCATCACTTGTAGTCTGGGATGAATACGTCGGCATGTGGATGACCATGTTCCTCGCGCCTGCCGGCTGGATCTGGATGCTTGCCGGTTTTGTGCTGTTTCGTTTTTTCGATATTTTGAAACCCTGGCCGGTCAGCTGGGCTGATCAGAAATTGCATGGTGGTTTCGGTGCGATGCTCGATGATGCGCTTGCCGGCGTTTATGCCTTTTTGTGTTTGCAATTGGCGGCATATGTTTTTATGTAGGGCCTGTTCAGGCATTGAGCAAAGCGAAATGCACTGACTTGGTGATGACTCCTACGTCAACGCTAATACGTCAGCTACACGCTTTTTTAATTCAGGGACAACATCCGCCTCAAACCACGGGTTCTGGTTAAACCAAAGGGTATTACCGGGGCTTGGATGCGGGATCGGAAAATAACGCGGCGCGTAATCTTCATACGAATGCACGGTGTCGGTCAGCGATTTTTTTCGTTGTTCGCCGAGAAAATAAGCGTGTGCATAATGGCCTACCAAGATGATCAGTTTCACTTCTGTCAGCAACGGAAATAATTGCGGATGCCAGGTTTGTGCGCATTCCGGGCGCGGTGGTAACTCGCCGGAACTGCCTCGGCCTGGATAGCAAAAGCCCATCGGCACCGTGGCAATATCGGATTGCTGTCCGAATTTGTTTTTATCGACGCCAAGCCAGTGCCGCAGACGCATGCCGCTGGCATCGCTCCATAATTCGCCGCTACTTTGCACCATCGCTGAAGGTGCCTGGCCGACGATGAGCAATTTCGCCGAACTGCTGACGCGAAACACCGGCTTGGGACTCAGAGGGAGATGTTCCTCGCATAGCCGGCATTCACGAATTTTTTGAGAGAGCTGATCCAGCTCGGTTAACACCCGACTCATGGCGGTAATACTTTGCCCGGGTTGAGAATATTCATCGGGTCCAGGCAATGCTTGATGTCGCGCATCAGGGCAAGGGTGGGGGCGTCGATTGCCTGTGTCATAAAATCCCGTTTGGCGATGCCGATACCGTGTTCACCCGATAATTGCCCGCCCAATCCGACAGTGCAAGTAAACACTTGTGACATTGCGATATTGGCACGTTCAGTTTCGGATTTATCTTCTTTATCGTACAAAATATTGACGTGGACATTGCCGTTGCCGATATGGCCAAAGCAGACGATTTGTAGTGATAGTTGCTCGGAGATAACGGTAATTTGCCGGCACAAGGCGGGTACTTGCGATACGGGCACCACCACATCTTCATTTATCTTGCCGGAACGGATCGTTCGCAATAAGGGCGAGAGTGCTTTGCGCGCAGCGAGTAACTCATCCATTTCATCCTGATGTCGGGCACTGCGTATTTCGATGCAGCCTGTAATGCGAGCAACACGCTCTAAGGTCGATAAAGCATGGGGCAAGGTTTCGATATCGCCATCGGCTTCAATGATCAGCATGGCGCCACACGACACCAAATCAACCCCCGCCTGTTCGCGAACCAGTCGCACGCATTCGCCGTCGAGAAATTCGAGCATCGAAGGAATTACCGGTTGCGACATGATGCTTGCTACGGCGAGTGCTGCACTTTCAACATCACGATATAGGGCACGCAGAATTTGTCGGTGCCCCGGCATGGCGCTGAGTTTCAAGCTTGCTTCGATAATCAAACCCAGCGTACCTTCCGAGCCAATCAGCAAGCGTGATAAATCATAGCCGCTTGAAGATTTTGTCACCGCTGCGCCGCAATGAATCCTGTTGCCAGTGCCGGTAATTGCGGTGACCGCTAAAACATTATCGCGACTTGCTCCGTATTTAACGGCGCGTGGTCCGCCGGCGTTACAGGCCAGATTGCCGCCGATACTCGAATACGCCGCACTGGTGGGGTCGGGTGGCCAGAATAATCCGAGCGGTTTTAGTGCCGCTTGCAGGTCGCCGTTTAACACGCCTGGTTCGACGATCGCGACACGATCGCCGGCGCGGATTTCAAGAATCCGATTCATGCGTTCAAAACTGACCACGATGCCGCCTTCGATAGGCACCGAGGCGCCGGTGGTATTGGTGCCACGGCCGCGTGCGACGACGGGCGTGCTGAATTCACGGCAGACATGCACAAGCTTTTGTACTTGATCTTTCGTGGTCGGCAATACCACGGCTTGCGGCATCGCAAGCCGTCGCGAATTATCGTAAGCGTAAGCCAGACACTCGGCGGGATCGAGTAGGCAGGTATCACCGGGAAATATTTCCTGCAGTGATTGCAGAAGCTTTTTTTCCAGCGGAATCATCAGGCGATATTGTCCAGGTCAAAGGCGGACTTTATCCAGTCGAAACGAAACGCACCCTGATGCCAGTCCATCGCGACCACATCAAAGCGGCAGGCAGAGTTCGCCCATTGCCTGTGGCTGGAAAGCCAGGCCTGCGCGGCATTCGCCATCTTTTTTTGTTTGGCGGCAGTGACGGATTCAACGCCGCCGCCGAATCTTTGGCTTCGGCGAAAACGCACTTCGACAAACACCAGCTCTTTGCCGTCCTGCATCAGCAAATCGATTTCACCGAATGGGTAGCGCACATTGCGTTCGATCAGCTTGAATTGTTTCGCCAGCAGGAAATCGCAAGCAGCTTGCTCTGCGTTTTCACCCGCAACCAGATGGGCCGCTTTGCTCATTAATTATCGCGCCGACGCGCGCGGACGACCGCTCACAAACACCGCCCATGAAGGGTCACGTTGAACATTGCCCATACTGTCGACGCGCAGATTGCCGGTGGCGCCACTCAAGGTGAAGCCGGCATCTTTTTGCAGCCGGTCGAGATACGCACTTAGTTGCCAGGCATCAGCACCGAATGCGAACAGGCGTTGAGCAGGGCCCCGAATATTGGGCATGGTTTTGGCCAGGCTGTCGGCACTGGCCAAGCCACTGTATTGATTCAGCAACCAAGGCAGTTCCGGAATTTCGATGCCATCGAGTACGGCATCTTGAGACGCACTCGCACCATTGAGAATCAGGGAGCTAGAGAGTTTCGGTGAAGCTGCCAAGCCCGAGGCTTTAATTTGCGTCATCAATGAGCGGGCCTGCGGTGCTTTCAAGGCGATATAGATCGCGGATGCATTGGCATTATTGCTGCCAAGCATTGCCGCAATTTTTGCCGGGAGATCGATGGCCTCGCCTTCGATGATATGTTCGGCAATGATCTGGCCACCGCGGATTTTATATTGATCCTTGAACGCGGCCACGGTGCGCTGAGCAGTGTCATCGCGTTGGGTAAAAATAATCACCGACATCTGGTTGCGATTGGCAAAACGATCGGCCGAAATCCAGCCTTCTTCATCGGGTGACAGGGCGAAACTTAAATTACCTGGTGCTGGTGGGTTTTGCCCGCGATTCAAAAACAGTATCGGTACATTGACATCGGATTGGTTTGATACTGCATTTACTTCATCGCGTGTCAGCGGGCCGACAATCATCTGTGCGCCGTCATTGAGGGCTTTGCCGGCAGCGGCGCGCGCGCCATCGGCAGTGCCGGCGGTGTCGTAAAAATCAACGCGCGGACGACGGCGTTTCTCGGCGTAATACTGGCTTAAAAAACCATCGCGAACGGCAAGGCCGGCACCGGCCGAGCTGCCCGATAAAGGCAGCAGAACGGCAAGTTGGTTCGGTGGGCGATAACCGTCGCTTTCGGCGGCAGGAAATGCATGGCTGCGATCGCCGCCTTGCGAGCTAGCCACTGCCATCGGCAATGGCAAGCCGCGTTTTTTTAACTCGCGAGCAGCGTAGGCATAGAACAAATCACTAGAAGAAAGGCCGGCACTTTTTTGCGACAGTTCCGCGTCCGGCACTAATCCCAGCAGACGTTCGATATTGCGGCCTGCGGCGGCACGTTCCTTGGGTTTGAGGTCTTGCATCATCCAGACCTGTTCACCGGCGGCATTGAATTTCATTCCGGCAGCATCGAAGGTGCGATAGCGCAGATTGTGCCAACGCATCCGCTCGAATTCGGGCACGGAATCGCGTCGCTGATTGAGCAACGTTATGGCCTCGGCGGCACGTTTATCGGCGAATAAAAATTCAGCACTCACCAGGTCATGTAAAAACGCGGCATCGCCGGTGAGTCTTCGTCTCTGGCTTTCCGTCAAACGTTGTCTGGCCTTGTCTTGATCGCCGGCACGTTGCCAGGCATTGGCAGCACGCGCCAGCGCCGCGTCATGCGGTACACCTTTGCTGGTGCTCGCTTCGGTTTCGTACATGAGTGCCGCATCGCGGTATTTCCCCTCGCGCATCAATAATTCCGCAGCCGAATTGGCGGGAACATTAGTAGAGGTTGTGGTCACCGTGGTGCAGGCAGTGATCAGGAGAAGAGCGACAGCGGGGGCTAATAATCGAAAACGCATAAGGTAAATCCGGAGGTTGACGGTAAGATGATACCTGTAGACGAGGGAGAAGGCGGCATGGCGGCAGTAAAACCTAGCACTTTGTACGTAGTGGCGACCCCGATTGGCAATCTTTCCGATATTTCGGCGCGTGCCCGCGAGGTGTTGTCTGAAGTGTCGGCCATCTGCGCGGAAGACACCCGGCACACCAAGTCCATGTTGCAGGCCTACAGCATCGACAAGCCGCTGATTGCCTTGCATGAACACAATGAAAGCGATATCGCCTGGAAACTGGTCGAGCGTCTGAAAACCGGCGACAGTCTGGCACTGGTGTCCGATGCCGGCACGCCGCTGGTGTCCGACCCAGGTTATCGACTGGTGCGCGAAGTACGGGAAGCCGGTTTTACGGTGAGCCCTGTTCCCGGCGCTTGTGCGGCGATTGCGGCGTTGTCGGTGGCCGGTATTCCAAGTGACCGTTTTTGTTTTGAAGGTTTTTTGCCGGCGAAATCGTCCGGGCGCCGCGAACGTTTGCAAAATCTGGCGCGTGAGCCACGCACGCTGGTGTTTTACGAAAGCTCGCATCGCATTGAGGAATCACTAACTGACTTTGTCGCGATACTTGGAGCGGACCGGGAAGCGGCGGTGGCACGCGAACTCACCAAATTATTCGAGACAGTGCTCGGCAATACGCTCGGCGGCTTACTGGAAAAAGTGCAGCAGGATGAAAATCAGCGTAAGGGTGAATTTGTGATCATCGTGCGCGGTTGCGAAGACGATACCAGTGTGGCCTTGGCCGAAGGTCAGCGGCTGTATGCCAAATTGGTCGAGCATATGAAGCCATCGCAGGCGGCCAAATTGGCCGCAGAGTTGAGCGGGGCGCCGAGGAAGGCGTTATATGGCGGGGAAGCCTAGGGTTTGACTCCTTTCTGGATGTCTTTGAGTGGCGGTTTCAATTGTTCATAAGTATCTATTTTAAAGGATGTCATATGCCGACTTTACAGAGTTTTTATTTTCTGCTTTGTCTCTCGCTTGCATTGCCGATATATGCGTCTGAAGAACGGCCTGTTCAAGTTATTCCGGTTAAAAAAGTGGGTATCGTCAATTTGATGGATAACGAAATTACCAACATGCATGTAGGCTTTACAGCGTTCGGAAATTTTAAACAGAAAAAGATCGATGAATGGGGGATGGTCAATTATGCCAACGGTCTGATTATTTCCAAGTTGGCTGATGAACATATTTTTGCGGTTGTTGTAACACCGCCGAATGACATCGTGGAGGCAATAAAGAAAGAGACTTATTGGACGTGGAATGGAAATTTAAACGTAAAAAAAGCCGGCGCGATGAAAGTGTATCTTGAGAATGAAAAGCTCGATGCGATTATCGAATTAAGGTCGCGTGAACTTGACGATGTGATTGGTCGTACAAGCATCAAAATCGAAGGACATGGTTTGTACACTAATGGCAGCGCGGAGAATCCCGATGACGTGGTGGTTTACACGATGTATATGGCCACGATTTTCTTCCGTGACCCCTTTATTGGATCGAAAGGCTATCAGTGCCTTCTTGCGGATCGAGTAACGCTGCCGGATATGAAAGGTGCTTCACTGAAGTCAATGTCCTTGCAGCAAATGGAGTCAATTCGGCCGTATTTGCAGTCTCAGTTAGACCTGATGATTGAGCGCCTGTTGACTACCGGTCGAATGAGCAAGAAAAAGACTCCGGACTGCCCAAAATTTAATTAGGTTGGGCGAATGAAACCATCACTTGCCGCCAGACTGCCACCGAGTTGACTAGCTAGCCCAGAAAAGCATGTCTGGCAGACAGGTGTAACCCTTCCGGAACCTTTTGCCCGTTCATCGCTCACACGTCTTACAAGACCCGAAGGTGAGTGCCATGAACTACAGAAAAATCATATGGGCTTTATCGTTGTTTTCCCTGGCCACATTTTCCTATGCGCAGGAATCGAAAACCATCGTCAATCCGGCCATCGACATGCCGGCATATCTGCAAGTCGCCAATGAAGCCGCCCGACACCGCGAAACGCATCGTCTGACCGAAACGGAATTCATCGCGATGAGCCGCGAGCCTAATACGATTATCCTGGATGCACGCAGTGCGGAAAAATATGCCGAGCTGCATATCAAGAATGCGGTGAATCTAAGTTTCCCGGATATTACCGTGGAAAGTCTTGCCGAATTATTTCCGGACAAGAACGTACGCATCCTTATCTATTGCAATAATAATTTCAGCAATGCGCCGAAACCATTTCCGACCAAGCGCGCCGATGCCTCATTGAATATTTCGACCTACATCAGTCTTTATAGTTACGGCTATAAAAACGTTTACGAGCTTGGCCCGCTGATCGAGATAGAAAAGTCGAAACTGAAATTTGTGTCGGATAAAAAATAAGCGAAAGCGGGGTAGGGTGGGCACTGCCCACCAAGTGAATATCGCTACTGGTGGGCAGTGCCCACCCTACGGCTCCAATCGAGATTGAAAAAACGTAGTTAAATTTGTTTTGGCTACAACACACTATTTTTGAAATTACAGATACTTGAAACCTGAAAAATCGCGTTGATAGCTGCTCGAACGGGCATAACCACTGCTGCGGCCATAACCGGTACCGACATTGCGGGTTTGCGGTTGCGGTGCCGGATTGGGTTTGGTGTTGTTGGTCGGGGTGGTGTTAGTTTGGGTAGTCATGATACGTCTACGTGAGTTGGTGTGCTGGTAATCTACCACACCAAATCAGAAGGGAAATAGGCCGTAAGTCATGCCTGCCCTATTTCCTGCATAACTCATTGATTTCAATGAAAGTGGCGGAGTCGATCATTAAGCCGGGTTCTGTCTAAGACAACCATTCCTCTAGGCCTTGCATCACTGCAAGGCTCAAGCAGCGCACCCGTGTGCGAATCGAGCCAATTCATAGCACACCTATTTGGCCTTGCTCCAAGTGGGGTTTACCGTGCCCTGCGGCGTTAGCCCCGCAGGCGGTGGGCTCTTACTCCACCGGTTCGCCCTTACCACGCGCCCTTGCGGGCCGTTCGGCGGTATATTTTCTGTTGCACTAGCCGTCGACTCACGTCGCCCAGGCGTTACCTGGCACTTTGCTCTATGGAGCCCGGACTTTCCTCGGCACGGTCGAGCCGTGACGCGGTTGTCTTGACCGACTCCGCCACGCGTATTGTCGCACAAGACCCCTTGATAGCCGATTTTTGCCGGATTTGATCGTGCAAATCTGATGCCGTTAGCAAAGTAGACCTTTTTTTGCGCAGCTTCTGAAAAAAGAACTCCGTTTAATCATTGAAAGGACGAATTTCCAGTCTGTCTATCGGCTCACATTTCCTGCTCGCCACGCGGCACTTATTCTGTAAAAACAACACTTACCAAACGACAGTTAAACCATTGTCTGAACAGTGGCGCAAGGTGTTGATTCTTCTAAGGTTTGTGCAGGGAATTTTTGCTTGACACGCCATCTTCACAGGCATAACGTGGGCAGACGTGGAAAAACAATGAATTTTGTGGGGAATTGTGGAAATGTTTCAGGGTGAAACCGCTGTCACGCTAGATGACAAGGGGAGATTGGCGATTCCAACCGCCTTTCGCGACCTCGTCGCGCGTGCCGGAAACCGCTTGGTCATTACCTATAACCCCTATGAAAGTGGTTGTTTGTGGTTGTACCCGGAAAAAGCTTGGGAAGCCGTGCGTGACCAGGTCAATGCCTTGCCAAACGCCAAACGCGTGCATCGCAATCTGCAATTGAAACTGGTCGGTGCCGCGACATTTGTCGAGCCCGACGGCAATGGAAGAATCTTAATGCCCGGCAGTCACCGTAATGCGGTCGGTATCGAGAAAAAAGCCGTGCTATTGGGGATGGGAAATAAATTTGAATTGTGGAGCGAGCTAGCTCATATCGAACAAATCCGTCAGTCAATTTCCGATGACGATTTGAGCGACGACATGCTCGATTTGAGGTTGTAAGACGGATGGCTAGGGTGTCAGGGATGACGCAGAACCCAAGCCATCTTCCGGTGATGTTCACGCAGGCGATGGAAGGTTTGCGGGTGCTCAAGGATGGCAAGTATCTGGATGGCACGTTTGGTCGTGGTGGCCATGCGCGTGGTGTGCTGGACCGGCTTGGGCCGGAAGGAAAATTGTTGGTAATGGACAAGGACCCTGTTGCGATTGCGTGCGCCGCCGAGCTACAAGCGGAAGATGCCCGTGTCGCTTTTTATCAGGGTTCGTTTGCGGACTTGTCACATTGGAGCGAAACCGCCGAGGGCCTGGATGGCGTGCTGTTTGACCTCGGCGTCTCTTCCCCACAGTTGGATGTGGCAGAGCGTGGCTTTAGTTTTCGTAATGATGGTCCTCTGGACATGCGCATGGACAATCAATCTGGCCAAAGTGCCGCCGATTGGCTTGCGCATGCTTCGGAAAAGGAAATCACCGATGTGTTGTGGCAATACGGCGAAGAAAAACTCAGCCGAAAAATCGCCCGCACCATTGTCGAGCGTCGCG
>JAYWIC010000037.1:0-16312 GCA_043789195.1 Arenimonas sp. | reverse complement strand
ATCGGCGCAGAATGTGCCGATATTGACGCAGCATGTGACCGATCAAACCGGCACGCTCAATGCGAGCCAGATTTCCGAACTCGAGACAATGCTGGTTGGCCTGGAACAACGTAAAGGCAGCCAGCTTGCCGTGTTGATTGTTTCGACAACCGGTAGTGAAGCACTGGAAAATTATTCATTGGCAGTTGCCGAAAAAAATAAACTGGGGCGCAGCAAAACCGATGACGGCATACTGTTGTTGATTGCCAAAGACGACCGCAAAGCCCGTATCGAAGTGGGCTACGGTTTGGAGGGTGCAGTACCCGACGCATTGGCGAGCCGTATTATTCGCGAATATCTCACTCCGAAGTTTCGGCAAGGCGATTTTTTTGGCGGCATCAAGGATTCCGTGCAGGCGTTGAGCAAATTGATTGATGGTGAAGCCTTGCCGCCACCGATGAATGTCGATGAAGGAAAATCGCAACCGGATTTTGTCTTTGCCGGCATTGTCGGTTTTTTCATTGGCGCCGTTGCCGGTATCTTTACTTTTATTCCCGCGACCTTGAGGAGACTTGGTGCAGCAGGTTTTGCCGGTTTTTTGGCAACTATGATGTTCACACTCGGCTTCTCGACCATAGTGGCTGCGGTCGTCGCTTTTCTTGTTTCATCTTCTGGCACTGGTCGCTTCAGTTCAGGCCATGGTGGCTGGGGTTCATTTCCCGGCGGTGGTGGTGGAAGTAGCAGTGGCGGAGGCGGTGGTTGGTCGGGTGGCGGCGGTTCTTTCGGAGGCGGTGGCGCCTCGGGAGGCTGGTGATGAAACGATTATTGCAGAATATTTTCGCCGGATGGTTCCGGATGTCGAGTTGGTTTCCACCGGCGACGCTGACGCATATTCGCGATGTGATCAGGGAAGGCGAGCGTCATCACGCAGGCGAGATTTGTTTTGCCGTTGAAGCGCGCTTTTCGTTTTGGTCGGTGTTGAAGGGATTGCAAACGCGAAATCGTGCCCATCAATTATTTTCGATGCTGCGAGTCTGGGATACCCAGGATAATAGTGGCGTACTTTTATATATGCATCTTGCCGAGCATAGAGTCGAACTCATTGCTGATCGTGGAATTGCAGCTCGTGTAGATACCGCCCAATGGCAGAAAATATGTGATGAACTGACCACCGATATTAAAGAGGGTCCGGCCGATGTTGCGGTTCTCGCCTGCATAGCGAAGATAAACAACTTGCTCAGCGTGCATTTCCCGGCGCACGAAGACAATCCACGTGAATTGCCGGACGAACCGGTAATTTTGTAGCTTGCTCTAAAGCGCAGTGCCGAACGACATGACAGTTTAAAGAGGTAGTGCGCTTTAACGCACTGTGTTGCTCGCCTGCTTTACGGTCTTGTCATGGTCAAGCTATGCTCCGCCAACGGTAATAAGGCGGAGCGTTCGGATGACTGACGACAATTCCAGACAGTGGGCTGAAGTAGCCACACTGTTTGATCGATTGATTGAACTTGCACCTGCCGAACGCGAAGATCAGCTCAAGCGTTGCAACGCCAGCCCCGAAGTGCTGCAACAAGTCAGGCAGATGTTGATTGCACTGCAAAGCGATCCTGACTTCCTTGAGCAATCTGGACGGCAACCTCAGAATGAGCTTGTTCACGAATACAGCTCGCTTGCCACCGGTGCCAAGGTGGGAAGTTTTATCGTCGAGCGTCTTGTCGGGCGTGGCGGCATGGGCGAGGTTTATCTTGCGCACCGCAGCGACGCCGATTTTTCCCAGAAGGTTGCGCTCAAACTGATTCGCCCGGAGGCGGTTGGGCGTCTGGGGCATTTTGAAAACGAGCGCCGCATTCTTGCCGGTCTGGAACATCCCGGGATCGCTCGATTGATCGATGGTGGTCTTGCACCCGATGGCCGTCCCTTTATGGCGATGGAATTCGTTGAAGGTCGCGATTTGATTGCTTATGCAAAAGACAATGCCCTGAGCCTTGATAAACGCCTGCAATTATTCCAGCAAATTTGCGAAGCCGTTGATTATGCCCACCGCAATCTTATTGTCCATCGTGATTTAAAGCCGGCCAATATTCTTGTCGATGCCACTAGTCGTGCCCGCTTGCTGGATTTTGGCATTGCCAAACTGGCCGATGATGGCGGTGGGGTGATGACACAGGCTTTACTGACACCCGAATACGCTGCACCGGAACAGTTGGAAGGTGGTGCCATCACGATGGCAACCGATGTGTTTGCGCTTGGTGTGGTGCTGTATGAATTGTTGGTGGGCACACGCCCGTGGAGTCTTTCCGGTTCTGCATTACCGGTAAGTTTCAAACGTCGTTTTGAAGCGGCGCCGACTTTGCCAAGTAATGCCGTAAACGCATCAAGTGTGATTTCTGCCAAATCATTGCGAGGCGATCTTGATGCAATCGTAATGAAAGCATTACGCCCCGAGCCTGGGCAGCGTTATCAAAGCGCCTCGCAGTTGTGGAACGATATCAAGCGACATTTACGGCGTGAACCGGTAGTCGCACGGGGCGATACGCGTGGATATCGTCTTCGCCGTTTTGTCAGCCGACATAAAATCGGTGTTGCTGCAGCGGCCATCGTATTTGTCGCTATCTCGGTAGGTATTGGCGGCATTGTGTGGCAAGCACGCAAGACCGCGATCGAGCGCGATCAGGTGTTGGCAGAAATTCGACGCACCGATGCGGTGAAGGATTATTTGTTATTGATGTTCCGTACCGCTGGTGAAAATCAGGGTGGGGAACCTACCACCGCAAAACAGGTTTTGGACCAAAGTGCAAAAAATATTGCCGAGCAATACCGCGATCAGCCACAAACACGTGCTGAAATTGTGGAAGCTTTGGGTGCCCTGTATTTGTATATGAATGACGCCGAAGGTGCAGCCCCCCTGTTGCGGGGTTATTTGAAATCAAATGAGACAACGCCTGCTGCCCGCGCGCAAGTCAGTGCTCTGCTTGCGCAGTCTGAATTGCAGCTTGGGAACAAGACCGAGGCTCGCCGTCTGCTGGATGCGGCACAGGCATTCTGGAATAAAAATCCTGCACAGAATCGCAAGTCTCTGGTCGAATTTCGTTTGACCCAGGCCCTGATCGAGAAAGAAGAAAGCGGGCTTCCGACTTCGATAAGAACGATGCAATTAGCCTTGTTGGAACACGATGATTATTATGGCCGTAACGCTATCGAAACCGGTGTTCTTTTGAACAGTCTTGGTATTGCCTATCAAGCCAATGGCGATATCGACAAGGCCGATGCAGCATTCCGGGATAGCTGGAAAGTGTATGAAAAGCTCGGCAGTACAAGTAGTGCAGGGGCATTGCTGATACTGGGCAATTGGGCGACGGTGGCTTATCGTAAAAACGATTTCGTACGAGCCGAAGAATTATTATTGAAAGCAACCAGGCTGCGGCGCGATTTGTACGGACCATCGGCGGCACTGGCTTCCATGCAGGGAAATCTCGGTAAGATTATTTTGAAAGCCAAGCGCCCCAAGGATGCATTGGTGCAGTTGGATCAGGCATTGCCGATGACGCGTGAATACACGGGCGAACACAGTATGTTGACGATCTTTATTTTGCAAAGTATTGCCGAAGCACGCATTCAACTAGGCGAGCTGAAACTTGCAAATGAATCACTGACGCAGGCAAAAGATGCGGCGCGTATCAATTCGGGTGAAGATCAAGTCTTGTACGCGGTGTGTCTGGGTATAGAATCAAAATTACGTTTGGCCGAAGGCAACAAAGCTGAGGCCAGGCAATTGGTGAATTCGATGGCAAGCAAGCTTGCTGCGCTTGGCGAAGCGGGTGCGCCTTATATACCGAGCGCGCAACAATTGCGTGCCGATATTGAAGCTGCGCAGTAGATCCAATTGTGGGGGCGCCTTCAGGCGCCAGAAAGCTGCAACGAGGCTTATGGTAGGAGCGCTCACGAGCGCGATAAATCTGCGATGAAAACAAAAAGATAATACAAACCATGTGGGCACGCTCTACTCGCGAAACGCCGCGTCGCAGGTTTTTGCGCGAGCAGAGCTCGCTCCTACTACAAACCTCATCCCAGGCTTTTCGCGCTCGTGAGCGCTCCTACCATAAGCCTCGTCGCTGGTTTTTCGCGAGCAGAGCTCGCTCCTAGCTCAAGCATCGTCGCAGATTTATCGCGCTCGTGAGCGCTCCTACGGGAAATTAATTCGGCGACATCTCGACATACAGCCAAGCCTTCGCCTTCAACCAATCACGACGCACAGTGCGGTCACTAATGCCCAAGGCTTGCGCGGTTTCTTCTTCGTTATAACCAGCAAAAAAACGGCATTCAACCACTTGTGCCAAACGCGGGTCGAGTAGTTGCAAGCGGGCGAGTGCTTCATCCACCAGAATCACTTCATCATCGGAACCGGCGGGCACTCGTTCGGCAGCCGACATGGTGTCGGGGCTTATGCCGCCGCCGCGTTTTTCAGCGTAATGCTCGCGTGCGGAATCCACGAGCACTTGCCGCATGGCAATTGCGGCGGCCCGCAGAAAATGCTGGCGATCATTCCAGCCTTCCACTTTATGCAGCTTCAACCAAGTCTCGTTAATCAATGCGGTGGTTTGCAGCGTTGGCGCATTACCCAATCGCCAGCGCTCGAGGCTGGCGACTTTTTTGAGCTCGGCATAAAGCGCTTGCACTAATGTGCTTGAAGACTCTCGTAGTGGCAGGTCAGCGGCAGGCATGAGCCGAGTCTAGCAAATTTATGCGCTTTTTCTGCCTTCGATGTCCGGATTTTTTGCCGTCCTCCGATAAGGCTGCCAATGGGCCGTTTACGGCCTGCGAACCGGAGCTTTGCCATGAAACCCCAGACTCGTCTTAAACGCCGCAGAAATTCGCTTTATGCCTTTATCGCGTTGGCGATTGGTTCACCTGCCGCGCATGCAGATGTTTTCGATGATGCCTGGTCCTGTGCCGTTGCGATCAAAGAAGGGACGGTCGATGCCGCGATCATTGGCGCCAAAGCTCTCGAGTTCATTGCTACCAAGCCTGATTGCGTTGGCCGACTTGGATCCCCTGCGACTGCGGCTCCTATTGGTGTGGTGGTTGGCCTGACGAATGTGGGCGTATTACCGAAATCGCAGCCTAGTTGTGGCAACAAGCTTTACGAAACGGCCGCAAAACCGGTTGCCGAGGCTCTGAATGCGACACTGGGTGAATTGGGCGTGCTCCCAGATGGTGCGAAAGATCAGCTGATTGGCATTGCCGCCGGCGGGATAGCCGGTGAAGTACTCGCAGAAATTCCCGGTATGGATTTTGTTTCAGGATCGCTCACTTGCGGTTGCGATTTGGTCGATGCAGGGCTGAACACCGAAACCATCGAAAAAGTGCTGAACATCACCGATAACATTGGTGACAAATGCGGTGGAGAGGTATGGGATAAAGCCAAGGAAGTGGCCGGCGCTGTCGTGAATTTCGCCGGTGATGCAGCAGAAGAAGGTGTTCGTCAGGTTTCCAATCTGGGTGATGCGCTCGCAGGGCAGACCAAACACATGCCTTATCTTGCTTATTACGATCAAAATTGGGCGCCAAAGGTCGAGTTTTACGCAACCCATGAATTCAACAATCCGAATGCCTGGCATGGCGGAAGTATATGGAAAGACGTCTGGAAGCCCTGCGTCAGCTATTTTGATGGCCATACCCAGGCTGAAGATACCGCCCAATACACTTGCGACAATATGCGTTCTGGCGGTCCCTTATTTCCGAAAAAATATTTCGGCCATGAGATGTTTCAACGCGTCTTTGAATTTGAAGCCTCGGTACTCGTCAATGCCGAGCGCGAAAAAGCCTACGCGGAATTTGCCGATATTAAATCAGGCGCCTTGCCCAAGGATATTACCGACAGTCTTTGCTATGCCGACCAAGCCATCAAGCTCAATGCGTTGTTGCCATCGCTGAGAAAGCAGGCAATCGACGCCGTTTTTGGCATTCCGAAAAAGGAAAAGACCCATAACGGTCTTAAAGTGCTGCCTAATTCACCGCCTGCACTATGGGCTGCCGATACCTTTGGCGCGTATGTACTTACCTATTTTCCGGAAGTGGATAAAGGCCAGTTTCATGCCGATGCATCAAAAGCAGTGCAGCTGGCATTGGCCGATTTTAACGCTGAGGAAAAAGTACGCGCAAAGCTCAAAGATCTGGTACAGGATTACTACCGCAAAGGCTCGGTTTGCATCGCTACCACTGACAAAAACCAAGCGAAGCTTAACAGCCTGCTTAGCCAGTGCCCGACACAAAGTTGCAAAGACACAATAAGAAGCGACTACCAGGTCTGCCGCAGTGATTTTGAAACTTGGCATAAAGAAAACAAGAGTTCGCTCATATCCACCGAATATTCCTACAACAAATCTTTGTTGCAAAGTGAAGCCCCTGTTCGCGAAGGCGTTTGTCTTTCGGAAGCAGAACATACCCTGGCAACTGAAAAAAATGCCAAAGCGGTGGAAAGCATGGTGGACCAATGCACAAAGTCCGTTCCGAAAGAAAAACTGGAAAAAGACTATGCAGCTTGTGCTGCCGCAGAGGAAACTTGGTATGAAAAAAACCGCCCAATAGATGGAAAATTCACTCAGGAATATGTGGGAAAAATAAACGAAGGATGGAAAGGTTTTAATGATGCCTGCCTTGATGCGGCAAAGAATACATTCAAGTCTTGCCGCTTAAGCATCAATGACTCGTCTGCAAAAAGGCCGGGCACTGTCGAAGTTCCGAATGCGCGGGATGGCGGGCTAATCGATTCGAGCGAACGCTTACGTGATCGTGAACCGATGAAACCACTTAGTGAGCGCGTCCCAAAGACAGAAACAGCAGCGCAATTACGCCGCCGCAAGGAAGCTTCATTGCGCGAGTCCTTGAGCCAACGCGACCCGCTGCAAGGTCTTGATGAGCTCGTTCCAAGGACCGAGAGCTCTACAGAGTCGCGTCGTCGCACTGCAAGCGATGAACCACGCATTTCACGTGAGCCTCTGACTAATCGCGAGCCAATTCAGCGCATTGACGATCGGGTTCTCATTGCCGAACCAACCAGCGAATCGCGTCGTCAACTATCACCGGAAGAATTACGCCGAGCACGTGAGTCGATGCGTCAAGATCAAGTTCCTACAGCCGATAGCGCAGCGCTAGAAGCAAGACGTAGAGCCGCTGCCGACGCGCGTGCAGCCCGCGATCAGCGTGTTGGTGCCGGTGCAGCAGGCAGAGATGTGGTCGTGCCGGTAGTCGCACCTGTTACCGATGCCGATTTGCCGGGTTGTTACGTGTTGAGTAAAACCGAGAGCTCACGTTACTACGGCTGTAGAAATACTACTGCTTTCGACAACTGTTTGGTCGTAGTGAAGCGCGACAGCACTGTTACCTGCAAACTCGTCTCTAAAGACTGATTTTCAAACGAATATTTATTTTAAGGAAATGCCGCCATGAATCGCCCTGATTTTCAAAAAAGTATAATCTTATCTGCGTTATTGCTTTTGCTCTTCGCGTCGCAGGCCTATGCCGATGGCAGTAAGCCCTATGTCGATCGTTCGGAAACCACCCGCGATCTGGAGGCACAAGGTGTTTCGCTTAAGGCACGTAAACACACGGTTACGGTTTACGAAGTGCGTTCTGAGGTCGCCGAAATCAATGTGCGTGCTGCCACCGACATGTTTACCACCGCACTGATCAAGTCGCGTCGTTTCCGCGTCATGGAACGTAGTCGTCTCGAAGCCGGTGTCGGCAAGGAACGTGCGTTGAATGAAGACGGTATCACCACAGGCGATGCAGGTGCATACAAACTGGCAGGTGCGGGTTATATCTTCGAGCCGGTGATTTCGGAAGCCAATCTGGGTGCGGAAGAAGCCCAAAGCAACACCGGCATCGGCGGCATGAATGTGGGTAGCGGAAAAATCACCGATGTGATTGGCATGGATATTCGCGTGATCGATGCCTCGACTGGAGAAATTGTCGATGCGATCAATGTCCGCAAAAAACTGGAAACCAAAGGTTCTTCGGTTTCGGGGGTCGGTAACTTGATTGATAACGCACTGTCATTCAATGGCAAGAGTGGATTGGGTGCGATGACACCCGAACATTCCAGCCGCAAGACCCAGCGCGAAAGCGTCGATCAAGGAATACGTGCATTGATCGAGCTCGCCGTAGCAGAGCTTGCAAAGAGTTCTGAAGCGTGGTGATCCAAGGCTCTTGGGCCAAATGAGTTTCGTGGGAGGGCCATAAGGCCCGAATACTGTCAGACAATTCGGGGCTTACACCCCTCCCACAGTTGCAGATTATCGTTTATCCCGTGTCTGGATTTTTTCTTTTGTGCGAGCAACTGCTTGTATCTGTCATACGTGCTCCTAAAAAGTCACAGTATTCTCCGCGCATGCGGGGATCCAGTGTTGTTGCCTTGATACATGAAGTCGCTGGATCCCCGACAAAGGCATTCGGGGATGACGAACTTTTTTTTGGGTGCATAAGACCCGACTACTGTTAGATTTTTCGGGGCTTACCCTCCTCCTACGTTCAAAGATTGTCGTTTATCCATGTCCGGATTTTTTCTCGTCCCCCGATACATCTGTCGTAGGGCTGTTGTAGCTCGTGAACCGGAGAATTTATATGTCATCACTCACTCGTTTTATTTGTCTTTCGATGTTGTTGCTAGCCGCACTGGTGTCGCCTGTTTATGCGGCCGTTGATGCAGCCGACTTGCCAGACGGTACCGATGTAAAAGGTACCAGCGACCATCCGCTAATCCAGCGCTTCAAGGGTTCCAGTATCCGCTTTATGGAAAAGAAAGCTTTTTCGGAATTGCTGATTGCCTTGAGTAATGCCCGAATCGACAATCCAAAAACTCGCACAGTCGAAGGCGTCAGCACCAGTCTGGTGTATGTAATGCCCAAGGACGTGTCCACGTTGGAAGCCATACGTGGTTATCAAGAGGAGTTGGCGAAATTAGGTACCGTCCAAGTTCTGTTTCAAGGGGTCAATTCCGGTTCTCGCCAGGAGCTGGATAATTTTATCGACGACTTCATGAAAAATACCTACGGACAGGAAAGCAGCGGTAGCAAATGGATGTCCTGGAACAAGGAATATCGCTATGCCGCTCTACAAATCAAGCGCCCGGAAGGCGATATGTTTGTCACGGTTTATGCGGGGATGAATTCCAGAACATCGGGCGGCGATTACTACACTATTCCGGAAGAACGCGTTGGCGTCAGAATCGATGTAATCGAACCCAAACCCCGCGTTGCCCGCATGGTCACAGTAACATCGACCGAAATGTCGGCCGAGCTGACCAAGAATGGCCGCATAGCTCTTTATGGCATTCTTTTTGATACCGCGAAAGCCGATGTGAAACCGGAATCGAAAGCTTCGCTGTTAGAGATTGCCAAGCTGATGAAGGCAGATCCGAAAATTCGCTTGATGGTTGTGGGTCATACCGACACCCAGGGTTTGTTCGAACCTAATCGTGATCTTTCAACACGTCGTGCCAAAGCGGTCGTGCTCGCACTTACTACACAATATGGCGCTGATGCAAAACGTCTGCAAAGTTTTGGTGCTTCGTTTGCCGCCCCGGTGGCGACCAACGCCAGTGAAGCCGGGCGCGCCAAAAATCGCCGTGTCGAACTTGTGGCCTACTGAGTACAACATCATGTTGCGACCATCTTTCATGCTCTTGATGCTGCTGGGGGTACTTCCCGCCAGCGCTGCCGAAACGGCACAAATTCCCTTGGTGAAAGGCATGGTAGTCACCACTGCCGTTCAAAAACCGAACGGCGATGAAGAACAGATCGCCACGATCAGCGATGCAACAGCTGCTTACGTCGAGGTCAGCGTGGAGTTTCGCTCGCAAGTCAATGGCAAGCTGATGAGTGACACCCGTATGCGTCGTGTAAGGCGCGAAGATATGGCTTCATCCAACAAACAAAATCAGGTATTCCAGGATGGCGATGCCATCATGTTTCCCGGTTCCACCATGGGCCTGTCAAAAGCCTCGTTTACGCAATTAAAAACGAGCGGAAAAGTGGCGCTGGTTATAGGCACTGTTGCACGTTATGGCGAGCAGGAAAACATGCCTGCAATATTGGATGTAACATCGGGTCGCAAATATTTTCGCGGTACATTGGAGCGCGTCGGTAACGCCACGGTGCCTATCACCGTGAAAATTAATGGCAAGCCGGTGGTCATTCAAACCATTCATGCCAAGGGTGTTTTTACCGTTGCCGGTGACAGTGTCGATATCGAAGAATGGGTTGCCGACAATTCCGGAAATCCGATGGGTTTGCGTAGTCGCCAGGGGCGCAGCGTTTTTCAAACGATTCGTATCGATTACCCAGCCGCAGAACCTCAGGTTAATGTGTTGCAACAATCACTGGCTAGCGGTGCTTGCCGTGCGGAATTGAACGGCATTTATTTTGATTTCGCTAAAGCCACCTTACTTCCGCAATCTGCACCGGCTTTACGTGCGGTGGCTGACTTGATGACGAAAAACCCGAGTTGGAACTTACGTATTGAAGGGCATACCGACAATGTCGGTAGCGCAAGCTACAACCTAGATTTATCAAAGCGTCGCGCTGCCGCTGTTAGCAATGCATTGACAACGCAATACAAGTTGCAAGCATCCCGCCTGATTGCCAATGGTTTCGGTGCCACTAAACCTGTTGCAAAAAACGACACGCTAGAGGGACGCGCAGCCAATCGCCGCGTCGAGCTCGCACGCAACTGTCTATAAACCTTTCGCCAGAACAACAAAGGCCAAGATCATGAAAACAAAAACCCTGAAAATCTTATTGACGACATTGCTCGTCGTCGGCATCGCTGGCTGCAAAAATAAAGACGCAGTAAATGAAAATAGCGATGCGGTAGCGGGCGCAGACGGCATGGCCGATTCTGCAGCCACCGCTGCCGCCGATCTTGCAAAAATACCGGACCCGCATGACCCATGTCGTTTGCTAGAACCGAAAGAAGTCGAAGCTGTGCTCGGCGCACCATTGGCATTCGCCCCGTATCGCGGCGGGAACCCTATTGGCGACAGCGCTGCCATGCCGGACGAAACTGGCTATTACTGTTGGTACTTCACCGCCGACAATAAAAACCTCACCGTGCAGGCCGAGTGGACCGATGCCGGTGCCATCAATGCCGGTATCAGTGGCAACCTTGCAAAGGCCGAAGGTGCAACGAAAGGCATGTTGAAGTTACAGGATGGCACCGAGTTAGTCGGTGACTGGGATGAGGCAAAAATTCGCGGCTGCTGTACTTTTGTAGCGATGCAAGGCGACAGCATGGTGGAAATCGATTTTGGCGGCAGCCTGTCTACAACGGCAGAACAAGCGGCCGCGCTGGCCAACAAGGCATTGCCACGGCTTGCAAAACCACTTGATATTAGTGGGCTAACTGGACAGAAAGACGGCCTGAAACGTTTGCTCGCCCTGTATGCGTCAGACGACCCATGCGCCTTGTGGAGCGCTGCCGATATCGAAAAATTATTAGGACCACAAAAAAGCGAGCCAGAACGCAGCGACAACAATTGCACGATTACCTATACCGGCAAGGATGGCCGCTCACATTTATTTGTCGTCAGCGTCACTTTGCGCAATGCATATCGTAATTATCGCGGGGAAAACGCCAGCTTTGAAGGCTTTGCCAAAAGCATCAATGCCGAAGGTGCCGAACAGGGCGTTGCATTGAGGGCGAGTAAGGGCGTGGAAGGCCCGTGGGAAGCCGCTTCCGATGGTGCGATTCAATTCAATACCGTCAAAGGCGATGCGCAAATTTCTGTTCGTCATGGCGGCATGAGCGATGACGATTTGCGTGCATTTATTGGTCATGGCTATGCAAAAATTGAAGCGGGGAAAATGAAATGACGACCAGCCTGCTCAAATCTAGCGCTTGGCCTGTATTGGTGATTAGTCTGTTTTTTTCAGCCTTGTTACCCATTTCCGTCAGCGCGCAGATGGAAACGATTAACGCACCGATCAGTGTGACCTCCAACCCCAAAGTCGCCTTGCCGGGTGCACCGATAATGCTCAGTGGGAAGACACCGGTTACACAGGCCGGCGCCAAGGTGAATGTGCTCATCACGATTGATGTAAAGCCGAAACCTGCGATAGGAAAGGAAGCCAAACCCATTCAACTCGATGTTGTCCTTGATGCAAAAGGCCAGTGGGCTTTGAATGTCAAAAACACCATTCACATCGGGCACTACACCGCTACGGTGACCGCGCCCGACGGAAAGGGAAAGGCGACAGCAGAATTTGACGTTGTCGGTGAAGACGCATTCGACGAATTTCAGAAACAATACGCTGCCAGCATGGACGCGACCGAAGCCACTTTCGTTAGCACTATGGATAAATTACTGGCGGACATTCCAGACAGTGCAGAAAAGCAAGAAGTTATCGGACGTTATTCGGTCATCAAAAATAAATTAAATGACCGTAAGAAAAGACGTCCGACACTTATTCCCAATCCGCCGCCAGTGATTGCGGCCTTGCCCCCAGAAGAGCGTGCCGAGTTGGTAACACCGATCTTTGAAAACTTTGAAAAAATCGCGGTCGAGTCCAATAGTGTCGGTGACTCCATCCGTGCCTCGCGTTTTGGTGCCAGTTCATGTGAACGATTGGATACCGTTGTCGAGGCATTGAACCTGACTTCCACCCTGATGAATTTCGAAGGTAATATCGTCAATACGATGATCAATCATCTAACCGATAAGGTGTCACCTGCGCTGATCGATAATCACAAATATGGAAATACCGGTGCAAAGTTTGCAGAAGCCGAAACAGTAAAGGTTTGGGTGGCCAACTTGCGCGGCTATCAAACCGTGGCGGTGGGTCTCTCTGGCCCGACGGGAAAAGACATACAAGCTAGAAACCAATCTAACTTAGGCGGCAGTGCCCCAGGCCTGATGTTGGATCTTGCTAATTACGTCACCAAAGATCTGTACACCAGTATGTGTAACCGTTACGAAGGCCCGTTTACCGGATCTTTGAGTATTGAATTTTATACTGATGATAATAATCGCATTCCCTACTGGGAATATACGGTCGAGATTGGCGGCAAGTTGATCCTGAGCGAGCCAAAAGCATTCAGTGGAAAACCTGGTAGCACTATGCGTGGCCGCTTCGATGGCGCAGCAATTGGCTATAAGGTCTGGGAAGACGCGCTGAAATTAAATCCGAAATTAAAAACACAGCTAGCGTTCCATAAACTAATAGCACCACCTCCAACGATACCGCTGCCGCCGGATGAAATGGGTGCAGTATTCAATACCGCCGCACACCCACTAGGCTTTCAAGTGGGAGTGACCGCGGTGCGAAAAGGTGACCAGGTTATCGTGAATTTTGACGAAGCTGCAATACGCGATATGAGTCCGAAATTTAATCGCGGATTATTAATTCAAGTATTCATTGCCGGCATAATTCCCGCGCCAACCTACCATACACTTCCGATGCAAGATGCCCAATATATTTTGTCGCGCGGGATGCGTAAAAACGCGGTGCTCAAACTTTCCACCAAAGGCAAAGAGCAGCACCTGACGGGTAATTTTGTACGCAAGGAAGACACCGGCGATATTTTGCTGAACTGGAAAGTGGATGTGGATATTTGCAATCCGGCCTGTTCGGAAAGTTCGATCCAGCGTATAAAAGCTTGGTACGACGCAGGTCAGGCCAAACGGAAGAACGGAAAGAAATGAAAACACTCAATACAACATTGCTGTTGGTCATGTTGGCGGGTATCGCGATTGCGATGCCGGTATCGGCAGCAGCGCAAGATTCAAAAACGTTCACATCGAAATCCTCCGCGGCCTACACGCCGGTAAAAGGCAGTGCAGAAAGGACGGCGATAATGGGTGCCTTGCGCGAGGTGGTAAAAAAAATGTCTGATCTCGACGTGATATTCGTGGTGTCGCATCTCAAGCTGAAAAATAATTGGGCATGGGTCGTTGCGGAGCCGCAGTCACGCGATGGTACCCAGCATTACGAAACCATGATCGGCTTGCTGCAAAGGAAAAACGGACGCTGGGTCTACGTGGAAGGTCCGCCGGAAGCTGTCGCCTGCGACGAAGATCCGGAGTGCGCGGACACTGCCCGTTATTACCGCAAGCTGGCGAAAAAATATCCTGGACTGTCTCTGGATATTTTCCCGAAGTAACCCGGATTACGAAAGCGCCGTCGCCATGACGCGATTTCGTCCGGCGTGCTTTGCAGCATAGAGCGCTTTGTCGGCATGTCCGAGTGCGGCATTGACGCTTGGATGGGACGGGAGCCACTCGGCGACCCCGATGCTGATGCTGACTTTCACTTCCTGGAAGTTATAGTCATCGATGGCCCGGCGTAAACGTTCGGCCAGTTCAATGCCGGTTTGCTCGGATGCATCTTCGAGAATAATCGCGAATTCTTCGCCGCCATACCGAAATAGTGGTACGCCGGAATCCAGCGTGCGCCCCAGCTCGGCCGCTACTTGCGTGATGATGCGGTCTCCCACCAGATGACCATGTTCATCGTTGATTGCTTTGAAATAGTCGATGTCGATCAGCAGGAACGTACAACCCTTACCATCTGCGCGTGAACGCGTGAGTTGTTCGAGCGATTCATTGAATGTGCGCCGGTTAAAACAATTACTCAAGGCGTCGTGGTCGGAGTAATAGCGCAGCATCGCGGATGCTCGTTCTTCCAGTAATGCGTAGGTGTAGATGAAGCACACCAGCAAGCCATAACCACTGGCAAATCGAACAACGTCAATCATCGGAATCAGTGTCTTGAGCGTAAACACGACATAGACACCGTACAGCACCATGCCGACAAGTGCGGGTTTCGATCGGATCAAAAAGACGAGAAGTGGTGGAAAAATATAAGCCCAATGCTGCATAGGGCGACCGTGATACATTCCAAATATCGGCACGAAAACAAGGATCAAGGCAATCGCGGAAAAAAATACCGTGCCACCGATATGACGTGGCGAGAGTAACAGCCCGGTGACACTGATTCCCGAAGCCGCAAATACAATCCATGCAAGCTGCGCGGTGTCTTTTAGACCAAGCTGGGTATTTAGCGTAGCCAGGGCGACCATCAGCAACATCACCAGAACACCCAGCACAATGCCCACGCGCCAGCGCATGTTTGCCCGGAAGTCAGTGAATGAATCGCGACGAATCTTCATCAAGTAAATCCCCTTAACTAACCACATTCTAGCTGAACACGTCGGAAGCACCCGTGAAAGCCTAGAGGACTTTAGTGCCTGATTTAATTGAACTCGTTAATTCTTGTTTCATGGCAGGTGACATCTGCAATGCATCACCCTGGAGTAATAAAAAGCCCGGGCCACTCATCGTGGACCGGGCTTGCGTACTTCCGAGTGGCGGGTTTGCTTATTCCGAAACCAGACTCACCGGCTCAAACGGCACGACCGGGTCGACATCGGCTACGTAATCCACTCCTACAACACCAAAGCCGAACAGCTTCAGGAATTCTTCCTTGTAGCTTTTGTAATCTGTCAGCTCGAACAGGTTTTCGGTGGTGACGTTCGGCCAGATTTGCATCACGGATTTTTGAACTTCGTCGCGTAATTCCCAATCGTCCATGCGAATACGCTGGTGATCGTCGCGGCTGGTGGTGTCGCTGTAAATCTGGGTGCGGAACATGCGATCGATTTGTTCGATCGTGCCTTCATGCAGGTTTTGCTCTTTCATCACCTTGAAGCAAAGCGAAATGTATAGTGGCATCACCGGAATCGCTGCGGATGCCTGGGTCACGACGCTTTTCAGAACGGCCACATTGGCGCTGCCATGGAGTGGCGCGAGCAAGTTTCGTAATGCGGTGGCGGCACGATCCATATCTTCCTTGGCTTTGCCGAGTGCCCCGTGCCAATAAATAGGCCAAGTAATTTCAGTGCCGATATAGCTGTAGGACATCGTTCTGATGCCATCGGCCAACACGCCGGCATCGAGCAATGCCTTCATCCATAATTCCCAATCTTCGCCACCCATGACGGTAATGGTGTCGGCAATTTCCTGTTCGGTGGCAGGCTCGACTTCTGAATGGATGATGCGGTCTTTGCTGGTATCGATCGCGGTCGATTGATAAGTTTCACCGATCGGTTTCAAAGCCGAACGTATGAGTTCACCTGAATCGGGTAATTTGCGAACCGGCGAGGCGAGTGAATACACCACCATGTCGATCTGGCCCAAATCCTGCTTGATCAATTCAATCGCCTTGGCGCGCATTTCATACGAGAACGCATCGCCATTGATGCTCTTGGCGTACAAGCCGGCGGCCTGTGCTGCCTGTTCGAAAGCGGCCGAGTTATACCAGCCTGCCGAGCCGGGTTT
>JAYWIC010000036.1:0-16336 GCA_043789195.1 Arenimonas sp. | reverse complement strand
TTTTATTGGTGGCCTTCCCGGTTGCGCATGGGATTATTCTGGGCAGACTGTATTTGCCGGTCACCTTCATGCTGATCGGTCTTATTTTGCGCGGCGTTGCTTTCGATTTCCGGGTCAAGGCACATGCCAACCATAAGCATCTTTGGAACAAGGCATTTTATGGTGGTTCCTTGCTTGCGGCATTTTCACAAGGCTTCATGCTCGGCATGTATATTCTGGGTTTTGAATACACCCCCAGCCATACTATTTTCGCGATCTTTATTGGCCTGAGTCTGGTGGCTGGTTATGCCTTACTCGGTGCCTGCTGGTTATTACTGAAAACCGAAGAAAAATTATTTCGCCGTGCCGTGCGCTGGGCATACGGAAGTTTGTGGCTGACAGGTCTCGGTATTGCCGCTGTCTCGATTGCAACACCCCTGGTTAGCGCGCGTATTTTTGAAAAATGGTTCGCGCTGCCGGAACTGTTATGGCTGCTACCAATCCCTGCATTGACCGCAATCTGTTTCTTCGTTTGCGAACGTCAGTTGAAAAAGCTTTCGACCGGGCTGCATCAAAAAATATGGTTACCGTTTGCCTGTGCCATTAGCCTGTTCGTGCTGGCTTTTATCGGGCTGGGCTATAGTTTATTTCCGTATCTGGTTGTCGATAAACTTCGCTATGACCAGGCTGCGTCATCACCGGAAGCCTTATTTATCATGTTCATTGGCGTTGCCATTACCCTGCCTGCCATTTTGTTCTATACCGCATATTCCTATCGGGTGTTTTGGGGCAAGGCAACCGATTTGAGTTACGACTAAACCGTCAAAATTGCTGGCAGATTTGTTTTGAAGGCGTGTCGGCCAATCTTCGGGCATCGATGTTCTGAGTTTTAGATGGCCTCAGAATATCAACGATACAAACGTCGGTCTTCGACAGTTTCACCACCACCAGATAAGACGTAATTTTGGAGGAGTCTTCCGGATTCTCGCTGGCGTTGAACCGCATGATCAATGCCACCGGCACTTTAGCTTTTATGCGCCATTCGGCTTTTGCGCCGAGGCTTGAAAAACCACTCGATATGTTAGACCACAGCTCGAGTTCATGTTTCTTTTTATCGGGCGTAATCACATTGACAGTTTGCCGTAAATCACCCTCGACCAGTTCGAGGTTGTAACCGGCAACACCGGGGCAAACGCCGCTGTATCCGTCTTCGACAGGAACACTGGATGCCTTGCAATCCTTGACTGTCAGACCCGTATAAACCGATTTCATCTGGCCAAATGCGACCGAGGAAACCATCAAAGAAATAACTGGCAATGCCATGGACAGGAATTTCATTTCATTCTCCGGCGTGACGTATCGCAAAAATGATTTTAGACGCTACCGATGAAATCTTTCTTGCCGACTTGCACGCCGTTATGGCGCAAAATGGCATAGCACGAGGTCAGGTGAAAATAAAAGTTGGGCAGACCCGCATGATGCAAGTAGGGTGCGCCGACGTATTCGCGCTTGCTACCGTCGCGCATCGGGATTGAAATCGCACGGGTTTCCGAACCTTCAAACTGTTCAGGCGTAATGGTGTTCATGTAGGCAATGGTCTTGGCGATACGCGCCTTGAAATCGGCCAGCGTGACTTCGTTGTCTTCGTAACTTGGCACTTCGACATCCGCCATACGCGAACTGATGCTCTTGGCAAAATCACAGGCGATCTGGATTTGGCGACCCAGCGGAAACATATCCGGTGCCAGACGCGCGCCGAGAATATTACCGACATCGCATTTCAAACTATCTGCATGGGCCTGGGCTTTATCGAGGCAGGCATCGAGAGCTTTCAAACTGCGGGTAAAAGCGGGAATGGTGGCATCAAACAGTGGATGGGACATGGATGGCTCCTTATGGGGACTGCATCATCGCATACGCGCAACGCTTATTAATCACCGTACTTAACGCCTCGGGCGTTCAAGATACTGTGCATCTTTGTATTTTTCAGTCACTTAGGGGCAGTAAATCCTCGCGTTTCTTGAGATAATTGACAGTCTTGACCCCGTAGCTCAGCTGGATAGAGCGGTCCCCTCCTAAGGGACAGGTCGTACGTTCAAATCGTATCGGGGTCGCACCTCATTGTTTTCATTGTTTGGAGCTTCAGATGACTCACCCAGTTTTAGCCGCGCTCGGCCTGAGCGAAAACGAATCCGGCACCTATCTTGGCCATGGCGAATGGTCCAAAACGCAGGATGCGGGCGTGCTGGAACCGATCAATCCAAGCAATGGCGAATTGCTCGGACGCGTGTATGCCTCCAGCCAGGCCGATTACGACATCATCATGGAACGCGCACAGGCCAACTTCAAAGTCTGGCGCACCACGCCTGCGCCGAAACGCGGCGAAGCGATTCGTCTCTGTGCTGATGCATTGCGTAAACACAAAGACGCGCTCGGTTCATTGGTCGCGCTGGAAATGGGCAAGATCAAGCCCGAAGGCGACGGTGAAGTTCAGGAAATGATCGATATCGGCGATTTCGCGGTGGGTCTGGCACGTCAGCTTTACGGCCTGACCATGCACTCCGAACGCCCGGGTCATCGTATGTACGAGCAATACCAGCCACTCGGTATCGTCGGTATTATTTCAGCCTTCAATTTTCCGGTGGCGGTGTGGGCCTGGAATGGCTTCCTCGCGGCGATTTGCGGTGATATCTGCATCTGGAAACCCTCGCCAAAAACCCCGTTCAGTGCGATTGCATCGATGAAAATCTGCAATGAAGCCCTGAATGCCGGCGGCTTCCCGGACTTGTTCTATCTGTTCAACGATGCCGGAACCGACATCGCGCAACAATTCGTCGATGACCACCGCGTGCCATTGATCAGCTTCACCGGTTCGACTGCCGTGGGCCGCATGGTCGGCGAACGCGTTGCCAAGCGAATGGGCCGCAGCCTGCTGGAACTGGGCGGCAATAACGCGATGATCGTCGATGAAACTGCTGATCTGAAATTAGCGATCCCGGCCATCGTCTTCGGCGCCGTTGGCACCGCCGGACAGCGTTGCACGAGCACACGTCGTGTTTTCATCCACGAAAATATTTTCGAAGATGTCCTGGCGAAATTGGTCACTGCATACAAGCAAGTCGAAAGCAAAATTGGCGACCCGACCCTTGCCACCACGCTGATGGGACCATTGACCGACAAAGCTACCGTGCAACGTTTCCTGAGTGTGCTCGAGAAAGCCAAAGCTGGCGGCGGCAGCGTCCGTACCGGCGGTACCGCACTCGATGGCAAAGGCAACTTCGTGACGCCTGCCATCGTTACCGGTGTCAAAAATTCCGATGAAGTTGTACAGACCGAAACCTTTGCACCTATCCTGTATGTGATGCCATTCAAAACACTCGACGAAGCCATCGATATGCAAAACGCCGTGCCGCAAGGTTTAAGTTCGGCCATCTTCACCAACAATTTGAGAGCTGCCGAACAATTCTTGTCGGCTGCCGGTTCCGATTGCGGCATTGCAAATGTCAACATCGGCACCAGCGGTGCGGAAATCGGCGGCGCTTTCGGCGGTGAAAAAGAAACCGGTGGTGGTCGCGAATCGGGTTCGGATGCCTGGAAAATTTATATGCGTCGTCAAACCAATACCATCAACTACTCTGACTCCCTGCCGTTGGCACAAGGCATCAAATTCGACATTTAATTTCACCCAAGGAATCGGCAATGAATGCTCCCATAAAAGAAACCAGTGCATTAGCGCTGACCAGTTTGATTTCCGGCATTCTCGGCTGGACTGTGTTGCCATGGCTTGGCAGCATCGTCGCGATTATTACGGGCCACATGGCACGAAGTGAAATTCGTGCCAATCCCGACACCAAGGAAGGAGATGGCTTGGCACTTGCAGGCTTGGTCATGGGTTGGGCAATGATGATTCTTTCGATTCTCACGCTCCTTGTCATTATGCTTTTCTTTGGCGGGCTGCTGGCTTTCCTTGGCATTGCGGCAGCCAATGGCGGTTAATGAGTGTACGGATTAGCGCGCCCTTTCCTCTTTTGTCTTGACGCTGAAAAGGCCCACGGTGTGGGCCTTAAAGCTATTGAAACCGCCTATCGTCTAGGCTTGAATCCCCTACTCGCCGTTAAAACACCGCAACTGAAAACAAGAGCCTTCGGCATTGAATTCCCGAATCCCGTTGGCCTGGCTGCGGGCCTGGATAAAAATGGCGAACACATCGATGCCCTGTTGAGTCTGGGTTTTGGTTTTATCGAAATCGGCACCACGACGCCACGCCCGCAGGAAGGCAATGAAAAACCGCGGATGTTTCGGCTCTCCGATAAAGAGGCCGTCATCAATCGGCTGGGCTTCAATAATGACGGCGTCGACGCATTGGTCAAGAATGTTGAAAAAGCGGCACGAAAGGGCAATCTCGGCATCAATATCGGCAAAAACAAAGACACGCCGAATGACAAAGCCATTGATGATTATATTTATTGCCTGGAACGTGTTTATACGCTCAGCGATTATGTGACGGTCAATATTTCATCGCCCAATACAGCCGGGCTGCGCGACCTGCAAACCGAAGAATATTTCCGCCGTTTCATCGGCGAATTACGTGAAGTTCAGGAAGAGCTGGCGGGCGTGAATGGCTTCAAGACACCGATGCTCATCAAGCTGGCACCCGACCTCACCGACGCCGCTCTTGATGGCATGGCCGAGGTATTGAATGCCGCTCAAGTCGACGGGGTTGTCGCCACAAACACAACGATTGACCGCATTGACATTAAAGGCCATCGCTACGAATACGAAGTGGGTGGACTTTCCGGCAAACCTCTCTACGCCAAGTCCACGGCGGTATTGCGCCGCCTGCGTACTCGACTCAATGACAATATTCCATTGATTGGTGTCGGCGGGATTCTTAGCGGCGCCGATGCCGCCGGAAAAGTAGCGGCGGGGGCAACTCTGGTGCAGTTTTATACCGGCATGATTTATCGTGGCCCGGATTTGATCGAGGAAAGCGTGCGCGCGATTCGCCGTCGCCGCGAAGGCGTGGCATGAGCGGGTATCAACTCGGCGATAACGTCTCGCTTGCAGGTCGCAATACCTTCCGGATTCCTGCCCGTGCCGAAATTCTTGCCGATGTAAAAGATTCCGATGGTCTGGCCGAATTATTCGATTTCGCCATGCTTCGCAATGGGCCTGTGATGATCTTGGGCGAAGGCAGCAATCTTCTTTTTGCCGCTGATGTCCCCGGCATCGTGATTTGCCTGACCATGAGCGAAATCAAGATTGTCAGAGACGAAGGCGATTTTGCACTCGTGCGTGCCGACGCCGGTGTGAACTGGAATGATTTCATCGGATGGACATTGGGTCGTGGCTTGCTTGGCCTTGAAAACATGTCCCTCATTCCGGGTACCGTGGGTGCCTGCCCGATCCAAAACATCGGTGCTTACGGGGTTGAGGTCGGTGAGTTCATCGAAACCGTCGAAGTGTTTGATCGCCAATCGCAGCGGATGAAGCGAATTGACCGCACCGAATGTGAATTTGCCTATCGCGACAGCCTGTTCAAGCAGGATTTGAATCGTTACGTCGTTTGCGCTGTTGAATTTTTGCTGCCGCGCACGCGCGACTTGAAACTCGACTATGCAGGCGTTCGCGAAGAATTGGCCAGTATGGGTGTCGATACGCCACGTGCCGCGCATGTCGCCGAAGCGATCAGCCGTATTCGCACGAGAAAACTGCCAAACCCGGCGATACTCGGCAATGCCGGAAGTTTTTTCAAAAACCCGATCATTTCGGCTGCACTCGCTGAGCAACTGAAATCGAAATATGAAACCCTGCCAAGTTATCCGGGCAATAGTGATGATACCCGCAAAATTTCTGCCGCCTGGTTGATTGAACAAGCCGGCTGGAAAGGTTTTCGCGAAGGCGATGCCGGCATTGCCGAACAGCACGCACTCGTACTGGTGAATTACGGCAATGCCACCGGCCAGCAATTACTCGCATTGGCAAGACGCGTCGCCAAATCGGTTCACGAAAAATTCGGCATCCAGATAGAACCAGAACCCCGTATCATCGGTGCCCGCTTTGACGAGTAAACCCCATGATGTTTGAATCGTCCATCCCGAAAGGCAATGTTCCGCGGGCGGTTTTTTTCATGGTGTTGAGCGCGATTTTGTTTGGTTGCATGGCCATCGTTATCCGGCTGGCGTCCAAACAACTGCATGCATTCGAAATTGCCTTCTTCCGGAATTTTTTTGGTTTTCTTTTCACCGCGCCGCTATTTTTCAAGCACGGTGCGGCCATCCTGAAGACCGACAAGCTGCATCTTTACATCGGCCGCTGTTTGATCGGGATCATTTCGATGATGTGCGGCTTCTGGGCCATTGTCCATTTACCGCTGGCGGAAGCAGTGGCCATCAGTTATTCGACGCCGCTATTCGTCACGATTCTCGCCGTATTGTTTCTTGGCGAAGTGGTGGGCTTGCGACGTTGGTCTGCCGTGCTGGCAGGTTTTCTGGGCGTGTTGATCATCATGCAGCCGGGATCACATAGTTTTAATGCCGACATGATGATTGCCCTGATGGCGGCCGTGATGAGCGCCATCGTTGCGATTAGCATCAAGGTACTTTCCCGCACGGAAAAAGCCGACGCCATCGTGATCTTCACGACGATGCTGTGGGTACCGATGTCGCTGGTGCCGGCCTTATTTGTCTGGGAATGGCCTGTGGGCATTACCTGGCTGTGGATTATTGCCGCCGGTTTTTTCGGTACTACCGCGCATCTATGCTGGACCCGTGCATTGAAGCTGGGAGATGCCTCCATGCTGACTCCCATCAGTTTCTTTCAGGTGCCGGTGGTTGCGATTGGTGCGTGGTTGATCTTCGATGAAAAAATTGGCGCAATGGCCCTGCTCGGAGCAAGTATTATTTTTATCGCGAATGCCTATATCGCAAGACGCGAAGCGCAATTGGCGCGTCGCAATGTAACGGATCCGGATATTAATTCTGGAACGCAGCAGCGGTAATAGTCGTTTACAAACGAAGCGCCGTTGAGTTCTGCCTCACTAAAGCACGTCAAATTGCCCGGCAGCACGTGCGTATGCAAGCAGTTCGGATTGCGGGTTATTGGCTATAAACGCCTTTATTACGGCTTCGGTATCCGGATGATGCAAATGTCCTAAACCATGCAATGCCGATGCTTGTACTTCGGGGCTGGAAAGACTAAGGATCTGGGCAAGCGTCTCGAACATTACGTCTTGCATGCTTCTGTCTTCGCCGCCCTTGTCACGGGATCGATTTTCGCAATGCCAGCAATAAGCCAGAGAATCCCACCACATTTCAACAGCCGTTTCGAGAGGCTCTATCGAGAACAGCTTCTGATAGAGACTAAACATCGCGCGCACGCATTTTTCGCGGGTTTCTAGTGGGATTTTCACATCCCAAATCACCTCTGAAATGGAGCACTCAAGATTTCCACTTTGAATCGCCCAAAAGCCTTGCTCCAATTGAGATTTACTGTATTTATCCAAAAGAAAGGCGGGTTCCAAGAATAGACGGATATAGAAATCGGCTGTCTTTTCCGAGTTAAATTTAACTATCGCGTTCCAATACCAGGGGCCACTACTTTCCAAGCCTGCAGGTCGCGGAATTACCTCATGGGAAAATAGAAAATCGACAAACTGATCGTAGGTAAAATCAGTAATGTCGTAATTTATGTATTCGTTGATTGACATCAATATTTCATGGCGACCAATTACCCCACCCCGACAAACTTCTTCGCGACGTAATCATCGATCAATGCAACGAACTCTTGCGCAATATTCTCGCCGCGCAAAGTCACCGCTTTTTCACCATCTATGAACACCGGTGCAGCCGGTGATTCACCTGTGCCCGGCAATGAAATACCAATATTGGCATGTCGTGATTCGCCTGGGCCGTTGACGATGCAGCCCATCACGGCAAGCGTAAGATTCTCGGCACCGGGGTTGGTAATTTTCCACTCCGGCATTTTATTGCGAACATGTTCCTGCACGGTTTTCGCCAACTCCTGAAAAAACTCGGAAGTTGTGCGACCACACCCAGGACAAGCCGTCACGAGTGGAGTAAAGGCTCGCAAACCCATGGTCTGCAACAATTCTTGTGCAACGATCACTTCCTGCGTTCGCGCGCCACCGGGTTCCGGTGTCAGGGAAATTCGGATCGTATCGCCGATGCCTTCCTGCATGAGAATGGCGAGGGCGGCTGCCGAGGCGGTAATACCTTTGCTGCCCATACCGGCTTCGGTCAAACCGAGATGCAATGGAAAATCGGAGCGCTTCGACAAATCACGATAAACCGCTACCAACTCTTGCACGCCACTGACTTTCGCGGAAAGAATAATGCGTTCACGCGACATCCCGATCTCGACGGCTTTTTCTGCCGAATCGATAGCGGAGCGCACCAATGCTTCACGCAATACCCGCGGCGCATCCCAGGGTTCGGCGCGCAAGTGATTTTCATCCATCAATTGCGCCGCAAGCGCTTGATCCAGCGACCCCCAGTTCACCCCAATGCGAACCGGCTTTTGATAACGCAAAGCCATTTCAATAATAGCGCCAAACTGGCTATCTTTCTTTTTGCCAAAACCGACATTGCCGGGATTGATTCGATATTTCGCCAGTGCTTCAGCACAGGCAGGTTCATCGGCTAAAAGCTGATGCCCGTTGTAATGGAAATCACCAATAATCGGCACGTCGATATTCATCATCAACAGCTTGTCTCGAATGCGCGGCACGGCGGCGGCGGACTCGGAATTATTGACGGTAACACGCACCAATTCGGAACCGGCCCGCCATAACTGCGAAATTTGTTTGACCGTCGAATCAATATCAGCAGTGTCGGTATTGGTCATCGATTGCACCACCACCGGATGCTGGCTACCGATCCATACTTTTCCGATTTGTACGTTATGTGTTTGTTTACGCGGTTTTGCCAATGCCTCGGTCATGCCTCAACGCCTTCCTGTCTTTCTGTGACCAAATCGGAGCGAAGTTCTCTCAGCACCGTGTAATCGCCTGCATTCACCAACACATCAACACCGGCCACCAAGGTTTCCGACATGGCGCGTGCATTCAACGCGTATTGCTCGTGGCCATAGACAATTTCGATACTGGCAGCATTGCCATCCAGGCTGCCCTGGGTCAAAAAACTACGCTCATTGCCGTCGGATGAACACAGTTCAATCCCGCGCAATGGTGCACGTTGCATATCGTTGTTCGATTGAATATGTACGCCCAGCGCGCTGGTACGCCGGGCCAATAATTCAACACCGGCAGACAAGCCGCCATTCATTTCATAGCGCAACCAACGCACAACCCCCACCATCCAATCGGGTTCTTCGTTTTCATCAGACAATGTCAATCCGACGATTTCACCGACCTTGGCGCGGATTTGATTCGCGTTTTCCCAAGCCATCCGGTAGCCGCCCAGACTTTGATCCAGCACTTTGGCGGGAATACGAGGCAAACGGTTGGCATCCGTGCTGACACTCGCCCAGGAAGCGCGATGAACCACATGCACGGTTTGTTGCGATGCTTGCCGCATGAAGGTATCGAAATCACGCTGACCGGCGAGATAATAATGCAGACCGCTCAATCCGATCACGGTATCTATGGTGTGACTGGCCTGCAGACGTTTAAATGTGCGCGCCGCCGACAAACCAAAGGCACGTTTCAAACGCATCAACATATCAACACTTAAACGCACCCCGATGCCGCGTCCGGGTATCAGCTCGGCAAAGCCATCACGTTGTCGTGAAATGGCCTGTTCCGTTTCACGAATAAACGCACGCACATCCAGCCACAAGGCATGTGATTCGCCACTGGCTCCCGGGCCCGGGCCGCGATCGGCATCTTCGGGAACGACGGGTGCATTGACTTCCGGTGGCTCATTGAGCAATGGTGAAAGCGGAGCGAATGAACGCGCCACCGGCCATAAACTATCTTGTTCTATCTGGCTAAATGCCAAAGGATTGGTGACAGCCATCAATAAAGTCTGGATATATACGGTTTGTATATCCATGCTGGCTTTTGCAATTTTATCTTCCACGACTTTGCTTTCGTATTTTAATTCGGAAGCAAAACGATGTATGCGATGCAATCCCTGCCAGGCACCCTGGCTGGGTGCTCGATAAATTCGCCATGACAGGGCCAAGCAACGACTGTAATGCCAAGCCGCCCGTTGCAAACATTGCAGGACCGAAGCACCCCGCAACATCGGGACATGACCATTGGGCGAACAAATTTCGACGGCAGCTTTTCGATAACCATGCGCCAGCCATAAATGAAACATTTCCGCTTGTCGTGCCTGCTGTGCTTTCGCCGGAGGCAAGGGCAGAGAGCTACCCGCGAACTGCTGTTCGAGCAATGAAATGGATTCGATAATCACACCACGCAATTCATCCATTACCGACAGGCGCAGGCTGCCTTCAAGCCGCTGGCTGGACAGACTGGCCAGCGCGGTATCCAATTCCTGTTGCGTTGCCGTTGCATTGGCACGCGGCAGAGCAGCGACCCAGACTTTTACCTTTTTCGGGTCAGCGTGAAAACGACCTGTCGTATTCATGCCCGGCTCGGGCATACCTTCACGAAGACGGCGGTAGGCTTCAGTCATCACAAACTCCTTGGGGTGGACAGTTTAGCGCTTTGGACGCCGAAACCCCAAGCCATACGTTAAACGTTATCCTATAAGGCCACCGTCAATACACACTTCTGACATGTCTGAATTGGTCCGCGAACGTCGGGTTCTAAAACCGGTACAGCTCAATGTGCTGGCCCGTGATTTGCTCGAGTCTAGTTTTAGCCAGGTATGGGTGGAAGGTGAAATCAGTAATTTCTCGCGACCGGCATCGGGCCATCTCTATTTCACGCTGAAAGATGAACGCGCCCAGGTCCGCTGCGCCTTGTTCAAGCAAAAAGCGATGTACCTGAGATTCCAGCCACGCGACGGCATGCAGGTACTAGTGCGCGGTCGGTTGACCTTGTACGAAGCACGCGGTGACTACCAGCTCGTGCTGGAGCACATGGAAGAAGCCGGTGAAGGCGCATTGCAACGTGCTTACATGGAATTGAAAGCCAAATTAACGGCGGAAGGCATTTTCGACGACGCCCGCAAAAGGCCACTGCCCGCCTTCGTGCACCGCCTGGCTATCATTACCTCTGCCACCGGTGCCGCCATTCGCGACGTCATCAGCGTTCTGTCGAGACGTTTCCCTCTGCTGCATGTCGATGTCCTTCCGGTTGCCGTACAAGGTGAAGGAGCGTCGAAAGAAATTCGCGACATGCTTGCACGCGCAAACGCATCGGCAAACTACGACGTCATTTTACTAACACGCGGCGGCGGTTCGCTTGAAGATTTATGGGCATTTAACGATGAGACGCTGGCAAGGGATATCGCGAAATCCAAAACCATTGTTATTTCTGCCATTGGCCACGAAATCGATTTTTCACTTGCCGATTTCGCTGCCGATATCCGTGCACCAACGCCATCTGCCGCTGCGGAATTACTGGTTCCCGACCGACTGGATTTACGGGCACGTACCCAACAACTCAACGGCAGACTGCACACTGCGTTCCGGCGTATTCAACAAAACAAGCAGCAACGTCTCGATCAAGCGTATCTGCGCCTGCGTTTGTACGATCCGCAAACGCGCATGGCACAGGCGCGAGAGCGGCTGTTTCAAACACAGCAGCATCTTGCCAAGAATTTTCGGTTATTGGCCCAGGCGAAACTGACACGATTACGTAGCGCATTGGCTAGACTGGAAAGGCAGCATCCACAACAAAAATGGCAGACGCACCAACTTCGCCTAAGCACCTTGAACCAATCCCTGCATAGCGCCGCAGCACGTCAATTACAAAACAAGATCGGGCATTTGCGGGAACTGGGGCGCGGTCTGTCCGCAGTGAGTCCGCTGGCCACGCTGTCGCGTGGTTACGCCATTATTCGCAAACAGGAAGATGGCTCGGTGGTTCGTGATGGCAACGCTGTAAAAAAAGGCGAACGAGTTATCGCCCAGCTGCAAACGGGCAAGCTAAACCTAGAGGTCAAGTGATAACTAGAGAAGACTTGTAAGTGTGTTTGTAGTGGGTTTTAATCCCGCACCTTGGCAGAACAGTCGGGACTGAAGTCCCTCCTGCAAGCAATTAAATTGACTGTGCGATTCCAACACCAGATGTTTTATCGCGTTTGGCGCGATACATGGCTTGATCGGCCTCACGAATCAAGCCATGCATTTCAGCGGCGTGCAATGGGTAGGAAGCAATCCCGATACTGGCACCGACGTAAACCAATTCGCCACCCAGAACTTGCATCGGCTGGGAAATTTTAATTCGCATCCTGGCCGCATACGCGATCAAGTGTTCTTCGTCATTGGCCAGCGGATCATCGATCAGGACAAGAAATTCATCGCCACCCATCCGTGCCACCGTGTCACCCCTGCGAACCGAAGCCAGCAGGCGCTGGGCAATCGTTTTCAGTACTTCATCGCCGGCATCATGGCCATATTCGTCGTTAATCGGCTTGAAGCCATCCAGATCAATCGACAACAAGGCAAACGGCTGGTTATTGCGATTTCCGCGATGGGTGAGCTCGTGCAAATCCGATAATGCTTGGCGCCGATTCGGCAACTGCGTCAGAGGATCGTGATCGGCGAGATGACGAATTCGCGAACGATCAAACAAAATCCGGTAACTTGCCAACGCAGAAAATACGGTCACCAGCAAACCAATCATCGCTGCAGTAGTTTTCCACCAAGGCATGGCTTCGTAACCGCTTTTGGGTTGCGCCGAAATTAACCAGCTACCACCGGGAACAAACACCGGAACACGGACGGCGTCAGTGCTGATTAAACTTTCATCGCCGAAAAAATAGTCGCCAGCAGGCCCGCTGGCATCACGGCCGCGAATGGAAATATCAAGATCCTGTTCGAGCCTGGCAAGACCGGCCTCTTTCATGAGCTGGTGATAATCCAGGGTAATCGAGACTGCACCCCATAATCTGGGCACCCCTTCTTTCTTGATCCAGACCGGGAAACGACAGACGACGCCTTCACCGCCCTGAACAAGATCGAATGGCCCAGCCAATACCGCATCGTCGAGCTGGATGGATCGATAAACGGCCGTTTTTTGTTTCGGGTCCAGCAATAAATTCAGACCGATGATGCTTTCATTGCCGGCAACGGGATACACATCCCGGATAATAAAATTCGGTGCCAGTGATAAATTACGCTGCGCTGGATTGGCACGACTTAATTCTTCGGCAATCTGGGCAAATTGGTCCGGTTTCATTTCTTCACGAATCACCAGATTGACTGCTAAGCCTTTTATCAAGGCAACGTTGTAATAAAGTTTGGTTTCCAACTGCGCGCGGAAATTCGATACCTGTGTCTGGATTTCGTTTTTTTGTTTACTCAAATCGTGCTTGTGTTCAAGCTCACCCGCACGCCAACTGAGGATTATGCCTACCAGCAGGATAATGGCTGCAGTCAGTTTTGGCCTTTGAGTAAGCCAAAAGAGGGGCCTTATCGGTAACCGTTTCATGGCCACATTATAAACCCTGAAAAATAGTCTTTAAGCTCTTTAACCCCGATTCTGCTTTTCCGCCGTTCAAATGCCCACCACCCCACAGGAGCGCATCATGAACCGCAAGCCACTCGTCTTTGCCATTAGCCTGATTCTGTTAACAGCCTGTAACACCCAAGTGAAAAAAGATGACGCTGCCAATCAGGCTGCTACGGTCGAGGCCGATAAACAGCTCGAAAAAGCTAAACTAAAGGAAGTCAATGTCGTTGGCAGCAAACTGCGCCGTGACGTGGCCGATGCAAGCGCCAGTCGCTCAAGATCTGTCGAAGCCGAAGGAGTGGTCGGATTTAGCGCACCGATGGCACCACCATCTCCGTCACCACCCCCAGCGAGCGCCATGTACCGCTCCATGCCGGCGCTGGTCATGCAGGTACAACCCGAACAAAACACCGAAAAATACAAAAACTTCAGCGATAACCCGATCTTCCTGACGGCCGAAAATCCGGTCAGCACCTTTTCCATTGATGTCGACACCGGCAGCTACAGCAACGTCCGCCGCATGTTGAATAACGGTACCCGCCCGCCCGCCGATTCGGTGCGCGCCGAAGAAATCATCAATTATTTTGATTTTGGCTATGCCCCGCCAAGTTCGCGTAGACAGCCTTTCTCAGTGACTACCGAAATCTCGGCCGCACCATGGAATTCAAAGCATCAACTGGTGATGGTCGGCATCAAGGGTTACGAAGTGCCGCGCTCGCAAATTCCCGCCGCGAATATCGTTTTCCTGATCGACACGTCCGGCTCGATGTCGAGCCCGGACAAACTGCCTTTGCTAGTCGAAAGCTTCAAACAAATGACGCAAAAATTGCGCCCGCAAGATCGTGTTTCGATCGTTGTTTATGCAGGCAGCGCTGGCTTAGTGCTACCTGCCACGAGCGGCGCCGATAAAGAAACCATTTTGCAAGCACTCGACAAACTTCAGGCAGGCGGTTCGACCAATGGCGGCCAGGGAATTGAATTGGCCTACAAGATTGCTAAAGAAAACTACATCGGTAATGGTGTGAACCGCGTCATTCTGGCAACCGATGGTGACTTCAACGTAGGCATTTACGATACCGAAATGCTGAAAACCCTCGTGGCCGACCAACGAAAATCCGGTATCGCGCTCACCACGCTTGGATTTGGCCAAGGCAACTACAATGACCACATGGCCGAGCAATTGGCCGATGTCGGCAACGGCAATCATGCCTATATCGATAATTTGAATGAAGGTCGTAAAGTGCTGGTGGAAGAAATGTCATCGACCATGATGACGATCGCACAGGACGTGAAAATCCAGGTCGAATTCAATCCATCGGTCGTGGCTGAATACCGTTTGATCGGTTATGAAAATCGTAAATTGAATCGTGAAGATTTCAACAACGATAAAATTGATGCTGGTGAAATTGGTGCCGGCCACGACGTCACGGCCTTGTATGAAATCACGCTGGTGGGCTCTGGTGGCGAAAGCGTCAGCCCGCTTCGATATGGCAAAACTGCACCGGCGCCAAACAGTAAAACCACTGAAATTGCGTTACTCAAGTTGCGTTACAAGCAACCCGGGGACGAGCGCAGCCAATTGATTGAAAAGCCATTGTTGCGATCCGGCATTAGCGCAAAACCGAGTGACCGATTAAAAATGGCGGCTTCGCTGGCTGCCTATGCCGATCTATTGCGAGGCGGAAAAAACAGCGGTCAATTCAAATGGAGCGATGTCAAACAACTCGCTGCCAGCGTGTCGCTGCCTGACTCCTGGGGCTATCGCGCAGAGTTTATGGGTCTGCTTGACCAGGCCAGCCGACTCACTGGCCCGGAAGATGTTGCACAAATTAGCGAATGACGGCTTTTCCAAATCGCAAAAACTTCGTACGCTCTGTCACATGTTGGCAGAGCGTAATGATGAAGAATTAATGATCGCGTATGGAACTGGTGATGCCAGCGCCTTCGAGCTTCTTTATGCGCGTCATCGTGGGCCACTTTTTCGATTCATGCTGCGCCAAATACGCGAACATGGCACGGCGGAAGAGCTTTATCAGGATGTCTGGCAGAAAGTTATCCAGGCGCGTGAACGCTATCGGCCGGAGGCGAAATTCACCACTTGGCTTTATCAAATCGCCCACAACCGGCTCACGGACCACTGGCGAGCACAATCACATCGTCCAAGCGCCGGCGAAGACGCCATGGAACGTGCAGAACAGACACCAGACCCGCAAACGCCTGAACGTCAGCTATCGGCATTTGAAGAAAGACGGAGATTGCAATTGGCTTTGGAAGAGTTGCCCCAAGATCAAAGAGAAGCAGTGATGTTACGTTTGGAACAGGAATTATCTCTGGAGGAAATTGCAGAAATCACCGGCGTAGGTCGCGAAACGGTTAAATCCAGACTTCGTTACGCCATGGATAAATTGCGGGAAAAACTTCAATCATGAATACTCGGCCCCCCTTCCAGCACGAAACACTGAGTGACGAAGAACGCGAGCTTGCTCGTGTCGTTCGAGCACTGCCCGGTGGTGAACCACCACCGGCAGTGGATGCCCTGATTTTGAGGGCAGCTACCGACGCCGTCGCTTCCTCTGCATCGCCGAAAAAATCGCCCTGGGCGAAAGGCATACTTGGCACATCGGTGTTATGGATGGGCACCGCTGCCGCCTCCATCCTGACCATCGGCGTTGGCTGGCAAGTTTTCCAATCCATGCGCGCCCCCATTTATGAATTACCCGCCGATGAAAATGTCAGCTCTGCACAAGAGGTTGACCGAATGGACAAAAATGAAAGTCTGATCGT
>JAYWIC010000035.1:0-16421 GCA_043789195.1 Arenimonas sp. | reverse complement strand
GCCCATAGGTTTATAGCTTCGGGAAAACGCATATATTTCACGCCGGACGCCTGCTTGCACCATCTTAAAGATGCCAGTGGCGGAACGCGAAGTTTTGGCGAGCACCTGACGACGTGGCGACCCGATCACGCCGTTGGCGCGTATTATTTTTCGCTGCGAACAAAACCGAACGGTGGCTGGCTGAAGGATTTTATATCCCGGCCGATGCGGGCGGTAATGACAAAACACCACTTGCGCAGACCATGGTGGATTCCAACAACGCTTATCGCCGAACTCAGGGGCATGTTTTGGGCGCTAAGCCTGAACAAACGTGGCCCCAGATTCGTAAAGCCGGATGCCCATCATGCTTGAAGTTTCGCTACTGATTTTGTTCGTCTTTACGGTTGCAGCGATGACAAATTGGCGTTGGGGTTTTGCGCTGTGTACGCTGATGACGGTAATCCAGGGGCCTATGCGCAAGTTGGTCGTTGGCCAGCCCGTTTATTTCGTCATGTTTGTTGGCGTGGTTTTTGTAGGAGCACTTTTCGGAGCAATGCTGAAGCGGGTGCCATTGCTGCCACACCGGATCGAAGGCTGGACAAAAAACGTCGGCCTGCCGTTTCAGTTATTTTTAGTGCTGGTAGTGATGCAGGCGGTGCATTCCCTGGTCACTATCGGAAGCCCGATTATCAGCGGTATTGGGCTGCTGTCCTATCTTGCACCAATACCGGCGATTGTTTTGTCTTATCAATTCGCTCTTCGGCAAGGCGCGATCGGCGTAATCAGGTGGATGCGGTTCTACGTTATCGTGGCAACGCTGGCAATCACGACCGTATTTATCGAATATTTAGGCTTCAGCTGGGCCATATTGGGCCAAGTCGGTGCCGATATGATGATTTCCTACGGCAGCGAACAATACAAAGGCAATTCAGGAATTTTTCGCGCTACCGAAATTGCGGCCTGGCATGCCTCTGCCATTGCCTGCTTTTCCTTCATTCTATTTTGGGGAAAACGCTTCACTGTCAGTAGAATCATTTTGGCCCTTCTGTTTATTGCTTTTCTAGTGGGCCTGGGTGCTTTGACCGGCCGTCGCAAAATGATTATCCAGGTACTTATTTTTCTTTCGACTTACATCGGCTTGATTACCTGGTTTCGGCGCGGCAATGGCCGCGTGGCCGTTATGTCATTCGTACTCGGAATTATCGGATATATCGGCGTGGCGGGCTGGTGGGCTCCGGATCCCGGCGACAAGTTTTTTGTTCAAGCCAGCCAAAGCAGTGCGGATACCAATCCCAATATCATCCGCGAGCGGACGCAAACAGTTTTCGCCGATGTGCCTGAACGCATTAAAAAGCTAGGGGTCGAGCCCATATCCTGGGCAATAGAAGAGCATGGCTGGCTGGGTGCCGGCCTCGGCGTTGGCAGTCAGGGCGCGCAGCATTTTGGCGCGAAGGGCAGCGGCGCTGCCGAAGGCGGGCTCGGCAAATTGACGCTGGAGCTTGGTGTTCCGGGCCTGATACTTGCGTTGTGGCTGTTGTTTGCATTCAGCCGCTACATCTGGCGATTACTGGGCTATCTGGCAAAAAATGCTCCTGCCAATGCCAATCTTGGCTATGGGCTGGTGGCCTTCATGTTTGCCAATGTCGCTGCGTTTGCCGTTGCCACGCAGGCCTATGGCGATATATTCATTCTGCTGACGCTGGGTTTTTCGCTGGGCTTTCTCTTGGCATTGCCGACCCTGTCGCGCATGCAGGCGAAGGCAGGCTGAGGCTGGCTGCAAGACTGATACGCATGCGCCTACAATGTCCTTACGCCCTTTATCTCAAGCTGAATGACGGGCAGAAAACTAAAGCCGCATAAGTAACTAGGTTTTTGCCTTGCTTAGTGGGGAAATGAATTCCCGTTTAGCTATTACTGAGGACCTGTTTATTCTTTGCGCCAATTCATATTGATTCGCCGGTTTGTTAAAAAGCCTTCACTTTGAATTGCGGCTTGTGAGCCATCCTAGGTCGAATCGTGCGTCATTCAAAACTTGAAATGAGAGCTATCCGGCTGGTGTTCCAAGGCATTTTTACAAGCTTTGACACACCAGATGCTTTACAGGCGATACTATCCCCGCATAAATCGCGAGTACCTTGTAAAGCAAGCCCCCGATGCCGCGCGAATTTCCGGGTTCTGAACTGACAGATCATCAGCGACTACGACGAAGTAATCCATGTCCGAACTGGCACTCCTATTATTGCTCGTCGCCTGCGCCATGGCATTTATCAATTGGCGGCATGCACTCATGCTGTGTGTGCTGACGGCCATATTGCAGGACCCGTTGCGCAAGATCGCGCCCGGCCAGCCGGTGTATTTCGTCGTATTTGTGGGTGCGGTCTTTGCGGCTGCCTGGCTCGGTGCATTGGTGGGCAAGATAAAGCTGGCCCCTAATAGCATTGTTGGCTGGAGGCAAAATGTCGGGACTCCGTTTGCGCTCTTCGTAGTGTTGGCCATTTTTCAGGCCTTGCATTCGCTGGCGGTGTACCAAAATCCAACGATGACGGCGATTGGCGTTCTCTCCTATTTTGCGCCGATACCAGCGATTGTCTTCGCCTATCAATTTGCGATGAACCAGGGAATGAAAGGTGTCCGTCGCTGGATGAAGTTCTATGTCGCCATCGCGATTGTCGCCTTAAGCACCGTGATGCTCGAAAACATCGGATTTAGCTGGCCAATACTCGGCGAAGTTGGTGAGGGTGTCTGGATTTCCGGACAGGGCGAATATTACAAAGGCAATTCGGGCATATTCCGGGCGGCGGAAATTGCCGCCTGGCATGGCGCTACCGTGGCCTGTTTTTCTTTTATCGTGTTTAGGGGACGCAAACTTTCACTTCCAAAGCTCGTTATGTTGATAGGCCTGGTCGTCTTCCTTTTTTACATCGGCGCCCTGACGGGCAGACGGAAAATGATTATCGAAATTTCGGTTTTCATTTGTGCCTATTTTAGCCTGGGGCTTTGGTTTAATAGCGGGCAGGGCAAGCTGGCTGTTCTTGCCGCCCTGCTGGGAGTGGTGACTTACATCGGCGTCATCGGATGGGTGGTCCACGGCCCCGGAGAATTGAAAGAAAAATCGAGCCAGCTGGAAGACGCAGAAGGCAGCGGTTTTGGCAGATATTATGACCGTGCGGAAACCGTGTTTGCCGATGTGCCGATTCGATTGCGGACTATGGGCTTGCGCCCGATCGAGTGGGCAATAGATAGCCATGGCTGGTTAGGGGGCGGGCTGGGGATCGGAAGCCAGGGTGCCCAACATTTTGGTGGCGCTGGCAGCGGTGCCGCAGAAAGCGGGCTCGGTAAATTGACGGTGGAGCTTGGCGTGCCAGGATTGCTGTTGGCTTTTTGGTTGGTCTTGGCGATGGGACGATACATCTGGCGAATGCTCGGCATTTTATCGCGCGAGTCCAAGGTGCATGCCAATTTTGCCTATGGCCTGGTCGCTTTTTTGCTAGCGAATGCAGCCACTTTCTCTATCGCTACGCAGGCTTACGGCGATATTTTCGTACTCCTGTCTTTGGGACTTACGCTGGGTTTTTTATTCGCGCAATTGCAATTGGCAAGAAGGTTATCGAAAGCTCCTGTAGAGAATCCAGCAGTCAACGTTATCCACTTTGTGGATCCTTACGAGCCGATAGGTCAACTCAACGAGGAAAAAAGTCTGGATCAGCTATGGACGGAAATGCTCGAGATGGAGTCGCAACGAGAACGAAATAAGGCAAGTCCGAAACATACAGAGACCCGTGCCGAGGAATCTATTTAGCTGAACACTTGTTCGGCTAATACTTATAAGAAAGGGCCCGCCGTAGTAAGCTTGCAGCAAGCCTTTCCCCGGACGACAAATGCTGGCCATTCTCACCACGCACCCCATCCAGTATCAAACACCGATCTGGCGTGGACTGGCAAATAACACCTCGCTGCCATTCAAAGTATTTTTCATGAGCGACCAGGGTATCAAGGCCAGTTTTGATCCCGGATTCAATCGCAGCCTTGCCTGGGATATCGATCTACTTGAAGGTTATCCATCCGAATATCTATCCGCGCAAACCGGCTCCAAACAGGATGCCTTTGGCTGGCTAAAGCTCAAGCCGGGATTTGCCGACATGCTGAAACAGCAAGGCGTAAAAGTACTCTGGGTGCAAGGCTGGCAAGTGATGGCCTATTGGCAGGCGATACGCGAGGCAAAAAAAGCCGGCATTCAAATCTGGTTGCGGGGCGAATCGAATCTTCGCAGCAACAAGGGCGGACTCAAGCAAAGTCTGAAATGGCTGGTCTTGAAAAGATTGCTGAATAAAGTCGATTATTTTTTGACGATTGGGAAGGCAAATCAGGCGTTTTACCAGAAGCTTGGCTACAAACCGGAACGCATGATTCGGGCGCCTTATTGCATTGAAAATAAAAGATTCAGGGAACAGGCCGAAGCGTTGCGTCCCGACAGGGCGGAAATTCGCAAAGCTTGGGGTATACCCGAAGATGCGTTTTGTTTTTTGTCGGTAGGCAAATTCATACCCAAGAAAAGGCCACTGGATATTGTTGCAGGATTAGCCCATTTGCAGGAAAAGCATCCGCATAAAAAAGTACACATGCTTTGGGTGGGCACCGGTGAGTTGAATGATGCATTGCACGAGGCTTGCAATGTCCGCTATGAAGCCGATAAAGGCTTATTGCCCGGCGATGGTTCAAGCAAGCCCGCGGCGAGCTTCGCCGGATTTCTAAACCAGAGCGAAATTGCCCGTGCCTATGTGGCGGCCGATGCGCTGGTATTGCCCAGCGATGCCAAGGAAACCTGGGGCCTGGTGACCAATGAAGCCATGGCCAGTGGCCTGCCATGCGTAGTCAGCGCGGAAGTAGGCTGTGCCGACGATTTGATTCTGCCGCATTTCCCCGAATTCTGTTTTCCGATGGGCGATATCGATGCCCTCGCCGAGGCGATGCTCAAGATGATGCAGAATCCGCCCAGTGCGGACAAAGTGCAGGAAATTATCGACGCCTATGATTGCGACCGCACGGTAGAAAGTGTTGCAAAGCTGTATAACGAACAGTTTGGATCAAAGTCGAATCCGGGGATTTAATGCATGCGTATTTTGCATGTCGTACCGAGCTATCTACCTGCAGTGCGCTACGGAGGCCCGATAGTGTCGGTGCATGCTTTGTGTGCCGCCTTGGCGCGACGCGGTCACGAAGTGCATGTGTTCACAACGAATGTGGATGGCAGCGGGGATAGCGACGTTCCGCTGGATCATCCCGTGATGATGGATGGTGTACACGTACATTATTTTCCTTCCTCGACTTTGCGGCGTTTGTATTACTCGCCAAAGATGGCGGCTGCCATTGCCGCCGAATTGCCAAAATTTGATTTGATACATCTGCATTCAGTATTTCTCTGGCCCACTTGGGCGGCCGCACGTGCTGCCCGCAAAGCGAAACGGCCTTATGTGCTTTCGCCACGCGGTATGCTGGTCGGTGATTTGATTCGCAGCCGTAGTCGCTGGATAAAAACGCTCTGGATTGCATTGATCGAGAAAAAGAATTTACGCCGCGCAGCCGGAATCCACAGCACATCAAAAATCGAAACCGAAGAAATGCTGGCGCTGGATTTCAATCTGCCAAACAGGACGTTTGAAATTCCCAATGGCGTGTCCCTGCCTGAGCTGAATTTGCGGGAAAATGAAAGCACGGAAGCACCATTCATACTTGCACTCGGCCGCATTAGCTGGAAAAAGAGACTCGAACTTACTCTGGATGCCATCGCGCAGGTGCCGGAATTGAATCTGGTCATTGCCGGTGCCGACGACGAAGGCATATTGCCTGCCATCAAGGCACACGCAGTCAAACTGGGCATTGAAAATCGGATACGGTTTGTCGGTAGCGTGTCGGGTGTTGAAAAAGAAAAATTACTCCAGCAATCCTTGGGGCTCATGATTACGTCGATTTCGGAAAATTTCGGCAATGTCGTTCTCGAATCCATGGCGGCAGCACGTCCGGTGCTGTGTGTGCCGCAAGTGGGCGCTGCGGACATTGTGGCTGCCGCGAATGCGGGGTCGGTAGTCGAGCCTCAGGCTGATCAGCTGGCGGCAGTGCTCCGCTCATGGTTCGAAGAGCCAGATCTGGCAGAATCGCTAGGCAAAAACGGGCTTCAATGGGTGGAATTACAATATTCCTGGGATACCATCGCGGAACGGATGGAAACTTCCTATCGAACAATTGTAGATAGCCGGCCATGATGAATCGCCATAATAAAAATGTATTGGTTACCGGCGGTGCAGGTTATATCGGCAGCCATGCTTGCAAGGCCCTGGCTGCTGCCGGATTTACGCCTGTGACTTTCGATAACTTGGTCTATGGCCATCGTGAAGCGGTTCGATGGGGGCCGCTGGTCAATGCTGATCTACTTGACGCTGCTGCCGTCGGGCAGGCAATCGATGAGTATCAGCCGGCTGCCGTGATGCATTTTGCCGCCTACGCCTATGTGGGCGAGTCGGTTGAAAATCCCGGCAAATACTATCGGAACAATGTTGTCGGTTCTCTCAATTTGATTGAAGCCATGCGTGACGCAAGTCTGGACAAGATCATTTTCTCAAGCACTTGTGCTACTTACGGAATGCCGGAACAGGAATTGATTTCCGAAGGCCATCGGCAAAGTCCGATCAACCCCTATGGTCATTCAAAACTGATGATCGAAAGAATGCTGATGGATTTTGATCATGCGCACGGCATTCGTTCGATCAGTCTGCGTTACTTCAATGCGGCCGGGGCCGATGCCGATGGTGAAATCGGAGAGGACCACAATCCGGAAACGCATTTGATTCCCTTGGTTCTCGATGCTGCAGCCGGCTTGAGAGAATGCATCACGATGCACGGCAATGATTACGCAACACCGGATGGCAGTTGTATCCGGGATTATGTTCATGTGTCCGATCTTGCGGATGCTCATGTGCTTGCCTTGCAGGCCTTGTTGACGGGTGCAGGAACCAATGCCTACAACCTCGGCAACGGCCAGGGTTATTCCGTGCACGAAGTTATTTCCGCTGCAGGCAAGGTGACTGGAAAAAACGTTCCCGTTGCCATCGGCCCGCGTCGTGCGGGTGACCCGCCGCGTCTGGTGGGTGATGCCAGCTTGATCAGACAGACATTGGGCTGGTCGCCGAAGTATTCCGATATCGGCGATATCATCGATAGCGCCTGGCGCTGGCATCAACGTGGAAAAGGGGGGTCGATTTGACATCGCCGATACCGGTCAGCGTGATGATATTTACGCTCAACGAGCAAATTCATCTGCCCATTTGTCTCGATGCCCTGGCATGGTGTGACGACGTCATCGTCGTGGATTCTTTCAGCACAGATGGAACGCAGTCAATTTGCGAAGCGCGCGGCGCGCGTTTTTTTCAAAATAAATTCGGTGGATTTGGCCAGCAGCGGAATTGGGCGCTGGACAATACGGCGCCGAAGCATCCCTGGATATTGATTCTTGACGCCGACGAAAGGGTCACGCCGGAACTGATGCTTGAAATGGAAGATATTTCACGCCGGGATCCGCAGGATATTGGTGCGTTCCAGCTGCGCCGCCGGTTCTATATGTGGGGCAGATGGATGCGTTACAGCAGCCTCTATCCCACCTGGGTAGTTCGTTTTATCCGGTTCGGCAAGGTTCGATACGAAAATCGCGGGCATGCGGAAACACAGAAGGTTCAGGGTGAGGTTGCTAATCTAGGCAGCGATTTGATTGATGAGAATCTGAAAGGCATTGATGACTGGTTTGATCGTCAAAACCGCTATGCCAGCAAGGAAGCAGAATTCGAACTTCAACAGGAAAAAGGCGGTCTGCGTCCGGGCGAAATGTTTTCTTCAGACCCGCTCACGAGCCGGGCTGCACTTAAGCGATTGGCGGGCAGGATGCCGGCTCGTGGCCTGATCTATTTTTTGTACAGCTACTTTTGGGGTTTGGGCTTTATGGATGGCAAGGCAGGCTTCGTTTTTTGCCTGATGAAAGCCTGGTATCAAAGTCAAATTGCCATAAAAAAATACGATAATCGCATCAATAATAAAAATGCCGGCTAAACCTGGGCAAGGTATAGCTGGCTTCAATCAGAAATGGAAATTTAATTGGGAACGCAATAATCAAAATTAGAACCGTCATTCCCGCGTAGGCGGGAACCCAGTGCCGTTGCTTTGATGCCTTAGGGGCGTTTATGAATCGCCCTCCGGGATTTCTACAGTCACTGGGTCCCCGACAAGAGCATTCGGGGGTGACGATAAATTATTATTTTCTTGGGTAGTTCATAAAAGAATTTGGAGTGGTATGTATATTTTGGGTATCAATGCTTTTCATGGTGATTCATCCGCCTGCCTGATTCAGGACGGCAAGATTATCGCTGCCGCCGAAGAAGAGCGCTTTCGCAGGATCAAGCATTGGGCCGGCTTTCCCAGCCAGGCTATTGCCTATTGTCTGAAAGAAGGCGGCATCGATTTGTCGCAACTTGAACATATCGCCATCAACCAGGATTCGAAAGCGAATCTCGGAAAGAAATTGGCGTTTACCTTGCTCAAGCGGCCCGATCTGGGCATGGTGCTCGATCGCATTCGTAACAAGCGCGAACGTGCGGGTGTTGCCGAGCATCTGAGTGAAGCGTTTCCCGACAGCAAATTTACCGGCAAAGTCCACGCCGTCGAGCATCATGTCGCACATCTTTCTTCTGCCTTTCATGTGTCGCCATTTGAAAAGGCCGTTGTGGTATCGGTGGATGGTTTTGGCGATTTTGCCAGTGCTGCATGGGGCGTCGGCAAGGGTACCGAAATCGATGTCGAAGATCGCGTGTATTTTCCACACTCACTCGGCATTTTTTATCAGGCACTCACCCAGTATCTCGGCTTTCCGCATTATGGCGACGAATATAAAGTGATGGGTCTTGCGCCTTATGGTGAGCTGAAATATCTCGATAAAATGCGCGAGATCGTCAAGCTGGAATCGGACGGCAGTTTCAAATTGAATCTGGATTACTTTCGTCACCATAAAGAAAAAGTCGAATACGAATGGGAAAACGGATCACCCTCCGTCGGCATTCTGTTCTCCGAAAAATTGAATGAGCTGCTCGGTCCTTCGCGCACTCCCGATCAGCCACTCGAGCAATATCACAAAGACCTGGCACGTTCGATTCAGGCGATGTACGAAGAAGCGTTTTTCCACTTGCTCAATACCCTGCATAAAAAACACGGCATCGATCAGCTCTGCATAGCCGGCGGCTGCGGCATGAACTCGGTAGCCAACGGCAAAGTAACTTTGCAAACACCGTTCAAGGAAATTTACGTGCAGTCCGCGGCGGGTGATGCCGGCGGTGCGATCGGTGCGGCTTATGCCGTCTGGCATGAACAAGGCGGCGCTCGTGGTCCGGAAATGGATCATGCCTATTGGGGTCCGGAAGCGAGCAATGCCGAAATTGAAACGCTACTGAGCTCGCGCAGCACAGAAATTGGCGAGCAAGGCTGTGTGGTCAAGAAATACGAAGATGAAAAACTGCTTTGCGAAAAAGTCGCTGCCAATGTGGCCGATGGCCAGGTGATCGGCTGGTTTCAGGGCCGGATGGAATGGGGTCCGCGCGCTCTGGGCAATCGTTCGATCGTCTGCGATCCGCGCCGTGCCGACATGAAAGATATTCTTAACCTGAAAATAAAGCGCCGTGAATCCTTCCGTCCGTTTGCACCGTCGATTCTCCGCGAATCGGTGAAAGACTGGTTCGAACTCGATGGCGAAGTACCGTTCATGATGCAGGTGTACCAGATTCGTGCCGAACAGCGCAGCAAGATTCCTGCGGTCTGCCACGTCGATGGTTCCGGCCGTCTGCAAACCGTCTATGAAAAAACCAATCCTCGTTATTACCATTTGATCGAAGCCTTCAATGCGATCACCGGCGCACCGATGGTGCTGAATACTTCCTTCAATGAAAACGAACCGGTTGTCTGTACTCCAGTTGAAGCGCTGGATTGTTTCCTGCGGACGAAGATGGATTGTCTGGTGTTGGGTGATTGGGTGGTGGAGCGACGAGGGGCTGAAAAGCGTGATCTTTTTTCTACCAATGGCTTTGGTCAGACTAGAGTGCGGTAAATGAGCCAGTACAGAGCAGATATCGACGGACTACGAGCGGCATCGGTACTAGGTGTTCTTGCGTTTCATGCGAACTTCCCTTTTTTTGCGGGGGGATTTGCGGGAGTCGATGTTTTTTTTGTGATATCGGGATTCCTGATCACAGGATTGCTAATCTCTGAAAAGCAGAGCACCGGACGAATTGACCTGATTGGGTTCTGGTCCAGGCGAATCCGCAGGCTACTGCCGGCTCTGGCATTTGTACTTTTTTCCGTACTGCTTGCTTCAGTGTTTTTACTGGAGCGAATTAGTGGTGAAGTGGGCAGTCTGGTTAGAGCCTCCATCGCAACGATATTTCTTAATGCAAATCACTTTTTCCTGATTGATTCCGGAAATTACTTCTCTGAATTGGCTGAACACAATCCACTCTTGCACATGTGGTCGTTATCCGTCGAGGAGCAGTATTATTTACTCTGGCCTCTCCTGCTAAGCGTATTGGGGGTTGTCAGGAAGTCATGGTTATTTGCCATCATTGCCGTCTTGTTATCGATATCATTGCTCCTTTCCTTCTTTTGGTCAGGCACCAATTCTCCCTTGGCGTTTTATCTCATGCCATCCAGAGCATGGCAGTTGTTGGCCGGAGCGTTGGTAGCAGTAGCATTCAATACCGATAGTAGAAAATTTGGCGTGGCAGCCAGTAACGTAATGGGATTTTCCGGTCTCTTCCTGATACTGGCCTTTTTTGTCGGTTCTGCGGGACAGATGGCCTTTCCGGCGCCCGCTGCAATGATTCCAGTTCTCGGTGCAGTTTTGATAATTATTGCCGGTATCGGAGCTGAGGGTGCTCTCGTTAGCCGATTTCTTGGTTATCGCCCACTGGCATATATAGGAAAGATTTCATATCCACTCTACCTCTGGCATTGGCCGATTCTGGTCATTATGAGAAGCCGGAGGCTTTATGAAGAATCTCTCCTGCTTGACTGTATAGGCCTGATTGCAGCTTTACTACTCTCGATTTTCACGTATGAAATAATTGAAAGGAAAATCTGGAAACGACTTGTCAATGTCAGCAAGCATCGTGTGATTTCCTATGGGTTCATCGGTATGGGTGTCGTTCTGTCGCTTAGCGTGGCGATGGGAATCTGGGTACGATTCGGGATTGGTTATTCGGAAAGCGAGAAAGCACTATATTCATCGCGGAATGACAAAGCAGAGACAGGTTGTATGTTTGAGGGGGTCCCTTCCACGGCAGATATAGACAGATGTTTCCCCGATTCTTCGAAATCGTCTGTTTTGCTTTGGGGAGACTCGCATGGTGAACATTGGGCTCCTGCGATCGCTAAGGCCGCAGAAGGCAGTGCGATCAAGATTGGCGTGCTTACCAAAGGCGGCTGTCGCCCACTTCCCTTGTCTGTCAGGGGAGGAGATTGCAGGCAGTTCAACGAGAATATCTTTAAAAGTCTTGAGTCGTGGCAATCAAGCAAAGGCCTGGCGGGAATTATCATTGCAGGGCGCTGGGCAGATGGAATGGGCAATCAATCACTCTCTCTTATGGATCAAACCCATTTCAAGCCCGGAGAATATTATGATTGGACAGCTAAATCAGCGGACGATGCATTACAGAAGTTTTCTGAATCGCTACATGCCCTCATTAAAAAAGCAGAGCAAAGCAACATTAACGTCTTGATAATATTGCCTAGCCCAGTACAAAGGTACTCGGCACAACATTGCCTGGCATTGTTATCCGAGCAGAAATGCTTTGTTGATCTGGATGCTACCAAACGTTTTTCTCTCAAAGTTGAGAATGAAATCTTCGAAATTGCGAAGAGCAACAGTAATCTGCATGTTTTGGATCCTAAAAGCTTTATGTGTGACGACGGCCGCTGTCCCGCCGTCATCAATGGAATGGTTGCTTACTCTGATGATGATCATTTGACTAAATCATATGCTTTGACTGTAGCTCCTGAGTTTTCAAAAGAGCTTAAATGGCTTTCCGGCAATAAATCTTTGAGTAGATCTGATTAATGCGTATCGTTTTCGTCAACCGCTACGGCTACCCGGATCACTCGGCCACCAGTCAGATCATGTCTGACTTGGCTGCCAGTCTGGCGAGTAGGGGCTTATCGGTTGCCATGGTGACAAGCCGTTTGTGTTACGACGATCCGGCTAAAGAGCTGCCAATACGCGAGCAATGGAAGGGCGTCGATATTCATCGCGTATGGACCAGCCGTTTCGGACGAAAGCACCTTCTTGGCCGCTTAGCGGACTATCTGACTTTTTATATGACAGTGCCCTGGACCTTGTGGCGAGTATTAAAACGTGGCGATATCGTAATCGCCAAAACCGATCCACCACTGATATCGCTGGTGGTTGCCGCTGTCGCAAAGCTACGTGGTGCCGTTTTGGTGAATTGGCTACAGGATGTATTTCCGGAGTTGGTGGTCGCGATGGGCGAGCCGAAAATTCCATTTTTCCTGACGCGTACTTTGCAGGCCTTGAGAAATACCAGTTTGCGATTGGCCGCGATGAATGTCGTGATAGGTGAACGGATGTCGGAATATTTTCACAAGCAGGGTATTGCTACAGATCAGTTGAAGGTAATTCCGAATTGGGCGCACGAGGGTGACATTACCCCGATGCCGGTAACCGATAGTCTGCTGCGCGAGTCACTGCATTTGTCGGATAAGTTCGTTGTCAGCTATTCGGGTAATCTCGGGCGAGCGCATGATACGGACACCATTTTTGACGCCGCATGGAAATTGCGCGATGCCTGCCATATCGTATTTCTGATTATCGGTGGGGGTCACGGTTACGACCAATTACGTTCGCGTGCATCCCAGGCGGGCCTCTTGTCCATTATTTTTCAGCCTTACCAAGCTCTCGAGAAATTATCGGACTCCATGGCGGCAGCCGACTTGCATTTGGTTAGCCTGAAGCCCGAACTAGAAGGTCATATTGTCCCCAGCAAGTTTTACGGGATTGCAGCGTCCGAGCGCGGCATGGCATTTATCGGCGATGAAGATGGCGAATTGGCAAGGCTGATCAAGGCCAATGAATGCGGATTTATCGTACCTCAGGGCAATTCCGATCTGCTTGCCGAACGTGTTCTCGAATTGGCTGCCAACCCCGATACTTGCCTCCGTTATGGCCTGGCCGCCAGACAACTATTACAAACCCGTTTTTCCCGCGCCGGCGCTCACGAGCAATGGCATAATTTACTTCAGCATTTAAACGACTCCATGAGCCGGGGCATGCAAGCCCCGGCGCAGTCAAAAGGAAACACAAAGTGAAAAAAGCATTGATTACCGGCGTTACCGGCCAGGACGGCGCCTACCTGGCAGAGCTGCTGCTGGCCAAGGGCTACGAAGTGCATGGCATTAAACGCCGGGCCTCATCGTTCAATACCGATCGCGTTGATCATTTGTACAAAGATCCGCATGAATCGAACCGGCATTTTGTTTTGCATTATGGTGATCTGACCGATGCGACCAATCTGATTCGTATAATCCAGCAGGTAAAGCCGGACGAAATCTATAATCTCGGTGCACAAAGCCACGTACAGGTTTCGTTCGAAACACCGGAATACACTGCCAATTCCGATGCGATGGGGACTCTGAGAATTCTGGAAGCCATTCGCATTCTCGGAATGGAAAAGAAAACCCGCTTCTATCAGGCCTCGACCTCCGAGCTATACGGCAAGGTGCAGGAAACCCCGCAGAAAGAAACCACGCCTTTTTATCCACGCTCGCCTTATGGCGCGGCCAAACTTTATGCCTACTGGATTACCGTGAACTATCGCGAGTCCTACGGCATGTATGCCTGCAATGGCATCTTGTTCAATCACGAATCGCCATTGCGTGGCGAAACCTTCGTGACCCGGAAAATTACCCGCGCCTTGTCGCGTATCCATCTCGGCCTGCAGGATTGCCTGTATCTCGGGAATCTCGATGCGCGTCGCGATTGGGGCCATGCCCGTGATTACGTCGAAGCCATGTGGCTGATGCTGCAACAGGAAGAAGCAGAAGATTTTGTGATCGCGACCGGCGAACAATATTCGGTTCGCGATTTCGTGAATCAGGCAGCGAAAGAATTGGGAATCGGTATTGCCTGGCATGGCAAAGAAGCCGACGAATATGGCGTGATTGAAAGCGTGCCGGCAGATTCGCGCGCCAAAGTCGGCCAGAAGATTGTCGCCATCGACAGTCGCTATTTTCGTCCTGCCGAAGTCGAGACCCTGCTTGGCGATGCCAGCAAGGCGAAAGCCAAGCTTGGCTGGGAAGCAACCACGCCGTTTGCCGACCTGGTGAAAGAAATGATGGCCTGCGATCTGGAAATTGCGCGTCGCGATACGATGGTCAATGAAGCCGGATATCGGGTATCGAACCATCATGAGTAATTCATAGTGGGCTTGTTAAGCACAACCCGATACATTTTCGGCCACCCGCTTAACAAGGGAGGCCGAATTTCTGCTTTGTGTAGATTTTTCCGCTGGCAGCTCGCCTCACGCTTACTGCCTTATCCAGCGGCTTTGCCCTTCATAAATGATCGTCGGCTGTTTATCGAGCGAGGCATGACAGGCGCGACTGGCAATTATTACTGTGGTTTGCATGAAGCAGACGACATGGCCTTCGCCCTGCATTTTTTGCGTGAGGGGGATGCGTTTTATGACATCGGCGCGAATGTGGGTTCGTACACGATATTGGCAACGGCTGCCGGCGTGAAAAACATCACCAGCTTTGAACCGTCGCCGGCAACCTGCGATCGCCTTGAAAATAATATTCGTCTCAATCGTGTCTCAGAGTACGTTGAGGTAAAACAATGTGCTTTGGGCAACGAGAACGGTGAGGTTCTTTTCACCAAAGGTCACGACACGGTCAATCATGTTGCTGCAGCTAACGATAATTCCGATGCCACCGAGTTGGTGCAGATTAGGCGCTTCGATGATTTTTATAAAAGTGGCCCTGCGTCCTTCATCAAGATTGATGTAGAGGGATACGAAGCTTTTGTTTTGTCCGGAGCACATGCTGCTCTGAATGATCCGGGCTTGATGGGTATCCTGATTGAAGACAATGGCAGTGACCAGCGATATGAGAGCAAACAGCCAGTGAGTGAAATTCTGAAGTCGCATGGCTTCAGCCCTTACCGATATGACGCAATCAACCGGGAACTTAAGCCCGATTCCGGCACGATGGGCCAATTCGGTAATATTCTATTTTTGAGAAATGTCGAGGAAGCCATCAAGCAAGTCAAAACGGCCGGCAAATTTCGTTTGATCAACGGGTGGATCTAGATAATGCAAAAGAACAGCCGCATTTTTGTCGCCGGCCACAAAGGCCTTGTTGGCTCCGCCATCGTTCGCCGCCTACAGCAGGATGGATTCGATAATCTGTTATTGCGTTCGCGTGCCGAAGTCGATTTGACCAGCCAGTCTGCCGTAGAAAGTTTTTTTCGTGACGAACAACCCGAATATGTTTTTCTTGCCGCGGCAAAAGTCGGCGGCATACATGCCAACAGTAAGTATCCGGCCGAATTTCTGCGTGACAATCTGGCGCTGCAGACCAATGTGATTCATTCGGCCTGGCAGCACGGTGTCAAGAAGCTTTGTTTTTTGGGCTCGTCCTGCATCTATCCAAAACTGGCGCCGCAGCCATTGAAAGAAGAATACCTGTTGACCGGTCTGCTCGAGCCAACCAATGAGTGGTATGCGATTGCGAAGATTGCCGGTATCAAGATGTGCGAGGCCTATCGACGCCAATACGGGTTCAACGCAATCAGCCTGATGCCGACCAATTTGTATGGCCCCGGCGATAATTTCGATCTGGCCAACTCGCATGTGTTGCCGGCGATGATCCGGAAGATCCACGAAGCAAAACTGCGTGGCGATTGCGAATACGTCATGTGGGGAACCGGGACGCCGATGCGGGAATTTCTGCATGTAGACGACATGGCCGATGCCTCAGTATTCCTGATGAAGAATTATTCGGAAGAACAGTTTCTCAACGTTGGCGTTGGCCATGATATTTCGATCATGGATCTGGCGAAAATGGTGGCCGAGATTGTCGGCTTCGAGGGTAAAATCCTGACCGACGCGAGAAAGCCGGACGGAACGCCACGCAAGTTGATGGATGTCAGCCGATTGCATGCGCTGGGTTGGCAAGCGCGTATTCCCTTGCGCCAGGGCATTGAAGAAGTGTATGCGTGGTATCTAAACACCGTTAATCAAAAACTACTGTAGGAGCAACTGTCTGCATCAGATAGTTGCCGCCTCCCATTCGGTGCCATCGCGCAGCATCGCATTTAGCTGGGTGATGAAGGATCTCAGGCAGGC
>JAYWIC010000034.1:0-4354 GCA_043789195.1 Arenimonas sp. | reverse complement strand
AAAAGATCGTAGTAGAACAACTGGGCGTCAAAGAAGAAGAAGCCACCAACAATGCTTCCTTCGTTGATGATCTTGGCGCTGATTCGCTCGACACCGTTGAGTTGGTGATGGCACTTGAAGAAGAGTTCGAGTGCGAAATCCCGGACGAAGAAGCTGAAAAAATCACTTCCGTGCAACAAGCAATTGATTACATCAAGGCACATGTCAAAGCCTAAGCTTTGACGCTAGTTTGAATGTCGAGGCCGCGCATGCGCGGCCTTTGCATTTATGTGTTTTATGGATAGGCGTAAAATGCCTACGGATTTACAATTATCACTTCCGATTCCCGTATTTGAGTAGTGGAGTTTTTATGAGCAAGCGTCGCGTCGTTATCACCGGCATGGGTATCGTCTCGCCTATTGGCAACACTCTTGAAACTGCGTGGGACAGTATTAAAAATGGTCGCTGCGGCATTGGCCAGATAACCCACTTCGATGCGACGCAATACGCAACCCGTATCGCCGGTGAAGTGCGCGACTTCGATAAGTCATTTCTGCCGCCGAAAGACATCAAGAAAATGGAAACTTTCATCCATTACGGGCTGCGCGCCTGTCTGGATGCGCTGGATGACAGTGGCCTTGAAATCACCGAAGCCAATGCCGAGCGCATTGGCGTATTGATTGGCTCGGGTATCGGCGGTGTTCGCGGTATTGAAGACAATGCCATTGCCTTGCATGTTGGCGGTCCGCGCAAGGTGTCCCCGTTTTATATTCCCAGCACCATCATCAATATGTTGCCGGGCCAGCTGACGATCATGAAAGGCATCAAGGGCCCTAATTTTTCCGCGGTGTCTGCTTGTGCAAGCGCGAATCATGCTTTCGGCATGGCCATGCGCATGATCCAGTACGGCGATGCCGACGTCATGGTGGCCGGCGGTGCGGAACATGGCACCACGCCAACATCGGTGGCCGGTTTCTGTTCGATGAAAGCGATGTCCACCCGCAACGATGAACCACTTCGCGCCTCGCGGCCATGGGACAAGGACCGCGATGGTTTTGTGCTCGGCGACGGTGCCGGCATGTTGATTCTAGAAGAATACGAACATGCAAAAGCACGCGGTGCAAAAATTTATGCCGAGCTCGCCGGTTTCGGTGCTAGCTCGGACGCCTTCCATATGACGGCACCCAGCGAAAATGGCGATGGTCCGGCGCGCTGTATGACAATGGCGATGAAAGATGCCGGCGTTAATGCCGACCAAGTGGAATATCTCAATGCACATGGCACTTCAACGCCGCTCGGAGATTTGGCAGAAACCCATGCAGTGAAACGTGCCTTTGGTGATCACGCTTACAAAACCATGGTCAGCTCGACCAAGTCGATGACCGGTCACTTGCTGGGCGCTGCGGGCGGCATTGAAGCCATCTTCACCATTCTGGCCTTGCATACCGGTGTTATTCCACCCACGATTAATTTAGAAAATCCGGGCGAAGGTTGTGATTTGGATTATGTGCCAAATATCGCGCGCGAAAAGAAAATTTCGGTTGCGGTTTCGAATGGCTTTGGCTTCGGCGGCACCAATGGAACCCTGGTGTTCAAAACCGTTTAAATAAAGCGAGGCGGCAAAGTGATACAGCAAGCGCTGCCTCGCCATTTGTCATTTATCGATCTGCAGCGTCATGCGCCCGATCGTTATGCTCTCTTGCTGGAATCGGTTGCCGATAGTAAGACATTGTCGCGCTGGGATTTTCTGTTTATCGCCAATGGCGAAGGCTTGATATGCGATGCCAGAAACCAGACGAGGAACCTTTCCGGTGAAAGGTTGCCCGGATTATTTCTGGATGTACTCGATGCCGAGTGGAATAAAACAGCCAATGAAAACCACGATTCCGATATTCCGTTTCGCGGCGGTTGGGCATTATTTCTCGCCTATGAATTAGCGGGTCAAATTGAATCACGTCTGAATCTTCCGGTGTCTGATACTCCATTGCCGATGGCTCTGGCACTGCGTTGTCCGGCGGCATTGTTGCGAAATAAAAACACGGGTGACGTTTTTTTTATCGCTGAGACCGATAATGTTGAAGTACAGGTCAGGCTTCAGGAAGATATTGCCGCTTTAGGAAATCTGGCCCCAATTGCGGCACTGTCAAAGCCGCAATTCATCAATGAAGAAGCGCCGGAAAAATTCCTCGGCGGCGTTAAAAAAATTCATCAATACTTGCGGCAGGGTGATACTTTCCAGGTCAATTTATCGCGTGCCTGGTGTGCCGAATTTGCCGAAACGCCGGAACCTGCATCCCTGTATCAATCCCTGTGCCGACATAATCCTGCGCCGTTCGCCGGTTCCTTGATCCATCAAGATTGGGCGCTGCTGAGTTCATCGCCGGAGCGATTGGTATCTTGTCATGGCGGTGAGGTGCAAACGCGTCCAATTGCGGGGACGCGCCCGCGCTTTCCGGGCGACGATGACGGGCATCGCATTCAAGAATTAGTCGGACATCCGAAAGAGCGCGCCGAGCACGTCATGCTGATCGATCTGGAACGCAATGATTTGGGCCGCGTCTGCGAACCCGGTAGCGTACATGTTGATGAGTTGATGGGCGTTGAAAGTTACGCGCATGTGCATCATATCGTTTCAAATGTCCGTGGTCGCTTGCGTGCGGAGGTGACGCCTGGACAAGTGATTGCTGCAGTTTTCCCCGGCGGCACGATTACCGGTTGCCCGAAAGTGCGTTGCATGGAAATCATCGCCGAGCTTGAAGCCGAAGCCCGTGGCCCGTATACCGGCGCCATGGGATATTTGAATCACAACGGCGATATGGATTTAAATATCCTGATTCGCAGTGCCTGGCTGTCGCAAGAAAAATGCGAACTACGGGCAGGCGCGGGCATCGTGGTGGATTCCGTCGCCGAGCATGAGTTGCAGGAAACCCGGGCGAAAGCCAAAGGCCTGTTGCGCGCATTGGGTGCCGACGTATGAAATCGCGCGTGATCAATCTTGCAGGGCTCGATGAATCGTTGGCATCGAATGATCGCGGTTTGGCTTATGGCGATGGTGTTTTCGAAACGCTTCTGGTGCATGCCGGCGAACCGGTGTGGTGGCATGAGCATTGGCAACGATTAGTGTATGGCGCGCAAACGCTAAAAATTCCGGTGCCTGATGAAACCATGGTTCGCAAAGTAACGAATAAATTATTGTCGGGTGAAAATCGCTGTGTACTGAAAATTATATTGACGCGGGGCGTGGGTGGGCGCGGTTACGCAGCCCCCATCCATCAAGACCCAAGAGTTATTATTTCAGTGCATCCCGTTCCGGCCACCCTGCATAATGGCGTCAATCTGCGTTGGTGCGAAACCCGTTTATCACAACAGCCACTTTTGGCCGGTATCAAACACCTCAATCGGCTTGAACAAGTGTTGGCGCGTAATGAATGGCAGGACGAGACCATTTTTGACGGGCTGATGTGCGATCAGGATGATAATGCCGTCTGTGCAACCTCGGCCAACGTGTTTGTAAAACTTGGCGAGCAATGGCTAACGCCGAAGCTTGATCGCTCCGGTATTGCGGGAATTGCGCGGGCTTGGGTGTTGAAACAATGGCCGCATATACGGGAAGCCCATTTGTCGAGGTCTCAAGTAGAACAGGCCGGGGCAGTTTTTATTTGCAATGCCGTGCGCGGTATCCTAAGCGTCAATCGTCTGGGTGAATCTGTATTCACGATGGACAAGGAAATCAGGGAATTGCAAACTCGCCTGGCAATGGAACAGCCGGCATTTGCATGGGGAGAAGAAAGTGGCGCGTAAGAAAATCACCAAGGGACGCATCAAAAAGACTTTTGTATTGCTGGTCTTGATGGCCATCATTGCGATAGGGCTGCTCTGGCAGCACTATCAGGCTTTCGCCGACAAAAGCCTGATGATGAGTTCTGAAGAACGCATCCTGTCGGTGGAATCAGGTGATGGTTTTCATAATGTGTTGAAAAAAATCCGAGCGCTGGGTATTGCGCAAGGTAGCGACTTCGAATGGAAGGCGCTTTCCAGAGAAACGAAAGTCGCTTCGCATATGCAAGTCGGTGATTACGCGATTACCTCGGGCTTGAGTCCGCGCACAATTTTGCAACGAATTAAAGACGGCGACATCATTCAGCGAAAATTCGCCTTGATCGATGGTTGGAATTTTCGTGATTTGAGAAAGGCGCTAAAAGATTCCGGACATATCGAACACCTTACCGATCAACTCAGTGATGCCGAGCTGATGGCCAAACTAGGCGCAAGTGGCGTGCATCCGGAAGGCCGTTTTTTGCCGGAGACTTATTTATACAGCCGCGGTACCAGCGATCTGGATTTATTACTGCGTGCCTATGAGGGAATGCAGGAT
>JAYWIC010000033.1:0-16552 GCA_043789195.1 Arenimonas sp. | reverse complement strand
CCAAAACAAAAATCTTCAAGAACATCACGCAAAAAACTGTTTTCTGACTGGTGGAGGGAGGTGGATTCGAACCACCGAAGCTGTGAAGCAGCAGATTTACAGTCTGCCCCCGTTGGCCGCTTGGGTATCCCTCCGTCAGGAAGCCCGCAATTTTGGCGGGATCAGCTGTTTTTGTCAACGGCAAAATAGCAACAATTCATGCCCTTGATCATTAAACATTGAAACGGAAGTGCAGCACATCGCCTTCCTGAACCAGATATTCCTTGCCTTCGAGGCGCAAACGACCAGCATCACGGGAACCAGACTCGCCTTTGTATTTGATGAAATCGTCGAATGCGATGGTTTCAGCCCGGATAAAGCCTTTTTCAAAGTCGGTATGAATCACCGCAGCCGCCTGTGGCGCGGTTGAGCCAGCCCGAACCTGCCAGGCACGAACCTCCTTAACGCCAGCGGTGAAATAGGTTTGTAGACCGAGCAGCTTGTAAGCTCCGCGGATCAGGCGGTTCAAGCCAGGCTCATCCAGACCCATTTCAGCCAAAAATTCGGCGCGATCGGCGTCTTCAAGCTGGGACATCTCTTCTTCAATGGCCGCCGATACTGGCACCACTTCCGCGCCTTCGGTTAAAGCACGCTCGCGGACCTTGTCAAGAAACGGATTGTTTTCAAAACCATTTTCGAGGACGTTGGCGACATATAGCACCGGTTTAAGCGTTAATAAGAACAAATCTCGGATTAATGCCTTTTCATCAGCATCCAGGCCTGCGACTCGTGCAGGCTTGCCTTGATCCAAGGCTTCCCGCACTTTCACCAAGACCGGTTTACGCGCCTGAGCGTCTTTATCGCCGGATTTAGCCAGCTTTTCGGCGCGATTCAATGCTTTTTCTACGGAATCCAAATCGGCCAAGGCCAGCTCGGTATCAATGGTATCGATATCCGACAAGGGGTCGATTTTATTATTGACGTGAATAATGTCGGCATTTTCAAAGCAACGCACGACATGGCAAATGGCGTCGGTTTCACGAATATGCGCCAAAAACTTATTGCCCAAGCCCTCGCCGCTGGCAGCACCTGCGACCAAACCGGCGATATCGACGAATTCGACCGAGGTTGGGATGGTTTTCTGTGGTTTGACGATATCGGCCAGTTGGCTCAGGCGCGGATCCGGCACCGGCACCACGCCAACATTGGGGTCGATAGTGCAGAACGGAAAATTGGCCGCCGCAATGCCTGCTTTGGTCAGTGCATTGAATAAAGTCGATTTGCCGACGTTGGGAAGCCCAACAATGCCGCATTTGATACCCATGTTCGTGTTCCCGTAAAGAATTTAAGCAGCAGTGAATTGTCAGAGGTCCGTCATGAACTCGCATCGTTCATAAAACCGCTCACCACTCACGACTTCGGTGTATGCAACTTCGTCATTGCGTCATGGAAATTACCCTCGATGCAGAGCGGCATTACTGCAATGGCCTCATCGATGGCGCGCAAGATGGACGCTTCGTCATCTTTGCCCGGCTTGCCCAATACCCAGGGTGTGACCTTATCTTTGTGGCCCGGGTGACCTATACCAACCCTTAATCGGTGAAATTTCCCGTGCCCCAACAGAGCCATGGTGTCCCTCACGCCATTTTGACCGCCGTGTCCGCCATCAAACTTTAAACGCGCGGTGCCTGGTGGCATATCGAGTTCATCGTGCGCCAGCAAACACTCTTCCGGCTCGATCTTCCAGTAACGCAGTGCCGCTATCACGGAACGACCGCTGGCATTCATGAAGGTGGCTGGTTTCAATAAATAAATCGTCTGACCAGCCAGCTGAATCTTGGCGGTCTCTCCATGCAGCTTTGATTCCAGACCGAAGCGCGCACCGGCTTTTTCTGCCAGCGCGTCAATAAACCAAAACCCGGCGTTATGCCGGGTTTTGGCGTGTTCGGCACCGGGGTTACCGAGGCCGACAATAAGACGTAATCCAGCATCCATAAATATGCACCGAAGTGCGAGCCGAAGCTCGCACCCGGAAAATTATTTCTTCTTGGCAGCTGGTTTGGCAGGAGCAGCAGGCGCTGCACCGGCTTTAGCCGACTTGGTCGAGGGCACTTCAGCGGCTGGCGCGGCAATGTCTTCGGCCTCTTCACGAGCATGTTTGGCGATAACCACGGCCAGATCGTGCTTCTTGCCGAGTTTCAATGCTGGCAGAGTAACGCCCGCTGGCAATTTCAGATCCGACATATGAATGATATTGCCGACTTCCAAAGCCACCAAATCGATTTCAACAAATTCTGGCAAATCGCGTGGCAGGCACAGCACTTCGATTTCATTCAATTCATGCAATACCAGGATGCCTGCAATTTTACCGGCAGGTGATTTTTCCTGATTCAGGAAGTGCAATGGAACATTGAAGCGGATAGCGGTGTTTTCATCGACGCGCTGGAAATCCAGATGCAAGATGAGTTGCTTGAACGGGTGACGTTGCATATCGCGCAACAACACTTTTTCCATTTTGCCATCGACGCTGAGCTCCAGAATCGAGGAGTAGAACCACTCGTTCTGAGTCGCCAGCCACAATGGATTGTGGTCAAACTGGATGGAAGCTGGAGGAGTTGTGCCGCCGTAAATGATGGCCGGAGTGAAACCGCTGTGACGTAAGCGGCGGCTCGCACCTTTCCCTTCGTCTTTGCGGGCACTGGCATTAATTGCGTGAGTTGCCATGATGGTTCTACCTTTCTTTAAATGAACCGTCTCGCGACGGCGATAACACTCACTCGCGACCAAGTGAGCGGTTTTCGATAGCCGTGCGGCTATCGAGAATTTTTAATCCACATACAGCGTGCTGACCGATTCGCCCAACGCTATGCGTCGAATGGTTTCAGCCAACAATTCCGCTACGCCCAGTTGGCGAATACGGCCACAGGCACGGGCAGCATCGGACAATGGAATCGTATCGGTGACCACTAGCTCATCCAAAGACGAGCCCGTGATGTTATTAATCGCAGCGCCTGACAAGACGGCATGAGTACAGTAGGCGACCACACGTTTGGCGCCATGCTGTTTCAGTGCCGCTGCCGCGGCACACAAGGTGCCTGCGGTATCCACGATATCGTCAACCAGCACGCAGGTGCGGCCTTCGACATCACCAATAATATTCATGACCGTCGAAACATTCGCCCGTGGGCGACGTTTGTCGATAATGGCCAAATCGGCATCGTCCAAGCGTTTGGCGATAGCCCGTGCGCGCACCACACCACCAACGTCAGGCGATACCACCATCACATTATCGGTACCTTGGTTACGCCAAATGTCGGCCAACAAGATGGGCGAGGCATAGACGTTATCGACCGGAATATCAAAAAAACCTTGAATCTGGTCAGCATGCAGGTCGATGGTTAATACACGATCAGTGCCCACTGCCGAAAACATTTTTGCGGCCACTTTCGCGGTAATCGGCACCCGGGCAGAGCGCGGACGGCGATCTTGCCTTGCATAGCCCAAATACGGCACGACTGCGGTAACACTGCCGGCCGAGGCGCGCTTGAGCGCATCCACCATGACCAGCAATTCCATGAAATTCTCGGCCGTTGGTGCGCACGTCGATTGAATGACGAACACTTCCTGACGCCTTACATTTTCTTCAATTTCAACCTGAACTTCACCATCGGAAAACTTGCCAACCAAGGCTTTTCCCATCGGCACCGACAATTCCCGGCAGACTGCCTTGGCTAGCGGAAGATTGGCGTTACCTGAGAAAACCAGCAGATTCTGCATGCTCATGGTGGTCTTCCGATGTGGTGAAACGCGTTAATAAATGGCAGGGGCGGAAGGAATCGAACCTACGAATGCCAGGATCAAAACCTGGTGCCTTAACCGCTTGGCGACGCCCCTACAAGTCTCGTTTCGTTGGTCCGGTACTCAAGCGCGCCAACAAGGGCGAGCTATTTACGCCATTTGCAGCCCAGGCTTGGTAGCCTGGAGGCAAACTCTGGTGTGCAGCCTGGGCTTCAGCAAGGGTGTTAAACCTGATGAAACAACCACCACCAGTACCGGTCAAGCTTGCTGGGCCTAGTTGGGACAGAGAGCTGAGCAGTCTGTCGACTGTCTTTTCTCTTGCCCGCAACACTGGCTCGAAGGCATTCCCGAGCACTTTTCCTGAAACGAAGTCCGCTATTGTCGCCGGAGCGGCATTTCGAGTCAATTCCAAAGTTTGAAAAAGTTCACGGGTCGGCACACTTACCCCCGAATCCACCAATAAATAAGCGGCCTGCGGCAAATCCATCGGCATTAATTTTTCACCTACCCCCTCGGCCCAGGCACTATGGCCGCGCACAAAAACCGGCACATCTGCGCCAAGCGACAGGCCAATCCCGGCCAGTTCATCAATGCTCAAGCCAGCCTGCCAAAGGAAATTCAACACCACCAGCGCGGTGGCGGCATCGGATGAGCCGCCACCAAATCCTCCGCCTAGAGGAATTTGCTTGGTAACAGCAAGCTCTGCGCCCCGGGTTATCCCTGTGCTCGCCTGCAATAGCTTTGCCGCACGAATAATTAAATCATTCGCTTCGGCAACACCGTAATTCGCATCACCGGCACGAATTATTTGAGCATCGTCGCGCAGCCGGACATGCACACTATCGCCCCAATCGAGCAATTGAAAAACCGTCTGAAGCAAGTGATAACCATCCTCGCGCCGGCCGGTAATCTGTAAAAACAAATTGATCTTTGCCGGCGCCGGCCATGTGCTCCAGCCCTCGTTGACGGAATATTTACTCAATGCGTGTCCCAGCTCTCTATCTGAAGTCGGACACTTGCATTGCCACCGCCGGATTTCGTACTTGCGAACACTTTTATCGGCATCGGCGTAACGGCCGAATTCCATACTCGGTAATCCACCCGCCACCCCTTCTCACTAAACGTTGCCGGCAGACCGGAGGGCCCAAACTCAATGGCAGTGGCGCTATCTGAACGCATCCCGCGCAGCCAGAGCTGCATGTCATCGAAGGGGATACGCCACCCCGTTACCTGCATCAGCACGGCTTCTGCACTGCTGCCTTCGATCGTGGCGAGTCCGTAGGATTCAAGTCGAACCGTGTTATCGATATTTCGCAATCGATATTTTTGGTTACTGATCGGCAAGGATATTTCAATATCGAATTGTTCGCCCTGCTGCTGCCAAAACATTTTTACAGTGCCAGCCTGCTGGCCATCGCTGATCGCCACACGGCCCCGGAAATTCCAGTGATTGTGTTTTTGCAAGACAGCTTCACGTTCGACTTGCCGCTGCATATTGGCGACATGGTTATCGGGCCTCACGGCAGACTGGCACGCGGGCAATAACAGGCAGGCAAAAACAAGAAAAACCTTTTTCATGGCAAATACTTTTTCCGGAGCAGCGGCCATTGAGAATAGTTCGGGTCGATGGCCTGTCCTTGCGACCAGACTTTGCGTGCATCGTCTTTTAAACCGCGCGCCCAGTAAACCTCGCCCAGATGGGCTGCAATTTCCGCATCCTTCGATCGATGCCATGCTTTCTCGAGCCAGTGCTGGGCCTCGTCGTATTTTTTCTGCATGAATTTAATCCAGCCCAGGCTATCCATCGTTGATGCCGAACCGGGCCTGAGTTTCAATGCTTTTTCAACATAGGGCAGCCCCTGATCATACTGCCGCCTGTGCTGCGCCAAGGTATAACCGTAAGCGTTCAAGGCCTCGGCGTTTTGGTTATTGTCGTCAATTATTTTTTTCAGATCGGCCAGTGCCGCATCGATCCGGTTTTGGCTGGCGTGGTGCATCGCACGCCCATACAACAGCAAAGGATCGGCTTCAAAAATAGCCAGGCCGCGCTGCAGCGCTTTCATCGCCTGGGCATCCCCATTACGTTTTGCCCACAAATCGGATTCGACCAGATAACTATCGCGGACAAACTCACCGTCCAGCGCTTCATCTTTCTGCATCGCGTGAAGCTGCGCAAATGCTTCATCCCAGCGATTCTGCTTGGTCAGCACCACGGGCAAGCGTAGGCGAGCGCGTTCGCGCTCGGCACCGGTTTCAACCCCGCGATACCAACGCTCGGCATCACTCCAGCGCCCTAGTGATTCTGTCAACTGCCCCAATAGCAGCTGCATTTTCTGGCTCGGCTGGCGGTGTTGCAGCTGCAATACGACTAGAAAATTAGCAAGTACATCTTGCTGTTCGGCTTCAAGCATCAACCGGCCGCGCATCAGCCAGGCATTTTCATCCTGAGGCCCGCTGGCTAAATATTTCTCGGCCTCCAGCCAGGCATGCAACTGGGTAAATTCGGACAGCACTGTTTGCTTGACCCAGTTATTTTGTGGCTGCAAGGTGCTCGCCTTGCGAACCATGTCGATCGCTGCTGACTCATCGCCTTTTTCACGCAATACCGAAGCGCCAATCAGTAATGCGCGTGGATCTTCCGGAAATTTATCGGCTATTTTTTCACTCAGGGCTAGCGCAGCCACCGGCTCTTCAAGAGCTTCGGCGAGGAATAAAACCTGAATCCATATCTGAACGTTATCGGGCATCGCGCTACCGCCGGCGATATGACGCAACACCGCACGCGACATCACGCCCTCGTCGGATTTTTCCGAACGCAAGACATCCATCCATTGATTGCCGTATTCGGCGGTGCCGTAGCTCAGTATTTTTTTCGAAAAAATAAACGCCGATTCCGCTTCGCCCAAGCGCATCGCAAGACGAAGATGCATAGCCCACATATCGGCGGAATCCGGTGCCAGCGCATGCCATCTGGCCAGCGCCATGCGTGCAATGTCGGTCAGGTTTTCGCTCATGGCCAATCGGACGGCCTGTTCGGCCAAACCGGTATCCTTGCCTAACTGCGCGGCCTTGATGTACTCGAGCGCTGCGGTTTTGATGTCGTTGTTTTGCAGGGCGTATTCCGCCGCCATGACCGAGGCTAGCGCCTGACTTTTCTCGTCGATCAACGGTTCGGACAGCAGGGGCTCGGACAGCAAAAAAAGCCCAAGCGCAAACACTCGAAAAATCATTGGAACACCAATACGTTAGAATATGCAGAATCCGCCAATAGCATACCCCAGCAGCATCCATTCATGCCCTTCATCGCACTCGGTCTCAATCACCAAACCGCACCCATCGCATTGCGCGAAACGGTGGCGGTTGAAGCCGGGTCGCTGCCGGAGGCCCTGAAAGGCTTGCATGCATTGAGCGGCGTCCATGAAGCGGCGGTGCTTTCGACCTGCAACCGCACCGAAATTTACGCGCAGATCGACCCAGGCGCTGAAAACCAGCTAAAGGAATGGCTTTCGAAGCAGCACGGCCTCTCGGCCGACTCGCTGAAAACGTATTGTTATCAGCACGATGATGCCGATGCCGTCCGGCATTTGTTCCGTGTCGCGGCAGGGCTTGACTCCCTGATTTTGGGCGAGCCGCAAATTCTCGGGCAGGTGAAAACCGCCTGGCAGGCGGCACGTGATGCCAGCACCGTCAACGGCTTGCTTGACCGCTTGTTTCAGCAAACTTTTTCGGTGGCCAAGCGTGTTCGTACCGATACGCGTATTGGTGCGCACCCGGTGTCGGTAGCCTATGCTGCCGTCCGCATGGCACAACGTTTATTCAGTGAACTGGACCGAGCGAGCGTGATGCTGATCGGCGCGGGCGACACCATCGAACTCTCGGCCCGGCACCTAAGCGATGCGAAAGTAAAACGCTTGCTGATTGCCAACCGCACCTTGGAACACGCACAGACGCTGGCGACCCAACATGGCGGCGTTGCCCTGCCCTTGCAGGACATTGACCGACATTTGTTCGAAGCCGACATCGTGATTAGTGCAACGGCAAGCCGCGAACCGATTTTGACCAAAGCCATGCTGAAAAATGCCCTGAAAGCCCGCAAGCACAAACCGATGTTTTTGCTGGATCTAGCCGTGCCGCGCGATATTGCGGCCGATGTGGCGCAATTGCCGGATGTCTATCTTTATACCGTTGATGATCTTGAACAGGTGATTGAAGACAATCGGGCCTCGCGGCGCGAAGCGGCCAACGAAGCCGAGGTCATCATCGATTTACAGGTTCAGCATTTCTGGGCGTGGTCGCAGGCACAGGGCAACCAAAATGCGCTGAAAAGCTTGCGCTCGCATGGTGTGCAAACGCGGGACGCCCTGCTCGAACAGGCCAAGGAACAATTGGCCAACGGACAGGACCCACACTCGGTCATGACGGTACTGGCCCACCAGCTCACCAATAAATTGCTTCACGCACCCACGGCAGCCTTGAGACAGGCGGCCTTGCGTGGCGATGCCGATTTATTGCGCGCTGCCGAAAAACTGTATTCAAGCGACGAACAAGACAACGACAAGTGATTCAAATTCAATGACACCTAGCCTGCTGCGAAAACTGGAAATTCTGGCCGAACGCTATGAAGAGGTCGGGCACTTGCTTTCCGAGCCTTCGGTGATCAACGACAACCAGAAATTTCGGGCACTCTCGAAAGAATATTCACAGCTGGAGCCGGTCGCCAATAATCTGGCGCTCTATCGCCTGGCACAAAAAGACCTGGCATCGGCCGAACACATGCGCAGCGATCCCGAGATGCGGGAATTGGCCGAAGAAGAAATTCCGGCGGCGCAAACACGTATTGCCGAGCTCGATGAACAATTGGCCTTGTTGCTGATCCCCAAAGACCCTCGCGATGACGCCAATTTATTTCTCGAAGTGCGTGCCGGCACCGGCGGCGATGAAGCTGCCATTTTTGCCGGCGATTTATTTCGCATGTATGCCCGCTATGCCGAAAAGAAAAAATGGATAGTTGAAATTATTTCAGCCAGCGAAGGCGAACACGGCGGTTACAAGGAAATCATCGCGCGTATCGAAGGTAAAGGGGCGTATTCGAAATTCAAATTCGAATCCGGCACCCATCGCGTGCAACGCGTGCCCGACACCGAAACCCAAGGCCGGATTCACACTTCGGCTGCTACCGTTGCGATTCTTCCCGAGCTGGAAGAGATCGACGAAATCGACATTCGTCCCAACGATTTGAAAGTCGACACGTTTCGCGCTTCCGGTGCCGGTGGGCAACACGTCAACAAAACCGACTCTGCCATTCGCATTACGCATTTGCCGAGCGGCCTGATTGTCGAATGCCAGGACCAGCGCAGCCAGCATAAAAATCGTGCCCAGGCGATGTCGTTGCTGAAATCAAAACTCTATGAAGCCGAAGTCAGCAAGCAACAGGCAACACAGGCACAGGAACGTCGTCTGCAAGTGGGCAGCGGGGATCGCAGCCAGCGCATACGCACCTACAACTTTCCGCAAGGACGCATTACCGATCATCGCGTCGATGGTTTAACCTTGTATGCATTGCCGCAGATCATTGCCGGCGACATGGACGAACTGGTCAACGTACTCACTCGGGAAAGCCAGGTCGATGAACTGAAAATCCTGACGGAGGCCGCATGAGTGCCAGCGCCGAGTTTACCGCCTTGAATCTCTGCGTACTGACGGTATCAGACACCCGCAGTTTTGAAAACGACAGCTCCGGCGATTTTCTTTGCGATGCGCTGAAAAACGAGGGGCATCATTTATTCGACCGGGCCTTGCTGCCGGACAATAAATATTTATTGCGGGCAAAATTGTCGCAATGGATTGCCGAAGAAAAAATCGATGGCGTTTTGGTCAATGGCGGCACTGGATTTACCGGGCGTGATTCAACCCCCGAAGCCGTCGGGCCCTTGCTCGACAAGGAAATGCCGGGCTTTGGCGAAATGTTTCGGGTACTGAGTTTCGATGAAATCGGCACCTCCACTTTGCAGTCGCGGGCGCTTGCAGGGCTGGCGAATAATACATTCGTGTTCTGCCTGCCAGGCTCCACATCGGCCTGCAAAACGGCTTGGGAAAAACTGATTCGCGCTCAATTGGATTCACGTACCAAGCCCTGTAATCTGGCAAATTTGAGGCCACGATTGCGGGAATGATTCCCGTAGGAGCGACGGAAGTCGCGACAGATATGGCAGCATTTATCGCGACTTCCTTCGCTCCTAACGCACACCCACAAGGACACGCCATGAAATCCAAAGAATACGAGAAAGCACTGGAACCTTTGCAAATCGAATTGAACCAAGTGGCGCGATGGTTGCAGCACACTGGCAAGCGTGTACTGGTAATTGTTGAAGGCCGTGATACCGCAGGCAAAGGCGGCGTGATCAATACCATCACCTCCTGCTTGCCGCCACGGCATTGCCGCAGTGTGGCCTTATCCAAACCCAGTGATGTCGAGAAAACCCAATGGTATTTTCAGCGTTACATCGCCCACCTGCCTTCCGCCGGCGAAATGGTTTTATTTGATCGCTCCTGGTACAACCGTGCCGGCGTCGAGAAAGTGATGGGCTTTTGCACGCCGGAACAAGTCACGCAATTTCTGAAACAGGTCCCGATTTTCGAAAAAATGCTGGTGGACGAAGGCATCCTGCTATTCAAATATTGGCTTTCGGTGGATCAGGAAGAACAGGAAGAACGGTTTGCCGAACGCGTACAAGACCCGACCAAACGCTGGAAACTTTCCCCGATCGATGTGAAAGCTAGGGAAAAATATTCCGAATACGGCAAGGCCCGCGACGACATGTTCAATGCGACCCATACCAAATTTGCGCCGTGGACCGTGGTCGACTTCAATAGTCAGAAACAAGGCCGCATCACGATGATCGGGGACTTACTCAAGCGCATTCCCGATCACAAACTTCCGGATGCGAAAATCGAGTTTCCGCCGTTGAGGGGAAAACCAGGAAAAGAGAAGTTCAGCACGGCGGTAAAACCCATCAAAGTCGAAAAATGAGCCACGCATGCAATACGATACCCGGCAACTTGAACAATCACTGCAATCGGTTATGCAGTGTATTCAGCATAATGATTTTGCAAAGGCCGATTTTTTTCTCGACCCGCTTCGCCGACTGGACGATGCACGCGTGCATTATTTCGCCGGCGTCATCGCGCAGGCCACTGGAATGCACGACGATGCCATAGCATCGTTCAGCCATTCCGCTGCGCTTGACAACTTCAATCCCGAACTAACGGCAGACTGTATTTTCAAGTTGATCGGCCTTGGTGCACTGGATGCGGCTTCCGATTTAAACCATAAAGCGGCAATGAAAAACCCTGCTTATTTTGGGCATGTTTTTTGCTCCGGACTTATTCATTCACAAAGAAACGAACTCGAAAAGGCGGTCGAAAAATTCCGGCAGGCGCAGCAACTGAAACCCGAACAACTTGAATGTCACGTGCTGGCCGCACAAACGCTGCATTTGCTTGGTCGTCTGGGTGAATCGGAAGATGCGTTCCTTAAAGCACTCGCATTGGCACCTGCAAACGCAAAACTTCATCAAAGCATGGCCGCACTGTTAATCGACTGCGAGGAATATCAGGGAGCTTATGAGCACTCGAAGAAAGCCATTTCCCTTGCCAATCAGTCTGCCGCTGCCTGGGCGCTACTGAGCCACGCAGCGCGTGAGCTGAAGTTACTCGATGAATCAGTGAAGGCCGCCGAACAAGCTTGTTTGCTGGCGCCCGATAATCCAGAGTGTCGCCGCAGTCGTGCCACCATCTTGAAAGAACTGGGTGACCTGCGCAAAGCGGCGCTTGATTTTGACTTCGCCACCAGCAAACGATTCGAGGCAAATTCAGGCAACTTGAGTAATCTCAAGGAACATCGATTTCTCACGCGCGCGAAGATCGAACACGACATCGAGCAATTCGATTATTTATCGAAGACACTCGAATACGCGAAATTTTCCGATCTTGCTTCCCGATACCGGGAAATATTAAACGCGTTACCGAATGTCACCCGTACCGAAATCATTCCGATTCCCGATGATATTTTTGGCGGCATGCAGACACACTTCAATCGTTTACTGCATTTGCAGTCCACCGACTTTTCAGGCACCGCGCTCTCCGAATCGCTGGACACGGTTTCGGTGGAAACGGATTATTTCGCCAGAGAACCCGGCATTACCTGGATCGACAACCTGCTCTCGCCGGGCGCCCTGCAGGCGCTGAGACGATACTGCCTCGAGTCTACAATCTGGTTCGATTTCAATCATCCCGACGGTTATCTGGGAGCGGTGTTTGAAAACGGGTTTACTGACCCCCTGTTGCTACAGATTTGCGATGAATTAAAACTCAAGTTTCCGAAGATATTCGGTGCCTATCCGCTGATGCAAATGTGGGCCTTCAAATATGATAGCCAATTGCGCGGCATCCAGCTGCACGGCGACGTTGCCGCGGTAAATCTGAATTTCTGGATTACACCGGACGATGCGAATCTGGATGAAAACTCTGGCGGCCTGCGAATCTGGGACAAGGCGGCACCGGCAGACTGGAATTTCAACGATTTCAACAGTGGCACCGAACAGGCACAAGCGCGTGTGCAGCAATTTCTGCGCGATAACGAGGCAAGGGAAATCGTGGTGCCGTATCGGCAAAATCGCGCCGTGGTTTTCAATTCCGATTTATTTCACGCTACCGACAATTTCAATTTCAAGGATGGTTATGAAAATCGCCGGATCAATATCACCATGCTGTTCGGGTTACGCGGCGAACAAAAGCAGCAGCAAGAGTAAATTAACAGATACCGAAACCGCGCTCGGATAAACGCGGCTCAATCTCTAGGATTTCCACCCGACTGACCTTTGCCAAGGCTGGGCCTTGCCGTAACCATTGCTCGAGCTTGTCCAGATTGCCTGCATCGCCTTGCGCATGAACCTGCACAGAGCCATCGGCAAGATTGCCGGCAAAACCACTCAGGCCTAGTGCCAAGGCCTGCTCCCGGGTGCTGGCGCGAAACCAGACACCCTGCACTTTTCCGTAAACCGTGAACTGCCGGCGAATCATTTTTTCGTGCTGGCACTGCCCGGGGTAGCGATAACTTTTTCCAGATCCGCCAATGTCACCGGGCCGAGAAACTTGCTGGCCACTTTGCCATCAGGTGCAATCACATAGGTCAGGGGTAATCCTACCGGCGTATCGAAATCGGCAGGTGGGCTGTAGACATCCAGAATCGCCATCGGATAATTAATCGGAATGACTTTCAAGAATGCATCCATGTCGGCGCGCTCGATTTCTTCATAGGCAAGCCCGATAAATTCGACGTCTTCGCGTTGCGCATCCAGCTTGTTGAAATCGGGGATTTCTTTTTTGCAGGGTTCGCACCAGGTCGCCCAGAAATTCACAACAACCCATTTGCCTCGATGCTCTGACAACTTGTAGGGTTTGCCATAGAAGGTGGTGACTTCGAGTGTCGGTGTCTCGGGCTTTTTGGCGGGCACCGGTGGCGCTGCTGGTTCGGCAACAGCTTTTATTTCCGGGGCCTTGGGCGCTTCGATGGCGGTTTCATTTTGACTGCATGCGCTCAACAATATCAGTACACCAAGGCTAAACATGAATCTATTCATCGCTGTGATCTTCCTTTTTAGCTTTCATAAAACTACCGATGCTGCGAGCAAGTGGCTCGCTCAGCGGCTCTCTAAGATGGGCCAGGGCATCAATTGCTGCTTTGCCGAATACGTCATCGCTGCCTGGCAAGTGGATGTCCCGGGTAGGAATCCGCAAATTCAAGCGCTCATAAAGTTCTTTGAGCGATACGGCATCCAGGTCACGCGTCAAAATCCAGGCACCGTTTTCTCCACGTATCACGATATGAAGGCTCGATAAGCCCGATAATAATTGCTGCAGTAAATCATCAGTCATCATCGGTTCGATTTTCTGCATCTGAAGCAAATGCAAACCATGGCCTGTGCCACGGCAGGCATTTAATCGTCCGAGCAGGCGCAAGTAGGCATAAAACTCCTGACCAACAGGCAGCCGATGTATTTTTGGTTGATAGCGAAAAGCCGACATGCTGGCAGCGACCGACGCGCCAAATAAAATAACGACCCAGCTAAAATACAGCCACAGCATAAAAATCGGTATCAAAGCGACGGCACCATATACCTGTTCAAACGATGTATTGCGCACATAACTAGTGAAGGCAAATTTAAGCAGTTCAAATAATAGTGCGGCAAGCAACCCGGCTGCCACTGCGAACCGAAGCGGTACCCGTCTATGCGGAATCAACCAATAAGCACAGGTCATCGCTAGAAATTCGATTAAAAACGGCGACCAGCGTAGTAAAACATTGCTGACCCCCTCTGTTCTCATGCCTGACAACTCGGCATAGGCCAACAGACTTGCCGATGCCGAGATGGCTGCTACGGTGAGAATCGAGCCGAGGGTCAACAATGTCCAGTACAGCAGAAAACGAGTGAACTTGGGCCGAATGGTTGGCACGCGCCAAATGCGATTGAATGACTGCTCGATACTCCACATCGTGACCAGGACGGATATCAACAATGCCGTGATGCCGGCCACCGTCAGCGTCTTGGTCGATTCGGAAAAACCCATCAGATATTCTTCCACCTGACGCGCTGAACTGGGCACGAAATTGGTGAAGACAAAGTTGACCAGAGTGGCTGTCCATTCGTCGAACACTGGGAATGCCGACATCACGGCCAGAAAGACGGCACTGAGCGGGACGATGGCAAACATGGTGGTGTAAGCCAATGCGCCGGCCGATGCGAACAGCTCGTCATCAATAAAGCGTTTGGTGATAAAACGCGAAAAACTTTGCAGGCGATACCAATCGGTTCGGCCTAGCCATCGCTTCACGGTGTCTATAAATGTCATGCTGCAAGATTAACAGACTGCCGCCAAACCGGCCCATAGGTTAGGCTAGCAGCCTGTTCAGGAGAGTGTGATGCCGGAAATTCTGATTTTGTACTATTCCCGTGGTGGCTCTGTCGCTTCACTCGCCAGGCAAATAGCCCGCGGCGTTGAAGAAGCGGGCCTGCAGGCACGTTTACGCACCGTTCCTGCCGTTGCACCGACCACCCAAACGGCAACTGCCGCGGTGCCTGAAGACGGCGCACCTTACGTTGAAAAAAAGGATCTGGCTGAATGCACGGGATTAATTCTCGGCAGTCCGACGAGATTCGGCAATATGGCAGCGCCGGTAAAATATTTTATCGATACGCTCGGGGCCGAATGGGCCAGCGGCACTTTGGTTGGAAAACCGGCAGCCGTATTTACTTCCACCGCGACGATGCATGGTGGCCAGGAGTCGACCTTGTTGTCGATGATGACGCCGCTTTTGCATCACGGCATGTTGCTCGTTGGCATACCATTCACTGAAGCTGCACTTTCGACCACAAAAACCGGCGGCACGCCTTATGGCGCCAGCCATGTCGCAGGGGGCGAAGACGATCCGAAACTCAGCGCCGATGAAATGCAGTTGGCGCGCGCATTGGGTAAACGCGTGGCGGAAACTGCAAGGAAACTTTCCGCATGAGTCTTTCAAAACGCTGGGCCGCGCTCGGCATTATTGCCTTGGCGATGTATCAGGTCCTTTGGCATTGCGTGCTGGCACCACCGGATAAAGCACCGGCCTGGATAATTACCTTGCTTTTTGCACTGCCGCTGATACCGGTTTGCATTCTGATACTCATAAAACATCGCACTTTCGCCTTCTGGGGCGGCGCACTGGCACTGTTTTATTTTTCCCACGGCGTGATGGAAGCATGGGCCGTTCGGGAGCTGTGGCCACTCGGAATGGGCGAAGCCCTGATTAGCGTATGGGTTATCATTGCGTCCAGTTGGGACGGCATGAAAGCACGTTTCGCAAAAAAACCTCCGGAAAAAGTCGGCTGACACCTCGGGAATAGGCAATGGAAGAATTATTAATTGTTACCACCGGCGGCACCATCGACAAGATTTATTTCGATGACAAATCCGACTATCAAGTCGGCGACCCGCAGATCGGCGGTATCTTGCGTGAACTGGGCGTTGCCTTCCGCTTCACCGTGATACCGATCATTCGCAAGGATTCGCTGCACATCAATCAGGAAGATCGTGAATTATTACGCGCAACCATTGCGGCGCAATCGGCGAAAAACGTTCTGGTGACACACGGTACCGATTCGATGGTGGAAACCGCCAAGGTGCTTGCATCGATTCAGGATAAAACCATTGTACTGACCGGCGCATTGAACCCGGCGCGCTTTCGCGGTTCGGATGCCGAGTTCAATATCGGCACCGCCGTCGGTGCCGTGCAGTCGCTGCCGCCCGGGGTTTACATCGCGATGAACGGCAGGATATGGGATCCAGCGAAAGTGAAAAAGAACGTTGCGGCAAATCGCTTCGAACCGCTTGTTTAACCAATTACATAAATCGTGAGTAAAACGGCGCAGGATGCGCCGTTTTTTATTACCGCCAGTCCTCGAGAAAATTCGAATCCAGTCATCGATTTATGGATTGAATTTGCAACAGCAAAGCATCGGCTTTCCCTCGCAGTCGGAAATCCAGTGCCGTTGCTTTGATGCACGACGTCACTGGGTCCCCGACAAGAGCATTCGGGGACGACGATTTTTTAATTTTTGATCCACAGCTTGTGTGCCACTCATACGATTATTTCGAAGATGGGCTTTGCCGCGAAAACGCCTTAATAATGAAAAACCCCGGCCGAAGCCGGGGTTTTGTTTTGCTACTTTCACAA
>JAYWIC010000032.1:0-16583 GCA_043789195.1 Arenimonas sp. | reverse complement strand
GTGGGAGCTGCGTAGCCCGGGTCACGCTCTACCGACCCGGGTAGGTCTGCGAAATAGCAAAGGTTAGTTCCTTGGCCAATAAAAAGAAAAAGAGGCAGCGATAGAGCATCGTAGCGATTAAAATCAGGATGCTATTCGAACCCCGGGTCGATGGAGCGTGACCCGGGCTACACACTTCCACAAAAGCAAAACATTAAAACATCGCGTCGCGCAGCTTGTACCAAGCCATGGCCGCTACCAGCATGGGTGTGCGGAACACGCGTCCGCCAGGAAAGGGCAGATGTTTTATTTTTTCGAAAATATCCAGACGCGATGCTTGCCCGCAAATGGCTTCGCTGATAATGCGTCCGGCTAGCCCTGTCGCAGCGATTCCGTGGCCTGAAAATCCCTGCGCAAAATATACATTGGAACCCAGGCGGCCCCAGTGTGGCGCGCGATTGACGCTAATATCTACATAGCCACCCCAGACATATTCAAATTTCAGGTTTTTCAATTGTGGAAAAACGCGCGTCATCCGGTGTGTCATTACGCCGCGTAAATTGGGAGGCGGCAATGTGGAGTAGCTGGCACGGCCACCAAATAAAATACGGTGATCGGCGCTCAAACGAAAATAATCCAGCGCCCAGTTGATGTCGGCGACCGCCATGTCGTTTTTGATCAATGCACGGGCCGTGGTTTCACCAAGCGGTTCGCTGGCACCGATATAAGTTCCGACCGGCATGATTTTGCTGTCGAGTTCAGGCGCAATGCCATGTACGTAGGCATTGCCTGCCAACACGGCGTAGTCACATCGCACCTGACCGTGGCGGGTTTTAAAAACGGGTTTCGCGCCGCGTTGCAATGAAACCACTTCGGAGCCTTCGAAGATTTTAACGCCCAGCGACAACGCCGCATGGGCAAGGCCTTGCGTATATTTCAATGGATGCAAATGACCGCTCGTTTCATCATACAAACCGCCGATATAGCGGTCCGATGCAAGTTGTTGTCGCAATTCTGCGGGTTCCCACCAGTCTGTTTTGTATGAAAAATTCTTTTCAAGATCCGACTGCCAATTTTTCAACTCGGTAACATGGCGGGGTTTGATTGCGACATGCGAATGGCCGGCACGCCAATCGCAATTGATCGAAAATTTTTCGCAGCGTTCGTGGATGATCCGTATGCCTTCGAGTGAAAAATCGAAAAGCTTGCGTGAATCCTCGATGCCGATCATCGACGTGATTTTGTGCTGATCGCAGCCAAAGCCGAATATCGCCTGACCTCCGCTGCGGCCCGAAGCGCCCCAGCCTACGCGCTGAGATTCCAGCACGACGACTTTCAAACCTGCCTGTGCACATTCAATCGCGGTAGACAGCCCGGTGATGCCCGCTCCAAGAATGCAGACATCCGCGGTTTCGTCGCCTTGCAGGACAGGCTGTTCCGGAAAGACTGGCACGCTCGCGGCATACCAGGAGTTTACGTGGCTTTGCTTTTTTTGCATGACGAATGAACGCGATTACACCGCGCGCAAATACCATTCGTATTCGAGGGTTGTTACCTGGGTGTAGAAACTACGCATTTCCTTCAGCTTTTGCTGGCCAAAGATATGGCGGAATTTCTCGCCGAAGTTGCTGGTGATGAACTCGCTGCCCATAAAGTCGTCAATGGTGTCGCGCCAGAACAAGGTGCGTTGCTCGGTTTGCTCGTAAGCATTCCCGACAATCGGTGGGCCCGGGTCGAACTTGTTCTCCATGCCATGCAGGATGCCGGCCAGTACGGCCGCTGTAACCAGATATGGGTTGGCATCGGCACCGGAAATACGGTGTTCTATGCGCATATTCTCAGGGTCACTGTGCGGGATGCGCATGGCAACGGTGCGGTTGTTGAAACCCCAGCAATCGTTCAAAGGCACGAACGCGTTCAACACAAAACGTCGATAACTATTGGCATGCGGTGCAAACATCAGCATGCAGTCTTTCGATGCCCTTTGCATGCCACCAATAGCGTGGCGCATGACATCCGCAGGTTTTTCCGGGGTGCCAGCAAAAATATTTTTGCCGTCTTTATCGAGCACGCTCACATGGATATGCATGCCGCTACCGGCCTGATCGACGAAGGGTTTCGCCATGAAGCTGGCGAGTAGATTTTGCTGCGATGCCACTTCCTTGATCACGCGCTTGAGCATGATGGAATCATCGCAGGCGAGCAGGGCGTCCTTGCGGTGTTTTAAATTGATTTCGAACTGGCCCGGCGCGTATTCGGCCACGGCGGTATCGGCGGGAATATGCTGCGCACGGCAAGCATCGGTGACTCTATCGGTAAAGCCCTGATAATCATTCAGGTCTTCCATGTAATACACCTGCGTCGTTTTATTACGTTCGCCGGTGGCCGGGTTGATTGATGTTTTGGGACGGCCGTCCTTTTGCAATTGTTTGTCGAGCAAATAAAACTCGAGTTCGACAGCAACAACGGGCGTCAACCCTTTTTCGGTAAAGCGATCGAGTACGCGTTTCAAAACTTCGCGTGGGTTGGCTTCAAACATTTGGCCATGCCCATCTTCCATTCCCAGCAATACCTGAGCCATCGGTTTTTTCTGCCAGGGAATGATCTTCAATGTGCCCGGTACCGGACGGCAGATGCGGTCCTCATCGCCGATGTCATAGCCCAAACCGGTTTCCTCGACGGTATTGCCGGTAATGTCGGTGGCAATCAGCGACATCGGCAGGCAGACGCCGTTTGCGTAGACTTTTTCCAGCGCATCGCGGGTAATGCGCTTGCCGCGCAGCAATCCGTTCATATCGGGGAGAAGTAGGTCCACCATTTCGCAACCGGCAATTTGTTGCAGTTCGGCGGCATCGTCATCGGGTAAGGGATAGGAAGTCATGGGCATGCATCGGTTTTGGGCGAAACTGAATACTAGCAGAGGATGATTAGACTGTAAAAAATACTCAACGCTTGGCCGGAATAACCATTAGGACAGCGTCAGGCTTTTTGGGTTAAATGTTATTAAAAGGCTAATTAGCGGCATTTCGGCTGATTTCCCTGTCATTGGACTTTCATCGCCTGTTGATAAAAATAAACAGTGAGGTTAAGGTTCAGGGGCAATACGCGGAGGCTATATGCATCGAAAACCGCTGGTCATTGTGCCGGCTGATCGAAAAATGATGGGGAATCACGCTTGCCACTCGGCTGGCGAGAAATACCTGTCGGCCTTGTCCCTGAGCGCCGATGTTATTCCCATGATATTGCCAAGTCTTTCGCCGCCTCTTCCTTTGGCGGAAATTCTTGAAAACGCTGACGGTCTATTCCTGACTGGCTCTTACTCGAATATCGAGCCGCACCTTTATTCCGATGAGCCCAGTTATCAGGGTAATTTGCACGACCCGCACCGTGATGCGAACAGTTTGCCGATTATCCAGCTCGCCATCGAAAAACAAATTCCGGTATTTGCCGTTTGCCGCGGTTTTCAGGAAGTCAATGTAGCACTGGGTGGCAGCCTGCACCAAAAAGTCCATCAAGTGTCTGGTCTTGATGATCATCGTGAAAATCTTGAAGATTCACTGGACCAGCAATATGCCGATTCTCATCTTATCTCTTTAAGTCCTGGCGGATTACTGGAAAGTCTGTCTGGCAAAACCACGGCCATGGTAAATTCCTTGCACGGGCAAGGGATCAATCGCCTGTCCGATAGCTTGCAGGTAGAAGCAACCGCACCGGACGGTTTGATCGAGGCAGTATCGTTAAAGGCTTTGCATCCCTTCTTTTTGGCCGTGCAGTGGCACCCGGAATGGAAAGTGGGCGAGAATCCCTTCTACTTGAGTATGTTCAAAGCCTTTGGTCGTGCTTGTTGCGACCGAGCAAATCATCGGATAACTATATGAGTCGCAAGAAAACAAACGAAAAGCCCATGAACGCGGAGCAGCAGGAAAGCTCGCTCAAACGATGGTTGAAAGAGCGGAGAATTACCGAGGTGGAATGCCTTGTTCCCGATATGACCGGCAATGCCCGCGGAAAGATTATTCCTGCCGCGAAGTTTTCGCATGATTACGGCACGCGTTTACCGGAAGGTATTTTTGTTACCACGGTGACCGGTGATTACCCCGATGCTTATTACGAATTAGTTGCACCGTCGGATTCCGACATGTATCTGCGTCCCGATGCCGACACCGTTCGTATGGTGCCGTGGGCCACCGATCCGACGGCGCAAGTGATTCACGATTGTTTTACCCGTGACGGCAAGCCGCATGATTTGGCACCACGAAATGTCTTGCGCAATATCCTTGCCTTGTATGAAGCAAAAGGCATGAAGCCGATTGTCGCGCCAGAACTTGAATTCTTTCTGGTACAAAAAAATACCGATCCGGATTTCCCCTTGCAGCCGCCGGCGGGCCGCTCGGGACGTCCCGAAACGGCACGGCAATCGTATTCCATCGATGCGGTGAATGAATTCGATCCGATTCTCGACCTCATGTACGACTATGCCGAAGAAATGGAGCTGGACGTTGACACCCTGATTCATGAATCAGGCGCGGCCCAGCTGGAAGTGAATTTTGTTCACTCCGACCCCATGTCGCGTGCCGACCAGGTATTCCTGTTCAAGCGGACGATGCGTGAAGCGGCATTGCGACATGGCATCTACGCGACCTTTCTCGCCAAGCCGATGGAAAACGAACCGGGCAGTGCGATGCATATCCACCAAAGCATGCTCGATGCGAAAACCGGAAAGAATCTATTCGCCGGTAAAAAGGAAGGCAAGCACAGCGAGTTGTTTGAAAACTATCTGGGTGGCCTGCAAAAATACGTACCGATGGCGATGCCGTTTTTCGCCCCCAATGTAAATTCTTATCGTCGCCTCGCCGTTGGCGATGTTGCTCCGATCAATGTGCAGTGGGGTTATGACAACCGGACCTGCGGCTTGCGGGTGCCGATGGACTCGCTGGAAAACACCCGCGTCGAAAGCCGTTTCGCCGGTTCTGATGCCAACCCATACCTTGCCATGGCGGCGACGTTGGCCTGCGGTTATTTAGGTATTGTTGAAAAACTGAAACCAACTGAACCCCTGACGACCAGCGCGCAAGACAAGGGCTATGAATTGCCGCGCAGTCTGGAAGAATCACTCAAATGGTTGCGTGGATGTGACCCATTGCAGAGCCTGATGGGCGAGCGTTTCGTCAATGCCTATATCCACGTCAAGGAAAAGGAATATCAAACCTATTTCCGCGTGATCAGCTCGTGGGAGCGGGAATTCCTGTTGCTGAACGTTTAATTTTAATTGCTGTACGACTGATCAATTCAAACAAGAAAACCCGGAGCCAGCGTGGACAATTCGAGCCTGCAAGCATTACAAAAACTGGACGCTGCACATCATATCCATCCGTTTAACGACAATGCGGCCTTGGCGAAAAAAGGGACACGCATTCTGACCCGTGGCGATGGCTGTTATGTTTGGGATGCGGAGGGCAATAAAATGCTCGATGCATTCGCCGGACTCTGGTGCGTGAACATCGGTTATGGCCGCAAAGAATTAGGCCAGGTCGCAGCAAAGCAAATGGACACACTGGCTTACTACAATAGTTTTTTCGGATGCACCACCGAGCCAACGGTGCATCTTGCCGCAAAACTTGCCGAGTTAACGCCGGGTGATTTGAATCATGCGTTTTTCAGCAACTCAGGTTCCGAAGCCAACGATACGATTTTGCGGATGGTGCGACATTTCTGGGCCGTGCAGGACCAGCCCGACAAAAATATTTTAATTGGTCGATTTAATGGCTATCACGGTTCAACTGTCGCCGGCGCCAGTCTTGGCGGTATGAAAGGCATGCACTCGCAGGGTGGTTTACCGATCCCGAACATCCATCACATCAACCAACCTTATTGGTTTGGCGAGGGTGGCGACTTGTCGCCGGAAGAATTCGGCCTTCAACGTGCGCAGGAACTGGAAGCCAAAATCCTGGAACTCGGCCCGCATCGCGTTGCTGCCTTTATCGGCGAACCTATTCAGGGCGCTGCCGGTGTTTTTATTCCGCCCATGAATTATTGGCCCGAGATTCAACGGATCTGTCGCAAATACGACATCCTGCTAATTGCCGACGAAGTAATCTGCGGATTCGGTCGTACCGGCCATTGGTTCGGGTCGGAATATTTCGGCATCCAGCCCGACATCATGACCCTGGCCAAAGGCATTACCTCGGGATACATCCCACTGGGTGCAGTGATGTTCAATGATCGTGTTGCCGATGTGCTCAGGGATAAAGGCGGCGAGCTTGCCCATGGCTATACCTATTCCGGGCATCCGGTGTGTGCGGCGGTGGCACTGGAGAATATTCGCATCTTGCAAGACGAAAAGATTGTCGAAAATATCAACAGCAATACCGGCCCCTATCTGGCACAGCGTTGGAAAGAGCTGGGCGAGCACAAACTGGTAGGCGAGGCGAGAATTGTCGGGATGGTGGGAGCCCTTGAGCTGGTGCCGCATAAGCCGAGCCGCGCCTATTTCGAGGGTCGAGGCAACACAGGGTCTTTATGTCGTGATATCGCCCTGAAAAACGGACTAATATTACGTGCGACCTGGGATGCTATGCTGCTTTCGCCGCCGCTTATCATTACAAGTGAGCAGATCGACGAGCTGTTTGAAAAAGCCTGGAAGTCGCTGAATCAAACGGCCGAAGCATTAAAAATTTAAAAGGCAGACGAACACGGATTCATCCACAAACGGTTTTCATTCGATATCAACATTAACGTGAGAGGTGTTATGAAATTACGTCTTTTAACTTTAGCCATTGCCGGATTGATGCTTGTTGCATGCGGCAAAAAAGAAGCCGATGCGCCCGGTGCCACTGCAGCTGCGCCCGCCGCCGAAGAAAAAGTACTGAATATCTACAATTGGTCTGATTACATCGCGCCCGACACGATTGCGAAATTCGAAAAGGAAACCGGCATTTCCGTCACCTATGATGAAATGGATAGCAATGACACGCTCGAATCCAAAATTCTGGCCGGTGATACCGGCTACGACATTGTGGTTCCTTCATCATCGTTTCTCGGGCGTCAGATCAAGGCCGGTGCCTACCAGCCGCTGGATAAAGCACAGCTGGATAATTGGAAAAATCTCGACACCAATTTGCTGAGCAAATTAACCGATGTTGATCCTGGCAATAGTCATTCGATTCCGTATTTATGGGGCACCACCGGCATTGGTTACAACATCGATAAAATCACCAAGATTTTCGGCAATACCGATGTCGTGAACAGTTGGGATCTGATCTTCAAACCTGAAAATCTGGCCAAACTCAAAGATTGCGGTGTGACCTTCCTGGATGCCGGTTCGGAAATTATTCCGACCACACTTTACGCGATGGGTGAAGACCCCAATAGTTTCGATCCTGCGGTGATCGACAAAGCCGCAGCGAAGCTTGAAAGCTTGCGTCCCTATATCACCAACTTCCATTCCTCGGAATATATTGAATCCCTGGCAAGCGGCAATGTCTGCATCGTCGTCGGTTGGTCGGGAGATATCATTCAGGCCAAAGCCCGTGCTGCTGAAGCCAAGAACGGTGTCAATATTGGCTACAGCATTCCACAACAGGGTTCGGCAATGTGGTTTGACATGATGGCTATTCCTAAAACCGCCAAGCATCCCAAGAATGCCCATTTGTTCCTGAACTTCCTGATGCGTCCGGAAATCATTGCCGAAATTTCGAACTATGTTTCCTACCCGAACGCCAATTCGGCATCGACCGCCTTGCTGGATAAAAGCATTACCGAAGATCCGATGATCAGCCCGAGCAAGGAAACCATCAACACCAAGTTGTACGGTTTAGCAGTGCTTCCGCCCGACGTCATGAAAAAATATACGACGGTGTGGACTGAACTGAAAACCACCAACTAACCACTCCGGGCAAGCGCATAATCGCTTGCCCTTTTTTTTGACGGAATTCCACATGACTGCTGAAACGGCTGCTGCAACGACCGACCATGTTTCTCGAAACGATAAATTGGGCAATGAAAATTACGTTCGCATTATCGATGTTCGCAAGGAGTTTGACGGTTTTGTAGCGGTTGATTCGGTCAATCTCTCCATACGCAAAGGTGAAATATTTGCTTTGCTGGGTGGTTCGGGTTGCGGTAAATCCACCTTGCTGCGTTGTCTGGCGGGGTTTGAAAAACCAACGTCGGGGAAGATAGAACTCGACGGCCAGATTCTCAATGATCTGCAGCCCTATGATCGCCCGATCAACATGATGTTCCAGTCTTACGCCTTGTTTCCACATATGACGGTGGAACAAAACATTGCGTTCGGCCTGAAGCAGGATGGCATGGCGAAAGATGCCGTCGCCAGACGGGTCGAAGAAATGTTGACCATCGTGCAGATGAATAAATTTGCCAAACGCAAACCGCATCAATTGTCGGGTGGACAACAACAGCGTGTCGCATTGGCGCGTTCACTGGCAAAAAGTCCGAAGCTGCTTCTGCTCGACGAACCCATGGGAGCACTCGATAAGAAACTTCGTTCGCAAATGCAATTGGAGTTAGTCAACATTATCGAAAGACTTGGCGTCACCTGCGTCATGGTGACCCATGATCAGGAAGAAGCGATGAACATGGCACATCGCATTGCCTTGATGGATGCCGGGCATATTCGCCAGGTAGGTACCCCCGATGAAATATACGAGCAACCGACCAGTCGTTTTGCGGCAGAATTTATCGGCTCCTTGAATGTCATCGAAGGCAAGATTGAAGATGACGAAGCCGATTTCGTAACGATACGATCCGCCGACTTGCCCGACCCGGTGTATATCGGCCACGGCATCAGCGGATTTGAAGGGCAGCAGGTTGCCTTCGCCGTACGGCCGGAAAAAGTAACGATCGGCAAGGACGAGCCGGTTCAAAAGCATAATAAGGCGCAAGGTGTTGTTGAAGATATTGCCTATTTCGGAAGCCATTCGGTGTATCACGTACGCTTGCCCAGTGGGTTCAAAATCATGGCGCATTTCGCCAACAGAAAGCGCTGGGCCAGCGAGAACTTCACCTGGAATGATCCAGTATGGGTGTCGTGGGGAGATGATGCCGGCGTGGTGTTGACCTCATGAAGCTGCCTAAATTTTTCACGAAGAAACTTTTGCCGCATAAGCGCTGGGGTGTTATTTCAATACCCTATGTCTGGATGCTGGTCTTCTTTGCCATCCCGTTTTTGATTGTCCTGAAGATTTCCTTTAGCTCTCAGGCGATAGCGATTCCACCTTACACACCCATACTGGAGTATGTGGACAACGGCTTGCTGCTCAAGCTTAATCTGGGTAACTACATCGAGTTATTCACCAATTCGCTCTACGTGAATGCTTATGTCAGTTCGTTGAAAATTGCCGCGATATCCACATTGCTGTGTTTGCTTATCGGCTATCCGATGGCCTACACCATCGCCCGGATGTCGCCATCGATGCGCAACATCTGCCTGATGATGGTGGTCTTGCCATCGTGGATATCCTTCCTGATCCGGATTTACGCCTGGATGGGAATCCTGCAAACCAATGGCCTTTTGAATAAAACATTGATGGCGCTGGGGCTGATTGATGATCCGCTGCGCATCATGAATACGCCGATAGCCGCCTATATCGGCATTGTGTATGCCTATTTGCCTTTCATGATTTTGCCCTTGTATACCAATCTGGTGAAGTTCGATATGCGTTTGCTCGAAGCGGCGTATGACCTCGGCGCTAAACCCTGGAAAGCTTTTCTGACGATTACGTTGCCGATGTCGAAGGCTGGCATCATCGCCGGCTGCATTTTGGTCATGATTCCTGCCGTGGGTGAATTCGTGATACCAGAATTGCTCGGCGGCCCGGGCACATTGATGATCGGTCGCCTGCTTTGGAGTGAGTTCTTCAGCGCCGGTAATTGGCCGATGGCTTCTGCCGTCGCCATCATTATGCTGATTTTGCTGTTGATCCCGATCATCATTTTCCATAAATATCAGCAGAAAGAATTGGAGGGGCGTATCGCATGAGTACCTCTTCCGCAACAACAAGTTGGTTTGGCCGTATTTTTCTCGGCTTTGGGTTTATGTTCCTTTACCTGCCGATTATTTTACTGGTGATTTTTTCATTCAACGAGTCTCGGATGTCGAGCACTTGGTCAGGCTTTTCATTGAAATGGTACGAGGCCCTGATGAATGACGATTCCATGCTGAAGGCCGCCTGGGTCAGCCTGAAAATCGCATTTACCTCGGCGACTGCGGCCGTGGTGCTCGGAACGCTGGCGGCATTCGTGATGACGCGTTTCAATTTTTTCCGGGGCAAAACATTGTTTGGTGCTTTGATTACGGCTCCTCTGGTGATGCCCGAAGTGGTCACCGGTTTGTCCTTGCTCTTGATGTTCGTCACCTTGTTCGCGCCTTTTGGTGTGTCGCCAAAAGGCATGTTGTCGATCTGGATTGCCCACGTCACATTCACGATGGCATTTGTTACCGTGATTATTTCTTCACGTCTTGCCGAGCTGGATAAATCACTCGAAGAAGCGGCGATGGACCTAGGCGCGAACCGGATGAAAATATTCTTCGTCATTACCCTGCCGATTATTTTCCCGGCTTTAATTTCCGGCTGGTTGCTGGCCTTCACACTGTCCTTGGACGATGTCGTGATCTCAAGTTTCGTGGCAGGTCCGGATGCAACGACCTTGCCGATGAAAATATTTTCGTCTGTGCGTATGGGCCTGAATCCCAAGATCAATGCGCTGGCATCGATCATCGTCGCGGTTGTATCGTTCACCGCTGTTGCTGCCTGGGCGATTAGCCACCGTGAAGAAAAACGCCGTCAACGCGATATCCAATTAGCTTTGCAAAAAGGCGAGTAAGTCATGAGTGTTGAAATCATCAATCCCTGGACCGGCCAGATCGATTACCGTTACGACTATATGAAGGCTTCTGAAGTCGAACGACTATTGGCAAAGTCTGCCGAGGCATTTCCTGCATGGTCGGCATCTACGTTGCAGCAACGCGGCGACATTCTGAAACGAATCGCTGCGGTAATGCGTGCGAAAAAAGAAACGATTGCGAATATCATGTCGGCGGAAATGGGCAAGCTAAATCGCGAAGCGCTGGCGGAAATTGAGAAGTCGGCAAGTGCCTGCGAATATTACGCCGAACATGCGATCGACTATTTACGTGACAGTGATATCAAAACCGAAGCCACTCGCAGCTACGTCACTTATGAGCCACTGGGCTGCGTATTCGCGATCATGCCTTGGAATTTCCCGGTCTGGCAGGTATTCCGTTTTCTTGCACCAGGATTGATGGCGGGTAACGTCACCCTGTTGAAACATGCCACCAATGTGCCGCGCTGCGCCGATATTATTTCCGAGGTGTTGAAGGAAGCCGGGGTGCCCGACGGTGTGTTTGGCGTCCTGCATATCGATAATGCGATGGCCGAAACAGTGATCGGCGATCCACGCGTGCATGCGATTACCCTGACCGGTAGTGAACGGGCTGGGCGTTCGGTCGCGGCAACGGCAGGCAAGCATTTAAAGAAATGCGTGCTGGAACTCGGCGGAAGCGATCCCTTTGTCGTGCTTGATGATGCCGATCTTGATAAAACGGTTCCGGTAGCGGTGGCTTCGCGATTCAGTAATGCAGGACAAACTTGTATTGCCGCCAAGCGTTTTATCGTGACTGAAAAAATTGCCGACAGGTTTATTGAAAAGTTCGTGGAAGCCTCCGGCAAGTTGAAAATCGGCGATCCGAATCAGACCGATACTACATTGGCACCGATGGTACGTGCCGATTTACGCGATGAACTGCACAAACAGGTGCAAGCGAGTATTCAAGCCGGTGCCAAGCCCTTGATCGGTTGCGAACCAGGGCAGGGGGCATCGCATTATCCGGCGTCGATCCTCGATAACGTAAAACCAGGCATGCCAGCGTATAGCGAAGAATTATTCGGCCCGGTCGCGAGCATTATTCGCGTCAAAGACGACGATGAAGCAGTGCGGGTTGCCAACGATACCCTGTTTGGTTTGGGGGCGAGTGTCTGGACGCAAGACAAGCAGCGTGGCGAAAATATTGCACGCCGCATCAAGGCCGGTGCCACTTTTGTCAATTCACAAGTTCGAAGCGATGTGCGCCTGCCTTTCGGTGGCACGAAATCCTCCGGCTATGGTCGCGAATTGGCCGAGCACGGTATTCATGAATTCATGAATATCAAAACGGTGTACGTGGATTAGTGGTCTTAGATTGCGAAAACCGGGTTCATCAGTTGATTCATAAAATAACCCAACACATCCGGCTGAATAATCATGGTGGCAATGACACCATAAGCCGCACCCCATAAATGGGCACTGTGATTCACGTTATCGCCGCCTTTCTTGTCCAGCCAGATCGAATAGGCCACGTACAAAACGGCATAAATAATCGCCGGGCAAGGCACAAAGAAAATCAGCAAGGTTGTCCAAGGCTGAAACAGGATAAACGCGAACAATACCGCCGAGACGGCACCGGAAGCGCCAAGCGTTGCATAACGCGGGTCTTTGTCGTTTTTCAGTGCACTGGGTAGCACCGAAAAAATCAGACCACCAAGATAAAACAATGCATAGCCGAATGGTCCGAGTTCGGCAGTATAAAAACCTTCCATCACGCGCCCGAAAAAATACAGCGTGATCATGTTGAACAGAAGATGCATGCCGTCGGCATGCAAAAAACCGTAGGTGATGTAGCGGTAATACTGGTTTTCCCGTTTGGCCTTGAAGGGGCTGAGAATCCAGTCCTCCATCAACTTGGTATTATTGAAAGCGGTATAGGACACCACGCAGGTGAGCACGATGATGATGAGGTTGCTGGAAATTAAATCCATTTAAAGTGTCGCCTTCGTAGGGTGGGCATTGCCCACCGTTTCAATGTTGTCCGCGAATCGGTGGGCCTTGCCCACCCTACGGAAAATCGTAAAACTTCCACTGCGCAGGCAGATTGACGTCGGGCGTCTGTTTCATCAGGCGTGAGCGAACCACCGAAACCGGCATTTCGCCCCCCATCAATACGGCATCGTGAAATTCGCGTTCGCTCATTTTTCCATTCGTGACCATTTGCTTGTGAAGGTCACGAAATTGCAGGCCGCCGATCATGTAGGCGATCTGGTAAAGCGGACCATAATCGCCGGCGAAACTGCGACGAACTTCGGCGGCGGCGTTTTCACGTTCGTGTCCAACGCGATCAACCAGTAGGTCGATGGATTGTTGTGGCGTCATCTTGCCCATATGGAACGACAACGAGAACAAAATGCGGGCGGCGCGATGGCTGCGCCAGAACAGCATGCCGATTTTTTCTTCAGGTGTTTTGGCAAAGCCCATTTCGTACAAACGCATTTCCCAATACAGGGCCCAGCCTTCACTCCAAAACGGAGTGGAAAATATTTGGCGGTGCGTCTGGTAACGTTGATTATAAAAATGTTGTAAATGATGGCCGGGAATTAATTCATGATGCACTACAGCACGTGAGAAGTAACGATTGTTGCCACGTAATGTCATCAGCTTTTTATCATGTGGCATGCCGTCAGTCGGATAGGCGATCCAAACATCTTCGCCGCCTAAAAAGAACGGCGCCTGTAATTGATATTCCGGCGTCAGCATGGTCATGCGCCAATCGCGTTTGGCGATTTCCGGTACGGTAAGCAGATTATTGGTTTCGAGATAATTGATCGCTTCGTCAGCGAGTTGCACGACCAGTTTGGGTTGTTCACCCGGTAACGGACTTTGTTGCTTGACGGCTTCGAGTGCCTGCTGCCAATTCTTGTGGCCCATCTCGGCGGCGGCCTTGTTCATTTCGTTCTGGCACCAGCTCAATTCCTTTTCTGCCAGTGCAATCAGTTCTTCCGGTGTGTACGGAATCATTTCGTGTTGCAGATCGGTCATCAAAGCTTCGCGGCCAATCGGGTCGCCGATAATGGTTTCAGGATTCGCAGCACCAGCGACTTCGTCTTTCAGAAACTTGGAATAGGCTTCCATTTTCTTATCGAGTAATTCGTACGGCAGTTTTGCCCAATAGGTAAAATTGGGGTCGTAGCCGTTATAAAAGGTAAACCAGTCTTTCAAATCTTCGCGCATGCTGCCGAGGTATTTGGAAGCACGGAATGCGACAATCGGATTGACCTGGGTCTTGCCGTCTTTTTTGCCAAGCTGCGAATGGATGGTTTCAAATGCCTTGAGCGCCTGTGTCAAAACCTGTGCACTGGTTTTTGCATCGGCATAAACCAGTGCGCGACGATCTTCCGCTAATGCAATCAGGTTGTTGGCTTGCGGCAATAGGGTGGCGGCCTGATCAAAACGCTTGCGGTTAAAGTCCAGCTGTTTCAGGCGGTAATTGAGCTCGCGTTTGAACAGCGCATAGTCGACCTGGTCTTCCAGCGGTAACGAAGCGTAATCAAGTGTGGCAATCGATTTCAGCCAACCGTTGTAAAGGCTACGCAAGGCAGCTTCGCGTTTCGGGCTGCCGGTAATGTCGTGGGTATGTTCGATGCTGGCGACGTCCGCTATGAAGCGGTGGATCATCGGTGCCAGTTTCTGGGAATTGGCGGGAATTTCCGAAGGCTGCGGAACGCTGACTTCAGCGGCTGACAGAGGCAATGAAAGACTGAAGGTAATCGCTAACGCCAAAGCACAGTAACGAAGTTTCATACGGTATTCCTGACGGTGAGTGCGCTATGCGCCGTTTGTTGGATGAATTGCAAAAGTGATTTCAAGCCGTTGCTGCGGGTCGGTGACAAATGTTTCGCCAAGCCGATCTGGCTGATGTAATCCGGTGCGGTGTTCATGATCTCTTCGGCGCTGCGACCCGAATAAACCCGCAATGCCAAAAAAATAAGTCCCGAGACAATCGTCGAATCACTGATGGCATTGAACACCAATTTATCTTTGTTACCTTCCGGCACAATCCAGACCATCGATTGGCAACCGTGCAGGCGATGCTCTTCGGTTTTCCATTCGGATTTCAGATCAGGAAGTTTCTTGCCAAGGTCGATCAAATATTGATAACGCTCCGACCAGTCGCTGAAAAAAGCGAATTCTTCGATGATAGTTTTTTGTGCGTCGGCGGTGGTAGCTTCCATAGGAAACATCAGGCACGTCTCCAGCGTACGCCTTGGGCCGTGTCTTCCAGCAAGATGCCTTCGGACGCCAGTTGATCGCGAATGGCGTCGGAACGAGCGAAGTCTTTCGCTTTCTTCGCGGCATTGCGTTCATCGACCAGTGCCTGAATACGGGCATCGTCGCTATCGTCGTTGCCGCGGGCGAACCAGGTGGCAGGTTCCTGTTGCAACAAGCCGAGCAATGCACCGGCACCAAGCAGTTCGGATTTCAAGCGCGCTTTCTCTTCGATGCTGTCGGCTTTACGGGCTTCACTGGCGAGGCGCGCCAATTCCGACAAGGCAATCGGTGTATTCAAGTCGTCGCAGAGGGCGGCTTCGATGGCTTCCGGTGTCACAGGTGTCGCATCGATATCATTTAGGTCACGCAAGGTGCCGTACAAACGATCCAGCGTCTTAATGCTTTGCTCGATCAACCCATCGGTCCAATCCAGTGGTTGGCGATAATGCGCCGTCAGCAGGGCATAACGCAGCGCTTCGGCCGGGTGTGTTTCCAGCAAGCCGTGCAAGACGCTCACATTGCCAAGCGATTTCGACATTTTGGTGCCACCGAAATCCAGCATGCCGTTGTGGATCCAGAAGCCGGCGAACACTTTTCCGCCGTGGGCGCAGGTGCTTTGTGCGACTTCGTTCTCGTGATGTGGGAACAGGAGGTCATTGCCACCGGCATGGATATCGATCGTTTCACCCAGATGCGCTTCGGCCATGGCCGAGCATTCGATATGCCAGCCCGGACGGCCGCGGCCCCAGGGCGAATCCCAGCCGGGTAATTCGGGTGTCGAGGGTTTCCACAAAACAAAATCCCCGGCATCGCGTTTGTACGGCGCCACATCAACTCGTGCACCGGCAATCATTTCATCCATTGGACGGCGCGAGAGTTTGCCGTAATCGGCATAACTGGCGACCGAAAATAAAACATGGCCTTCTGCAGCATAGGCGTGATCAGTGGAAATCAATTTTTCGATCATCGCAATAATGTGCGGAATATGATCGGTAGCGTGCGGCTCGATATCCTGCGGCGTTACGCCCAGTTTCAGCATGTCCTCGCGATAAATCTTGGTGAATTTATCGGTAATCACGCTGATCGGAACATTCTGTTCGGCCGCGGCGGTATTTATTTTGTCGTCGACGTCGGTAATGTTTCGGGCATAGATCAATTTCGGGAAATGGCGACGCAGCAATTTGGCCAGCACGTCGAACACGACCGGGCCACGGGCATTGCCGATATGGACATAGTTGTAAACCGTGGGGCCACACAGATACATCGTGACCTGATTCGGGTTCTGGGGTTCGAAGTCTTCGAGACTGCGGTTGCGGTTGTTGTAGAGGCGTATTTTCATGGGGCAAGTTTAGCAATAAGCGTCTGTTTTGAGTCGAAATGCAGGAGGGCCCTTGGGCCCGATGGGGTAGTGAATTTTGCACATCGTCGCCCGATCGAAAAATGCTCCTGCATTTGCGACACTCCCGCCATCCATGGCGGTCGCA
>JAYWIC010000031.1:0-16613 GCA_043789195.1 Arenimonas sp. | reverse complement strand
AGTGAAACGCAACCGCGCCGATGGTAGTGTGGCTTAAGCCATGCAAGAGTAGGTCATCGCCAGGGTTTTATTTAAAGCAAATCCCCGTCTCGAAAGAGACGGGGATTTTGTTTTGGCACTGTAGGTGCGCCCCTTTAGCGTAAGGCAAGCAAAGCACCTCATTACTAAAATACATCTGGCTAGACATGGTCAGCGCCAGGGTCTTATTTAAAAGACAAATCCAAGATCGAAAGGTCTGGGGTTTTGTCTCTTGCGACAGCCCGAAACTCTATAGCATGAATCCTTTTATAGACGGATTCGACGAAATCTCCCCGCATTGATTACGTCGCACCAATCAACCTACCGCGAGGAGCAAATAGCAAAAGGAAAAGGTCAATAGCACATTGCTTGAACGGACAATTTGTCGATTTATAAGTATGCCTTAATCACCGCTTTGGTGATCTGAATCCGAATTGTCTGTGCGCTGAAATTAGATGATTCTCAGCAAGAATGGTCGAAAAAAAACCGCCTGAATTTCAGGCGGGCTTACTATTTGTTGAGTACGGGGTTTAGAACTTTGTGAAGAAGCGCATGAAATAAGCTCTGCCATTCAGACCAAATTGAACGCTGTCATAGATGTGCCCATTGTCGGTTTCGTTCGGATCTTGGGCATCTGGGAACTGGTCAAAAATATTCGTACTTCCAAACGTCAGTTTGGTATTCTCGTTGATGCTGTAGGACAGGCTTAAATCAGCCGATGTTTTCGCTCCGTAATGGGCATTTGGAACCGGCGGACCGGAGAACGTACCCAATGTCTGCGAACCGAAATAGATAATCTTGAAGTTCGTATTCCACTTGCCTTGCAAGTAATCAAAGGCAATCGTAGCTTTTTGTTTCGGAGCGCCCTCTTCGAGGAACAGTCGTTCTCGATCCGACAACAGCACATCCTCGCGACCGACCAGCGATGGCGGCGCATGAATGGCGGTGACTTCGTTATCGTTCAAATTCAACGCAACGGTGGTATTCAGTTTGCCTGCACCAAAGTCATTCATTTGGGAGAAAGTGAAATCGATACCTTGCGTGGTCGTATCAACCGAGTTCACGAAAAACTGTGCCTGGCCGACACCCAGTGCAAGCAAGGCAGCACCGATGTTCGGGTCGGTGGTGTCGAAACGCCCCGACAACACAATTCGATCATCTATATCGATACGGTAAAGATCGATCGTCATCGATGTATCCGAATTCGGCGACCAAGTCAGGCCCAATGTGAAGTTCGTCGATTTTTCCTCTTTCAGCGCAGGGATGCCAGCTGCATTGGCAATCACGCCGCCATTCGGAGCCAGCACGACATCTAGCGGGACGCCACTGATGAAATCAGTAAAAGTCGAGGAGAAATAGCGTTGCTGCAGGGAAGGTGCGCGGAAGCCGGTGCTAAGTGATCCGCGGAAACGGAGCGTATCGGTGGCTTTATATAGCAGAGCCACTTTACCCGTGGCAGTGGATCCGAAGTCGCTATAGTCTTCATAACGTATCGCGAAATCGCCTGTCCATCGATCGCTGAAACCGACTTCAGCATCGCCATAAATAGACCAGCTATGTCGACTCTTGTCAGTGGCATCGCTCGGAGCAAAACCCGGAAAGCCCTGGCTTCCGGCATTGCCTCCAAAACCAACGCCGTCAGCATCAATGTACGATCCTGCTTCACCTGCGAAAATCTGGTAATTCTCTTGGCGCGACTCGAGACCAAATGCCAGATTGACGCCGTTCAGGATATTTTCGAAGTATCGCGATAGATCAAAGTTAGTGGTGTCTTGCTGGAACGAAAAGCCACCGGCGTTGAATGCCGTAGGGCTGATTCCCGATCCGCCACTCAACAAGTCGAGATTTGCGATCGATGCATTCAGGGTGTTGTTGATGTTGTAATCGAGCTGGTTGAAGCCGTGGGTTTGCGAAAAATCCCAGTGCCAGTCACCCCACATGCCTTTCATGCCACCCGAGATATGGCGGTCGCGAATATCGCCATCAATGAAGGGTACGAACCCATCGGGATACATGGCGGCGGAATTGCGTGAAGGGATGTCACCGGAACCGATACCTCCGCGTGCAAAAGCAGCCGATGAAGCATCGCGTGCCTGAAATCCGGCAACTGCATATAAGGTTGTAGCTTCACCAACGGGTAGTTCTGCGTTGATGAAAACAGTCGAATTACTCACGGCAGTATCGCCGATGATGCGGGGGTTACCGGGATCCGAACGATCCGAACGACCACGATCACTGTATTCCGCGGTGATGCCGAACACGCCATCATTGTCGATTTCAAGACCACAATATGCCGATGCCAACAGGTTCTCGCCATCGCCACGGCTGTATTCGCCATAGCCGAGAACCGTTTCGCAGCCTTTGCTTTTTTTAAGTCCGATATTCATGACTCCAGCAATGGCATCCGAACCATATTGCGCGGCTGCGCCATCACGCAGGATTTCGACGCGGTCAACCGCAAGCATGGGGATCGTATTCAAATCGGAACCGGTATTGCCGCGATTGCGGGCACCGAATAAGTTCACCAAAGCAGTTGTATGGTAGCGCTTGCCATTCATCAGCAACAAGGTTTGGTCGGAACCCAATCCACGAAGTGCAGCCGAGTCGACGAGATCTGCTCCGTCGGCGCCGGTTTGACGAGTCGAGTTGAAAGAAGGCGATATGTATTGAAGGGTCTGCGCCATATCAAATTGTCCGCTTTGCTCGGAAGCTTTGGAAATCGAGATAACGTCGACCGGCACCAATGTATCTGTATCCGAACTATTGGAAGTTACGCGACGCGAGCCGATTACCGATACCGAGTCGAGTGTCTTTGCTTCCGATGACTCTTTTTCCTGCGCCGTTGCTAAACTGAAAGGAGCCACTGCTGTGAAAATCATCGCTCCACTCAAGGCCTGCAAAATCCCCATATGTAATTTCGTCATACACCACCCCTGGTTCAAAGTAACCGTAGATTAGCCTGAAAATTGATTTTCTGCATAATAAAAATGCGCGAAATGTGGGGCTTGCCAACGCTGTACCGGGAGCTTTTCGCTTAATGATGTGATGTGAAGCAAGCAAGAAAAACCCCGGTTCGCCCGGGGTTTTTCTTATTGCACGTTTAACGCTTTCCAGAATCACGATTCCCACCACATCCAGAACTCATCCCACAGGCGACCGAAGAAACCGGCTTCCTCGACTTCGGCCAGTGCTACCAGAGGACGCTCGGCGATAACCTTGCCATCTAGGCTGACACGAACCGTGCCGACTTTCTGTCCTTTCTTCAAGGGAGCGATAACGAATTTCGGTAAATCCATACTCGGTTTCAAATCATTGTATCGACCACGCGGCACGATGATTTGCATCGGTTCCGCCAGGCCCAGACTGACCAGCTCTGCCTGTCCTTTCCAGACTTTGGGTTCGGCAATTTTCGCGCCGGCGGCATAGAGCGTGTGCGATTCGAAGAAGCGGAAACCCCAGTTCAGCAAATTCAGGTTGCCCATTTCACGAAGGCGAAAACCTTCGGCCTGCGATTTGCTATCAATGCCCATCACGACGGAAACCAGACGTTGGTTGTCACGCTGTGCCGAAGCGAGCAGGCAATAACCGGCGCCGGAGGTGTGGCCGGTTTTAATGCCGTCCACGCTCGGGTCTTTCCACAACAAACCGTTACGGTTGTGCTGCGTGATGCCGTTGACGGTGAATTCTTTCATCTTGTTGTAGGCGTAGGCTTCTGGATAATCGCGAGCCATGGCGCGACCCATCAAGGCCAGATCATGGGCCGTCGAGATATGACCTTCCGCGCTGAGGCCGTGCGGATTCATGAAGCGGGTTTTTTTCATGCCGATACGCTGGGCATAACTATTCATCAATGAAACGAAGGCTTCTTCACTGCCCGCTACGTGTTCGGCCAATGCAATCGCAGCGTCATTGCCCGATTGGATGACCATGCCTTTTTCCAATTCATCCAGCTTTACCTGGCCGTTCAAGGGCAAAAAGCTGGTCGAGCCATCGGTGCCGCCGCCGCCACTGCGCCAGGCATTTTCTGAAATGGTGACCAAATCGGTCGCCTTGATTTTGCCGTTTTTCAATTCAGCGGCAACGACATAGCTGGTCATCACTTTGGTAATGCTGGCCGGTTCGACGGGTGCGTCGGCATTTTCACCGGCCAGAATTTGACCCGTCGCGGCATCCATCAACAGCCAAGCCTTCGCTCCTTGCGGTGCCGGTGCGGGAGGTGTTGGCGGGATTTGTGCGGTCGGGCTGGGTAACGGGTTCGGGGTCGGCGTTTGAGCAATGGCAAAGCCGATGGTAGCGGTGCAAAGCGCCGCTAAAAAGAGGTGTGACAGACGCATAGGGACTCCAACAGACACTAGTAATTTCAAGAGGTGAATTCTAAAGCTTTTGAGTGATAACTTTCGGTTTCGCGAGGCCTAATTGACGAATTTTCTCGAAAATATCGGCTAACTGTTCATTTTTCAAAGCACGTAATTGAACGCGCCAAACCGATTGGCCCTGAACTTCGGCCTTGTCCAGCTCGACATTGTCGATATTGGCATCCTGCAATTTATCCTGCAGCCGTTTGGCATTGTCCTTGTCGGCAAAGCTGCCAAATTGCAGCGATACGACATCGTCATCGCCACCGATGTTGTCCGTGTTGCGGCGCGGGGCATCGCTATAGCCCGATTCGATGCTGTCCCCGGCATTGAGCAGCTCGACTTGCACCGGTGCGGTACCGGTTTTATCCAGGCCAATACGAATCGCGGCGACGTAACTCAAGTCGATGATGCGGCCTTCATGAAACGGCCCGCGATCATTGACGCGGACAATGACGCTTTTTCCGTTGCGGGTATTGGTGACGCGAACATAACTTGGCAGCGGCAATGTCTTGTGGGCCGCACTGAAATCGCAAATGGAATAGATTTCACCGCTAGATGTTTTACGGCCATTGAATTTTTGGCCGTACCAAGAGGCAATGCCGCGTTGCTCGTAGTGTTTCGATTTGTCGATGACGTGATAGGTTTTGCCCAGCACCGTGTAAGGCGATTTATTGCCGTAGCGAGCCAGTGGTTCCGGTGTTGGCGTGGGTTCCACTAGTTTTTCGACATCAATGGCGCTGGCCGGTTCGCTATCGGAAAGATGCGGGGCATACAGCCCGCCCGCGGTGTAATGCTTTTCATCATGCTCGTAAATCGGTGCGCAGGGATCCGTTTGTTCTTCGGCCTTGGCATCATTACCCGCATGCTCGATCCTTGGATTGCGCACGTTCGACGCGATGGGCGTGTGAGTTCGCGACTCGTTCGATTTTTTTTCGGGCTTGCTGGCGCAGGCAGTCAATGACAGTAAAAACAGTGCGGCAAGAATGGTGCGCGTCATTGTGCAGGCGGGGTTGCTTGTGCCGGAGCCGCAATCGCTTCGGCCAGTTGATACACCGACATCGCATAGAGCGGCGAACGATTGTACCGGGTGATCACATAAAAATTCTTGAAGCCGATCCAGTGCTCGATACCTTCTGCGCCGTCGAGCGTTAACAAGGTCGCCGGAAGATCAGGAACATTGCCAATCGGTCGGTAACCTTTTTGCGCTAATTCTGCGAGCGTGTATTTTGCTTCGAGATTGTCCGGCACAAACGGCATTGCCGTGGCATCCATGCTGGCGCGGACAAATACCGGTTCGTCTTTGCGCCAGCCGTGGCCGACAAAGTAATTGGCGACCGATGAAAAGACATCATCCAGATTATTGAACAAATTTCTTCGGCCATCGTTATCGCCGTCTTTGGCATAATTGATATAGCTGGACGGCATGAATTGTCCATAGCCCATCGCGCCGGCATAACTTCCCTTGAGTTGCGTGACGTCGAAATTCTCGACTCTGCCCAGTTGGAACAAATGGGCAAGCTCACTCGAGAAAAATGCTTCGCGTTTGGGATAGAAAAAGCCGAGCGTGTAAAGCGCGTCGAGCACTTTGAAGCTACCCATGTTGCCGCCGTAGCTAGTTTCAACGCCGATGATGGCAACGATAATTTCCGCCGGAACACCGGTGCGGTCTTCGACGCGTTGCAATTCTTCGCGATGTTCGGCCATGAACTTCCGGCCACCGCTGATGCGTGCGTCGGTAATGAAAATCGGACGATAGCTTTTCCAGGGTTTGGCTTCGGCGGGACGCGTTATCGCATCGATAATGCTCTGGCGATATTGCGCCTGAGCTAGCGTTGCACGAATTTCGCTTTCAGGAATGCCGAATTTTTTCGATGTGCTACTGACAAAGAGTGCAATTTTTTCTTCAGGCAATAATAGTGGTGCTACCGGGGTGGTCGCCATGACCGGTGCCGGAGTTGAAACAGGCGCAGGTGCTGGCATTGAAACTGCCGGTGCAGCGGTTTTTGCTTCATCATTCTTTTTTATGTTTCCGGCACATGCCGCCAGTAGACAGAGCGAAGCGGTAATTAAAACATTGCGCATGGTGTGATACCTGATTTTTTAATAATTTAACACGAGAAGGATAAAGATTTTGTTTAGCCTAGGCACCCATGAATTTTCGATGGGCTTTCGCCGACATCACGATGCCGAAACCTGCCAGCAGCGAGACGGCAGACGTGCCGCCATAACTGAGTAGTGGCATGGGTACGCCGACCACCGGTAGCAAGCCGACCACCATGCCGCCATTGACCAGCACGTAAACCGAGAATGTCATCGCCAATGCGCCGACCAGAATGCGTGAGTAGCCATCTCTTGCATTGGCGGCAATCCACAGGCAGCGGGCAATCACAAAAATGTAGAGGCTGAAAACAAACATCACGCCCAACCAGCCCCATTCTTCGGACAGTACCGAAAACAGAAAGTCGGTAGTGTGTTCGGGCAGGTAATCGAGTTTTGCCTGCGTACTATTCCCCCAGCCTTTGCCGAACCAGCCGCCGGAACCAATCGCGATTTTCGACTGGATAATATTCCAGCCGGTGCCGAGCGGGTCGGATTCTGGATAGATGAAAGTCATGATGCGATTCTTCTGGTATTCGTGCAGAAATTGCCAGGCAATCGGTAATGACGCGATACCAGCGCCGACAAAAAGCCCAATACGCCACCAGTGCATGCCGGCAAGATACAGCGCAAATGCGCCTGACGCGCCTACCAGCAAGCCAGTGCCAAGATCGGGCTGTCGAATGATCAGCGCCGCCGGAACGGCAATAATCAATCCGCAAATGCCTAGCGTTGTCCATGTGGGTGGCAGAACTACGCGATGCAAATACCAGGCCACCATCATCGGCACACTAAGTTTCAACAACTCGCCGGGCTGCAGATAAAAAAAGCCGAGATTGATCCACAGACGGGCACTGCGCCCGGAGCCTACGGCGAACACCACCGGCATCAAGGCTAGCGTGAAGGCAAAAATAATCGGCGTCCATGCACGCAATCGATGTGGTGGGGTTTTGGCGATCAATAACATCGCCAATAAACCGGCGACGAATCGTGCGCCTTGTGCGATGACAAAATGCTGCCCACTTTCTGCACCAGCACTCGACAGTACCACCAGACTCGTCGCGAGAATCAACAACAAGCCAATCAGCAACGGTATATCAATGCAATCCATCCAGTCTGCCAGCCAGGCTCCTAGCCAGCGCATCATGGCGAATTATCCGTGGCAGGTTTTACGGCGGTAGCTTCCATTTTTTGAACGCCGGACGGGGTAATCGGTGCCACGATTACAGGTACTTTAGGCAGCAGCCAGGCATCCATCATTTTTCGTGCGATCGGTGCTGCCGTCGAGGAACCAAAGCCGCCGTGCTCAACCATCACGGCCACGGCAATTTGCGGATTATCGGCAGGCGCATAACCAATAAACAACGCCTGGTGGCGTTGGTTCATGGCTAATTGATTCGGGTTCAAACTGATATTGCCTTTGCGGCTCACTTTTTGTGCGGTGCCCGTCTTGCCGGCTATCAAATAGGGTGCGCCCACCCCAATTGCACGCGCCGTACCGCGAGGGCCGTTGACGGTGCCCCACATGCCGGTTTTCACGGAATCGATATGCGACTGATCTTTTGCAATCCGGGTTGCCGGTGCCAATATTTCAGCTTGCCAATTCGCCTGAAAGCCGTGGCGTTTTGCTTTGAGTAAATGTAATTTTCGTTGCTCGCCATTATTGGCAATCGCGGCGGTGGCTTGTGCCAACTGCAGCGGTGTTACATTCCATGCGCCTTGGCCGATGCCGGTATTGACGCTGTCGCCGGGATACCAGGCTTCGTTGAATCTTTTCCTTTTCCACTCCGGCGAAGGAAGAATGCCGATGCTTTCACTGGGCAGGTCGATGCCGGTTTTCTTGCCGAAACCATACTGCAACATGTAGCTATCGAAACGTTGGATGCCCAGATCGAGCGCAAGTTTGTAATAGTACGTATTGACTGATTGCGCAATGGATTCCGGTAAATCCACCCAGCCATGGCCGCCGTGGTGCGAATCGCGAAAACCGCGTGATACACCCGGCAGAAAAAATTCGCCGGTCGAGAGGATTTTATCTTCCGATTTGCGCAGGCCCGACTCAAGCCCTGCCAAGGCCACGAAGGGTTTGATGGTCGAGCCTGGTGCTGTGCCGCCCTGAAGGTTTCTGTCGTAGAGCGGGCGAGACAAGTTGTCGGTGAGCGCACGGTAATTCACATGCGAAATACCATTGATAAACAGGTTCGGATCAAACAAGGGCAAACTCACCATCGCCAGCACTTCGCCTGTGCGCGGATCCACTGCCACGGCTGCGCCTTGCAATTCGCCGAAGGCTTCAATGGTGGCTTTTTGCAAGTCAGCATCGATGCTCAGCTGAATGTCGAAACCCGGTGTTGCTTGCTGCATACCCACCGTTTTTAGCGGGCGGCCTTGGGCATTGGTTTCTACCGACTCATAACCAATTTCACCGCGGAGCGATGTTTCGTAGAATTTTTCCAGCCCCGATTTTCCGGTATGCGACAATGCCGAAAATTTACTGTCGCCTAGTCTTTCCAGGTCCTTTGCATCAACGCGTCCGACATAGCCAATGACATGCGCGAACATGTTTTCATAGGGATACCGACGGGTTAGATAGGGCACCACTTCAACGCCAGGCAAGCGGTATCGGTTAATTGCCAGTTTTGCGCGCTCTTCCTCGTTCAAGCGAAGTTTCAGGACTACCGGGCGAAAACGTCGGGTGGCATTGCGTGCTTGCTGGAAGGCTTCAATATCCTCTTGATCCAACATGACGATTTTTTTTAAATCTGCGATCGTCTTGTCGATATCTTCGATTTGGTCAGAAACCAGCTCGAGACGGTAAGCGGGAATATTGTCGGCAAGCAGTTTTCCGCTGCGGTCGTAAATCAGGCCGCGTGCCGGAACAATCGGGCGTGGTTTGATGCGATTGGCATCCGAACGCAGTTGGTATTCGTGGTGTTGCAAGACCTGCAATCGGAAATAGCCAAAGCCCAGGCCCAACAACGCGAGCGCGATACATAAAAAACCGATAAACGAACGACGACGAAATTGTTCGCTTTCGGCGAGATTATTCTTGATCCGTTGGCGCCGTAGAGTGCGCACCATCAACTTCTCTCGCGAGCCCGCAGGCGCAGCATATCAATGGCGACAAACAGCCAAGGCCATAGCAACATTCCCAGTACTGGTGAAAGCCATGCAACCCATGACAATGCGTGATCGTCAACCAGCCAGTGCAGCAGGCTCATGATCAATCGATCATTCAGGAGTAATGCAAAAATAGCGAGTGCCTGTTGCCATAACGGGAAAAAACGTAAACGGGCCCGGAATCGCGATACCAGAAAGGCCAGTATCACCAGCCGCAGTGCTTGCTCGCCGAGCAAGCCGCTCGACAATAAATCCGACAGCAGGCCATAGATGAACGCAATGCCGAGCCCGGCTTTTTCGGGTGTCTCAAGGCACCAGTAGCAAAGAAATAATGCGAGCAAGTAAGGCCGCGCTAAATCCAGACCAGAAGGCAACGGAATAATTTGAAACACCAAGCCCACAAGCAGGGTAACGGTACGCATGGTGCTGGAAGATTGGCGGATCATGGCGTTTCGTTTTTATCGTTTTTGGCTTTGGAAGTAGGCGATGGAATATTTGCAGCTGGTTTGTCTAATGTTACTTCAGCGGTTTTTGATTCGGCAGGTAGTGATGCTTCCAACAGCGGTTTTGTGGTGGCTGCCGTGGGCGGGGGCAGTGCCGGCGGGCTTGGAATAATTTCATTCACCAGCAACACTTCCAGGCCGCGGTCCAATCTGGCCGCCGGCTTGGCTCTTCCCACCATGAACAAGCCAGTGTCGTTAGGGCTGAGATTGTCGATGGTGGCAACGGGAAAGCCGGCAGGGAAGCGCCCGCCCATACCCGATGTCACCAGCAAATCGCCTTTGCGAATATCGGCGCTTTGCGGAATATCGGAGATGATCAAGCGGTTGGGTTCGCCGGTACCGAAAGCAATGCTGCGAAAACCCGAGCGTGCGACCTGCACAGGGATGGCGTGATCGGCATCGGTGACGAGCAGGGCAGTAGATTTGCTATTGGATACTTCGATGATCTGCCCGAGAATTCCACCGGCATCCATGATCGCCTGGCCAACTTTTACCCCTTGGTTGGCACCGGCGTTGAGCACGATACGTTGCCGGAAGGGATTTAAATCGACATCCAGAATGCTGACCATTTGAACTTGCATGCTGCCGTTGCGAGTGGCAGTGAGTAAGTCGCGCAAGCGCTGGTTTTCATCGTTGATGGCGCGCATTCGCTGCATCCGTGCATTGACGATTTGCAGTTCACGCGTCAGGGTTTCGTTGCTGTCCTGCAATGCCTGACGGGTGGCGAGCTCGCCATCAACGCCCGACCACATGCGTGATGGCAGCGATGCTAGCCACCAGACCGGCTCGATGAATACCGATAATTGAGCCCGTGTCTTGACACCGATATCCAAGCGATGGTCCGTGAGCATCAGGACGCAGGCCAAAATCAGGTAAGCCAAGAGAGGTAGCGTCTCGCTGGCGCCGTCGCTGAACCGCTTCGAAGAGGATGGCGTGTAAACCACGTATAAAAATCCCGAGCCCCTGCAGGGTTAAAAAAACCGGCGCGATAAACGCGCCGGCAGTCAATTGCTATAAAAAATGTCGAAGGCAGACAAACATTTTTTTAAATCCATCCTCGCGAATGGGCGACGAATTATTCCGGCGAGAAGAATTCGTTTCCGTGCATGTCGATCAACTCAAGTGCACGACCGCCACCGCGGGCAACGCAGGTCAGCGGATCATCCGCAATATGCACGTGAAGGCCGGTTTCTTCGGAGATCAACTTGTCGAGGTCTTTCAGTAACGCACCACCGCCAGTGAGAACAATGCCGCGGACGGCAACGTCGGCGCAAAGCTCGGGCGGGGTTTGTTCGAGTGCCTGCTTGATCGCGCTGATGATGCCGGCCAAAGGTTCGTGCAAGGCTTCGAGGACTTCGGTCGTGTTGATCGAAATCATGCGTGGCACGCCTTCGGCCAGATTACGACCGGACACTTCCATCTCACGAACTTCGGCTTGCGGGAAGGCATTGCCGATTTCCAGCTTGATGCGTTCTGCGGTAGTTTCGCCAATGAGTGTGCCGTGGTTACGGCGCACATAGTTAATGATCGCTTCGTCGAAACGATCACCACCGATGCGAACCGATTGCGCATAGACGATGCCGTTCAATGAAATCACGGCGATTTCGGAAGTGCCACCGCCGACATCGATCACCATCGCGCCACGTGCTTCGTGCACTGGAATCCCGGCGCCAATGGCTGCGGCCATCGGTTCTTCGATTAAATACACTTCGCGGGCACCGGCTTCTTCCGCCGATTCCTTGATTGCGCGACGTTCGACTTGCGTTGAACCGCAAGGCACGCAAATCAACACGCGCGGGCTTGGGCGCAGGAAACGCGAGGTATGCACCTTGCGGATAAAGTGTTTCAACATCGCTTCGGTATAGGTGAAATCGGCAATGACGCCGTCTTTCATCGGTCGAATGGTGGCGATATTGCCGGGAGTTCGGCCGAGCATTTGTTTTGCTTCGGTGCCGACGGCGGCGACAATCATGGTGTTGCTGCCGGTGCGGTCACGACGGACTGCAACGACGGAAGGCTCGTTCAGCACGATGCCTTGACCACGAACATAAATAAGTGTGTTTGCGGTGCCGAGATCAATTGAGAGATCGTTTGAAAACAGCCCGCGGAGCTTCTTGAACATCGTTGAAGCCTGCGTAAGATAAGAAAAATGAAGCCGCTAGAGTATCAACTAGCAGGCCCTGAGAGCAAGGAATAATCACACTTTCCGAGAAATAGTTTCGATAAATAATTAATGTCATAACGTACAGCTCGCGTTAATATAAGCGCCCTGTAGAAATTGTGACACAGTGGTATTTCGTGGCCTTCGTGCCATTCCCTTATTAAGGATTTTTCGATGGCCTCGGCATTGATTTGTGGTTCGCTCGCTTATGACACCATCATGGTGTTTCCAGACCAGTTCAAAAACCACATCCTGCCGGATAAGGTGCATATCCTGAATGTATCGTTTTTGGTACCGCGCATGCGCCGCGAATTTGGAGGCTGCGCCGGTAATATTGCTTATAACCTGAAATTGTTGGGCGGTAATCCGATCCCGATGGCCACTGTGGGTCAAGATTTTGCAACCTACCGCACACATTTCGAGGAATGTGGCATTAGTTTGGAGTTCGTCAAGGAATTGCCTGACTTGTTCACGGCGCAGGCGTTCATCACGACCGATCTGGATGATAACCAAATCACTGCGTTCCATCCCGGCGCCATGATGCGTTCCTACGAGAACCATGTGCGCGATGTGCCCGATGTGGGTTTCGGTATCGTTGGCCCCGATGGTTATGAAGCCATGTTGCAGAATTCGACCGAATTTGCCGAGTGCAATATCCCGTTCATTTTTGATCCAGGCCAGGCCATGCCCTTGTTTAACGGCAAGGAATTGACCCAGATGATCGAGCAGGCGACTTATGTCACTGTCAATGACTACGAATCGAACCTGTTGCAGGAAAAGACCGGCTTGAGCGAAAAGCAAATCGCAGAACGCGTGCAGGCCTATTTGATCACCCGTGGTCCGAAGGGTTCTGAGATACATTCCAAAAGCGGCATGCTGCAAATCCCAGTGGCTACTGCCATTCGTGTCGTTGACCCTACCGGTTGCGGCGATGCCTATCGTGCCGGCCTCATTTACGGCTGGATGAATGGCATGGATATGGCAACGACAGGCCGAATCGCCTCGCTGATGGGGGCAATAAAAATCGAAAATGTCGGCCCGCAAAACCAACGGTTTGACTTCGATCAGTTCGCCGAACAATTCCGCCAGCAGTTTGGCTACGCGCTCAGATAATTTTACGTAAGAGCCTGCTCTGTGTACCTAGCGAAGCGAAGTACATACAGAGCTGGCGATCAGCTGGGAGTTTATCGCCAGCTCAAATGCATTTCGCTGCGCTTAATGATTGAGCGGGCTCCTACACAGTCTGCATGGGGTCTTTGATACTTGCTGCCACCGCCAGATGATCTGATCCCGCAGCGATGACAGTAGCGTAATCGCTAACATCAAAACCGGCGCACAAAATATGATCGAGTGAGCGTGTGGGTGCCCAGCTCGGGAAAGTATTGATGCGCTCGGGTGGCGGTTGCAGTCTTGTACGCCGATACAACACCTGCATCTCGACGGCGCTGGCTTCGCAATTAAAATCGCCCATCAATACCAGTCGTCGAGAGTCGCCGAATAAATCGGCAAGAAAATTGCACTGAAGCTGGCGCGATTTCACGCCAAGCGATAAATGCGTTATCGCCAATTGCCAGCTTTGCTTCCCGCTGCCGAAGGTTGCGATCAAGACCCCGCGCCCCGCCAATCTTCCCGGAAGTACGTAATCGAGCATTTCGACCGGTTCTAGCCGGCTAAGCAAAGCGTTGCCGCTGCCGGCTATGCGTCCGATGCGACGATTGGCCTGGTGGCTATGGAATGGAAATTTGGCGAGTTCGGCAAGCACATTGCCTTGATTGTCAAAACCCGAACGCAGGCTACCGGGATCGCTTTCCTGCAGGCCGACAATATCAAACTGTGACGTCAGGCGAGCCAGATCATCCAGATTGGCGCTCTTGCCGTTGGGAAGCACGTGTGACCACGATCGCGTGACGTATTCACGATAAGCACGCGTACGCGAACCTGCCTGAATGTTACTGCTTAATATTCGCAAGAGGGCGGGCGTTTCCATGATTGACGACTAGTCTGGCCTTATGCAGTGTCGCTTGCAATGCAGGGTTGGAAAAAACAGGCAACAAAAAGGCCGCTTGGCGGCCTGTTGATTGCTACATGATTTATTTTTTAACCGCGGGAGTCAGTGGCACGATCGCTGGTTTGGCAGGTGTACGTGCCGCAATTGTTGCGCGCTCTTTCGCCACCAAAAAATCGACGGTTCGCATCATGCCGGCGAAACCACCTTCACGGGTTGCATTCACTTTGTATTTGCCGGCGACGATCATGGTGGGCGTGCTGCTGGCACCCGTACGCAGACTGAATTGTTTTGAACGATTCAATTTGGCGGTAATGCTCGGGCTGTTCATAATGGCCAGCATTTGCGCGGATGTCACACCGTATTTTGTATAGAACTTGGCGATATCTTCCAGCGATGCGGTATGGGAAAGTTTTTGGTCGACGAACACGGCTTGGAAAACTGCATCATGACTTTGCGGCTGGATTTTCTTGGCTTCTGCCGCGAAAAAACCACGGGCAAAACGTTCCCATGGGCCACCTTGAACCACGGAATGGACGTAGACGAAATTGACGTCCGCCGCCTTGGTTTTATTCCATGCGTTGATCACGGGGTTTGCACTGGCGCAGGCACCGCAGGCATAACTGAATACTTCAGCCACTTCGATTTTGCCTTTCACTGGAGCGTATACCGGCTGTGGCGTGGTAAGTACCGTGTAATCGAGGTTCAAACGAGGCGCTGCCGATTGGGCAGTGGCCGCCATTGGCAACAACACCAGACTCGCTGCAAAAATTCGGCGCAGGATTACATTCATTTGATATCTCCAGACTCTGGGGTGCGGCTATTATTTTGACGCAGCTTTTGCCTTGGCGGCATTCATTGCGGCACGTTCTTTGGCAATGATGAAGTCTATGGTTTTAATCATGCCTTCAAAGCCGCGATCCTGGGTTGCGTTGATTCTGTATTTGCCGGCCACGATGATCGTCGGGGTACTATTTGCCCCGGTGCGGATAGTAAACATTTTCGATTTCTCGGTCTTGTCAGTCACCGGCTTGCTCATCATGGCATCGAGAAACGCATTCTTGTTGACGCCGTAAGACGCATAAAAGCCGGCAATTTCGTCCATCGAAGTATTGTGCGAAAGCTTGTGTTCGATATGGATGGCCTTGAACAGGGCATCGTGTGAACGGGCCTGGATTTTCATGCTTTCGGCCGCATAAAAGCCGCGCGCAAGGCGCTCCCAAGAACCCTGGCCGACCGAAGGTAGATAGATGAAGTTTACGTCGGTGGGTAATTTTTTCTTCCAGGCAGTCACCAGCGGTTGAAAGTTCGCACAGTGGCCACAGGCATAGCTAAAAACTTCTACGACTTCGATTTTGCCCTTCACATTGTTCAGCGTCGGCTGCGCAATTTCCAATACTTCAAAATCCAGCCCCATGCGCGGCATGCCGGGTGCCATAGGTTGTGCAATGGCAGCGACGGGCAACGCAAAAGACAAGGCAATTAGCAAGCGACGCAACATGGAACTCTCCTGGGACGTAAGGAACTGGCCGCACTTTGACCTACGGTCTTGTAACCGAGCCTGAAAGTGGCTTGAAGTTCCGGGAACTTTTATTTGGAAGCGCTAGTGCGGGCATCCGCAGCGTTGTGCAGGCCCTGCAGGTAGGTCGCCAAGCCTTGGATTTCCTCATCGCTCAGGTTCTTGGCAACCGCCTTCATGATGGCGTTGGCCTGGTTGTCTTTGCCCCAGATAATGCCGTCACGAAACCCGGTGAGTTTTAATGCGGTGTAGCTGGCGTGCTGGCCACCAATGGCAGGATAGGTCGGGCCCGGAATGCCCTTGCCGGTTGGGCCATGGCAAGCGATGCAGGAAGGGGTGCCATCGGCTTTGCCGCCGCGATAAATGCGCTCGCCAACTTGGTAATACTTTTTGCCTTGGTAAGGGCCTTCGGTAATCACGGTGTCATCGCCGACGCCCGCCAAGACGTTTTGTGACGCGAAATAGGCGCCGACATCGCGCATATCTTGTGCGGTCAAGGCAGCTGACATTCCCATCATGATGGCATTGTCGCGGCCGCCGCTTTTAAACAGGGCGATCTGACGTGCGATATAAAGTTCGTGTTGACCGGCCAGCTTTGGATACTGTGGGTCGGCGGCGTTGCCGTCGGCGCCGTGGCAGGCGGCGCAGGTGCCGGATTTGGTTTGTCCGCGGGTGACATCACCGGCGGTAGCGGGTTTGTCCTCGACCAGAGCAACGATCGGTGCAGGCGCAACTTCCGCGACCGGTTGAACAGTTGCCGCTTGCTGAGCAATGGCACCCGTGACGAGAACTGCAGCGACCACACCAATAATGGGGGAGAACTTCATGGAAA
>JAYWIC010000030.1:0-4386 GCA_043789195.1 Arenimonas sp. | reverse complement strand
TATTGGAGTGCCAGTGGCCCGCGCAGCACTTCAATCCGGTCCAGCGAATCCAGGGGAAAACTACCCGCCTGCCCTTGACCGTCGGCAGCAGAAGCCGCAATTCCGTCAACAATCAGCTTGATGCCGCGGATGCCAAAAGTGGAACGAGCACCGAAGCCACGACTCTGAACCTGCAAATCCTGAGCATAATTTTGTCGGTCAAGCACAGTAATACCCGGAACGCGCGCCAAAGATTCGGACAAACTCACTCTCCGCTGTGCTTCTCGCAGCGTCACGCCATCGACTACCGTCACCGCGCCAGGAAAATTCGACAGTGGTATCTGCGTACCAAGTACTTCGACTTCATCCAGTTTCGCGACATCATCGGGTTCGGACTGCGCACGCACTCCGCAAGACGCAAAAATGATCGTCAGGTATCCGAAGAAAACCGATATACGGCGCGAATCAATGTTGATTATTGTCGACACGATGGATTCCAGAATACACCCGGATTCTCCATTGTCTGCATCACGGATACGTGAAGCGGCCATCTAATTCCAACGGGTCGCGATATTGTGCCCTGCAAACACAACGTAACTCGTGAGGCCGCATGCTCCTTTTGGCTAATGGTGCACGGCCATATTTCAGTATCGATTGAGAAATTCATGACAGTTTCCAGCGGTTTAAAAATTTGGGGCAATAAAAAAGTGCCCTCGCGGATTCCGTTGGTCTGGTGTTTCTTCGATGCATTGAATTATTTCGACATGCAATCGTCAATCACCGGAGACAGGTGCACCCGACCCTCGATTGCGCACTGGCTGTTCGTTAACATCGGTAGAAGGAGCAACAGCAACATAAACATCTCTAGGTATTTGCAGGGTCAGCGTGCCCAACCCAATGTGGCGCAGGATGACGATGGGGTTTGGAGTAGTCAACAGCGATTTGTTTGGCCATCGGTGCATCCGGTGTATCAGCAGGTAATTCAATATCTAAAAAAACACCGTCTCCCCGCAAAGGCGGGGTCCAGTGCCGCTGCTGTGATGCATGAAGTCACTGGACCCGCGACAGGGACGTTTGGGGATGATGCTAAACGAATTCAAAAAGCGGAAGCCGCACAAATCAAGCAGCTAGCACATCACTGAAAAAATAATATGTGCGGTAATCAACATAGTGATTTTGCTATTCACGTTCACGACATCGCCGCCTGATATACATGTGCTGCCTATGATTTCCATTGAACAGACATGCCTACTTTAATAGAGGCACACCTGTTCATTAGTTATGCCTTTACGAAACTTTTGGCAGTAGTGAATTAATTTTCTCTCTGCTGACTGTCTACCAAGTACCGATGCCCTCACGCCCTCATCACCATGGAGGTATCGAGGCAGCGATACACCGCGATTAATTTTTCCATCACTGAGAGACATCCCCCAACATGAAAAGAAATAAAACAGCTATGCCAGCCACTCGGCTGGTGTTAACCAGTGCCATTGCCGCTGCAATTACCACCTTGCTGATATCCGGGCAAGCCATGGCAACTTGCACGGTGGTTGTCGGCGTCTCGGTTCAATGCAACACCACTTCGACGACAGACACGACTTTTCCGGTCACTCCGACGCTTGATCGCAATTACGTGGGCGTTGCAGTCACACCTTTCGCTTTGACCGTGGATCCCGGAGCAACCGTCAGTGGAAATGGCCTTGCGGTTTCCAACACCGGTCTGGGTGGCGTTACGGTAACTAACAATGGCGCGATTGTCGTCAATGCCGGCAACACGCCAACAGCTGGCGGCACTGCAGCGCTATCTGTCAGTGCGATAGGCGGCCCCCTTGTTTATACGGGCAATGGCAGCATCAGCAACAACGGAAATGGCAACGCTTTTGACGCGACCCAAACAGGTGCCGGTTCGATCAACATCAACCTTGGCGGCAATGTTTCTGCGGCAACTGGCCAGGGAATCGTGGTTCGTGATGCGGCGACCAGCACCGGCATGTCGGTAGTGACCAGCAGTGTCACTGCGTTAACAGCAGGAATGAACGCCATCGATGCGCGCAGCGCATCATTGACCGGCAATGTTTCGGTGATAGCGAATGGCAACCTACAGGCCGGTAACGCTGGCGTCGTGGCTGCGATTCTCACACCTGGAGCGACCGGTAACGTCGGCGTAACCACGAACGGCGCGATCAATGCACGCTTCGGCATCGATGCTGCCAATCGCGGCACGGGTACGACGATCGTGAATGCCGTTGGTCCGATCACCGCAACTACCGGCAACGGTATCAATGCACAAACGGCCGGAGGCAATGTTTCAGTCAATGCAGGCAGCGTCAGTTCTACCGGCAACACCGCGATTATCGCGCAACAAAATAATGCAGCCGGCACCGGTGCCGTCAATGTGACTGCAGGTAACGTTTCGGGCACGACGGGTATTCTTGTCAACAATCTCGGTACGGGCTTGACTACGATTAACGCCAACGGCACGACCACCGGCACTGCCGGTCCGTCAATCAATGCGAATGGCAGTGCTGCCACCGTGAATGTATCGGCGTCGGGCACGGTCAATGGCTTCATTGATCTCACCGATAACGCCGATCGTGTGAACAACAGCGGACTGTTCAACACCAGTGGAACCAGTCTTTTCGGTCTTGGTATCGATGTATTCAACAACGCCGGAACGATTGCCGTTTTCAACGGCGCAACGGTTTTTGGTGGCCTTGAAACACTGTCGAACACGGGCACGATCAACATGATTGATGGCGCCGCAAACGACAGCTTGAACGTCAGCGGAAATTACGTCGGCACCAACGGCACTCTGCGTCTTGATACTGTGCTGGGCGATGACTTGTCGCTTTCTGATCGCCTGATAATCGGCGGCAGCACCAGCGGCTACACCGGCATCACCGTCAATAATATCGGCGGACTGGGTGCGTATACCTCCGGTGACGGCATCATGTTGGTGAACGTCAGCGGTGCTTCTGCGGCCAATGCATTCGGCTTGAATAACTCGTTGCGCGCCGGTGCGTTTAATTACTTCCTCTATCAAAACGGCATTGCCAACCCGCTCGACGGCGATTGGTATTTGCGTTCTTCCGCGCGCGGCATCACTTCTCCTGCGATGGCTATCCCGGACCTGGGTAACAAGGCCAGCCTGATGATGCTGGGAACCTTGCATGAACGCCTTGGCGTGCGCGGTACCGAAATGGAAGACGGTGGCGTGTGGGCTCGCATTGTCGGCAATTCCGGTTCGCAAACACATCAATCGGACATCGGATCTTTTGATGGTCACAATGACAGCGTTGCGGTACAGGTCGGTGTCGATCTACTCACCACCGAGAGTGGCACTCGTTTCGGTGCCTATGCATCGGGAATCGCAAGCAAAACGAGAATGTTTGATCTGAGTCTCGATCCGACCATCGAGAGCGGCCGTGCTCATCTCGAAGGCTACGCCATCGGCGGCTATGCCACCCATTTCGGCGACAGCTATTACTGGGATGCGGTTGTGCAATATTCCATGCTTGATGCGGAAGCCAGCGGCGAAGGTGATCGTTTTGAAACAGAAAGCAAAAACTGGCTGGCTTCGTTTGAATTTGGCCGTGCCTTCAAGTTTGGTAACAACAGTGCGATCGAACCCCAAGTGCAGATCATCGCCGGGAAAACCAGCACAGGCAACGCGAACGACGGATTCACCAGCTATAACTTCGATGATGAAGATAGTTTGCTGGCACGCGTTGGCGTTCGCTGGAGCCACAGCAAGGACCAGGGCACCGTCAAAGGCAGTTTTGTTCCTTACATGAAAGCCAATGTCTGGCGTAACTTCGGTGACGATTCGATTATCAACATCGGCCCTAGCACCATTAGCACCAAACGCGATGACACCTGGGCCGAAGTGGGCATTGGCGCCAGCATACTGACCCAAAACAATTGGGCAGTGTTCCTGCAGTACGACTATGAAAAAGGCATCGGCAAAACCGAGCTTGAAAACCACACCGGCACGATTGGTTTACGCCGTAACTGGTAATTGTTTGGCACTCTACCCCCCGCTTCGGCCCAGGCTGAAGCGGGGTATTTTTTTGCCTATTCGATATTGATCAATCTCACGTTCTGAGACCGCCCTGCTTTAAAACCTTGTTTCCCCTCTGCAAGGAAGCATCGAATGAGCACTCAACCGGCTTTGGTTTTTCAGAACCTCCCACCCGCTTTGCCTTTGGCTGAACGCAATATGCCAGGCTTGTCGAACCGACTGCAACGCAAATATTCGGACAGGATTACCGGTTCGATATTCTTGCCAGGACAGGAAGGCAGTTATGCGGAGCTTCCATCGGATTTGCCAGCGGCATTGGCAGCTGCTTTACGAACGCGTGGCATTGAGCGGCTTTACAGCCACCAGGCCGAAGCCTGGCATGCGGT
>JAYWIC010000029.1:0-17106 GCA_043789195.1 Arenimonas sp. | reverse complement strand
CTGCGCCCGTAGCTCAGTTGGATAGAGCACCAGGCTACGAACTTGGGGGTCGGAGGTTCGAATCCTTCCGGGCGCGCCAAATCAGCATGAAAGTAAACCGCGTTCAGTAGTAAGCTTTCTAGTGATGTAGTAAGTTAAAGTGCAGATCTACAGGTTTTATCGGGGTATAGCGCAGTCTGGTAGCGCGCCTGCTTTGGGAGCAGGATGTCGGGAGTTCGAATCTCTCTACCCCGACCAACCGTCGAATCACGGTGGTTGTGATTCATGCGAGAATCAGGATTGAGCGCCCGTAGCTCAATCGGATAGAGCACCGGCCTTCTAAGCCGGCGGTTACAGGTTCGATTCCTGTCGGGCGCGCCATTTCTGGTGATATAGTTTCTTCCTGCGGTGGTTGTAGCTCAGCTGGTTAGAGCATCGGATTGTGATTCCGAGGGTCGTGGGTTCGAACCCCATCATCCACCCCAATTCCTTAAAACACGATGATTTTTCTCGTGTTGCACCTTCCACCCACACTCCAAATTACGGCATAATGTGCAGCTCAGCCGCTTATGCGGGTGGCTTTTGTGTGATTTGGGTCGTTAGCGCAGCTGTTAGAGCAGTTGACTCTTAATCAATAGGTCGAAGGTTCGAATCCTTCACGGCCCGCCATTGCCACCAGCATTGTGACGAGTAAGTTTTGCGAAAATGGCGGAATTGGTAGACGCCCAGGTTTTAGGTACCTGTGCCGTAAGGCGTGAGAGTTCGAGTCTCTCTTTTCGCACCATCCGGTCGCTGTACGTTCATTTTGTATGTACCGACTATTAATTTCGCGCTCAAAAAGCGCGGCCGCAGGAGTTGTTATGCAAGTTTCGTTGGAAAACACCGCTAATCTTGAACGCCGTATGACGGTGAATGTGCCCGCAGCGCGTTTGAATGAAGTGGTGGAAAGTCGGTTGCTGGAAATTGCCCGCACATCAAACATGAAAGGCTTTCGCAAAGGCAAAGTGCCGACGAAAGTGATCGAACAGCGTTTTGGCCAGCAAGTCCGTGCAGAAGCCTATGGCGATCTCGTCCGCATGACCTTTGGTGAAGCGGTTCGTGAAAAAAACCTGCAGCCTGCCGGTTCTCCGAATATCGAAGCCGGTAAAAACGGCGACGATGGCGAAATCAGTTTTTCGGCCACGTTCGAAGTAGTTCCGGATTTTGGCAATATCGACGTAAGCAAACTTGAAGTCGTACGCGAAACTTCGAAAGTCGAAGAAGCCGATATCGAAAACATGATTGAAACCCTGCGCCAGCAACGCCGTGGCTGGATGCCGATTGAAGCGAGCGCGGAAGCCGGTTATCTGGTCAACGTAGAAACGTTTGCACAAACCGATGAAGTTCGTTTGCCGGCCGAAGGCTCGGAAAAAGGAGCGACGGTCATTGGTTCGAATGTGATGTTCCCGGAAATCGAAGCTCAGCTACTCGGCATGAAAGCCGGTGAAGAGCGCAACGTTGACGTTGCATTCCCCAGTGATTGGCGCGTGGCTGAATTGGCCGGTAAAACCGCCAAGGTCAATGTGGCCGTCACCAAGGTATCGCAACCTGTAATGCCCGACGTTGATGAAGCCTTCATCAAGAGTTTTGGCATCCGCAGTGGCAAGCTGGACCAGTTCCATAAGGAAGTACGCAACAATCTGGAACGCGAGCTGAAAGGTAATTTAATGTTTCGCTTGCGTGCCGAAGTCGCCAAAAAATTGATCGCTGCCTACGCACACGTTGAATTACCACCGCGTCTGGTCGCGGCCGAAGCGCAAGGCATGGCGCGCTCCGCCGAGCAACAGGCTCGTCAACAAGGCCAGCAAATCAACCTGACGCCTGATCAATTCATGGCTGGCGCACATAATCGAGTAGCAGCAGCGCTGCTGGTGGGCGAAATTGCCCGTCAAAACGAGCTGAAACTTGATTCTGCACGCCTGAAAGAAACCATGCAGCTGATCGCTTCGACCTACGAAGATCCCTCGCAGGTCATTGAACTTTACCGAAATGATCCCAATATGATGTCTCAACTGCAGAATCGCGTGATGGAAGAGCAGGTGATTGATTGGATTGCCGAACGCGCGCAATCTACCGAAGTCGCCCTGAGCTTTGCTGAAGCCATGCGTCCTGCAGCCTAACCGCTCAATTGGAGAACACTATGCAAGCGACAACGGGTTTGAACTTGGTACCAATGGTCGTAGAACAAACCCCGCGCGGTGAACGTGCGTACGATATCTATTCACGTTTGTTGAAAGAACGCGTGATATTTCTGGTAGGTCCGGTGGATGATTACGTTGCCAATGTCGTGGTAGCGCAATTATTGTTTCTGGAAGCGGAAAACCCCGAAAAAGACATTAGCTTGTATATCAATTCACCAGGCGGTGTTGTCACCGCCGGTTTGGCCATTTACGACACCATGCGCTTCATCAAGCCGGACGTAAGCACGATTTGCGTTGGCCAGGCCTGCAGCATGGGCTCGTTCCTGCTGGCTGCCGGCGCGAAGGGCAAGCGTTATATCCTGCCTAACTCACGTGTGATGATTCACCAGCCTTCCGGTGGCGCGCAGGGTCAGGCTTCCGATATCGCCATTCAGGCGAAGGAAATTCTGTACTTGCGTGAACGCTTGAATGCCGAATTGGCAGCCAATACCGGGCAAACGATCGAAAAAATCGCCCAGGATGTCGAGCGCGACTACTTCATGGCGGCCGAAGAAGCCAAGGCTTATGGCGTGGTGGACTTCGTGATCACAAGCCGCCCCGAAGACAGCATCCAGGCGGGCTGAACCCCAAAATCTCGACACAGGTAGCCTTGGCTATCCCGGTTTTCGCCGGGATGGCTTTGCGCAAATAAAACCTGTGTTATTCTCAAATCGAACATATTTGGCCTTCAAGGCTGGGTGAAAGCATGACTGACGAACGTCAGGGCCGCTCCGGCGACAATAGCAAGGTGTTGTACTGCTCTTTCTGTGGCAAAAGCCAGCATGAAGTGCGCAAGTTGATTGCAGGTCCAAGCGTATTCATCTGCGATGAATGCGTCGAGTTGTGTAACGACATTATTCGCGAAGAGTTGGAAGAAAAAGCGTCTGCCGCGCGCAGTCATTTGCCCAAACCGCGCGAAATTCTGGAAGTGCTCGATCAGTATGTGGTTGGACAACCGCGCGCCAAGAAAACCCTGTCGGTTGCCGTGTATAACCATTACAAACGTATTGAATCACGCCAAAAAAATGATGATATTGAATTGGCAAAATCCAATATTCTGCTGATTGGTCCTACCGGTTCGGGCAAAACATTGTTGGCGGAAACTCTCGCTCGTTTGCTCAATGTGCCATTTACGATTGCCGATGCCACGACATTGACCGAAGCCGGTTATGTCGGTGAAGACGTCGAAAACATCATCCAGAAATTGCTGCAAAAATGCGATTACGATGTGGAGAAAGCGCAAAGCGGCATTGTGTATATCGATGAAATCGACAAGATTTCCCGTAAATCCGAAAACCCGTCGATTACCCGTGATGTATCGGGCGAGGGTGTTCAGCAAGCCTTGCTTAAATTGATTGAAGGCACGGTGGCCTCGGTTCCACCACAAGGCGGCCGAAAGCATCCGCAGCAAGAATTCCTGCAAGTGGACACCAAAAACATGCTGTTTATTTGCGGCGGAGCATTTTCTGGCCTCGACAAAATTATTCAGCAGCGCACAACCGATGCCGGCGGCATCGGGTTTGGCGCCAAGGTCAAGAGTCAGGAACGCAAAGCCGATACCGGCAAACTTTTACATGACGCCGAGCCGGAAGATTTGATCAAATTTGGTCTGATTCCCGAATTCGTGGGTCGTTTGCCAGTCGTGGCTTCGCTGGAAGAGCTCGATGAGCAGGCTTTGGTGAAAATCCTGACTGAGCCCAAAAATGCACTCAGCAAACAATTCAAGAAATTATTCGAAATGGAAGGCGTCGACCTGGAAATTCGCCCAGAGGCCCTGTTGGCCATCGCACGCAAGGCGTTGAAACGCAAAACGGGTGCTCGTGGTCTGCGAACCATCCTTGAATCGGTGTTGCTCGATACCATGTACGAACTACCTTCCATGGAGAATGTCAGTAAAGTGGTGGTGGACGAATCGGTGATCAATCATCAAACCGAGCCCTACATCATCTACACGAATACTGCGCCGGCAGCGCGCGCAGCGTCCGGCGATTAAGGCCCGAATGGTTACAAAACTGAAAACGGGCCGACACTATCGGCCCGTTTTTCTTTGCGCGTTTTGAAAGTGTTTCGATAACGTAACTTGCATTTGACCCAGGAATCCCCATAAACGGACTATAGAATTGGAGAAGACAATGGAAGTTAAAGCCACCGCCCTTTTAGATTTGCCCGTTTTGCCGCTGCGCGATGTCGTGGTTTATCCGCATATGGTGATTCCATTGTTCGTCGGCCGTGAGCGATCGATCAAAGCTCTCGATCTCGCCATGGCAGCGGACAAGCAGATTTTATTGTTGGCACAAAAGAGCCCGGATACCGACGATCCAGCCGCAGAAGACTTGTACACGATCGGTACCCTGGCAACCGTGCTGCAGTTGTTGAAGCTGCCCGACGGTACCATCAAGGTATTGGTCGAAGGCACCAGCCGGATAAAAATGTCCGGGTTTTCCGAGCGTGATACTGCGATGACGGGTACGGCCGAGACCGTTGAATCCGTATTTGATCGTGACCTGCGAGAGTTGGATGTGACGCAACGTTCGCTGATGTCACTGTTTGAACAATACGTCAAAACCAATCGTAAATTGCCGCCGGAATTGCTTAGCACCTTGTCGGGCATCGATGATCCGAGCCGCTTTGCCGATACCGTTTCTGCACATTTGAGTACGCGTCTTGTCGACAAGCAAACCTTGCTTGAGTTATTGAATGTGGGTGAGCGTCTGGAAATGCTGATTGGTTTGGTTGATGGCGAAATCGACGTTCAACAAATTGAAAAGCGCATTCGTGGTCGGGTTAAATCGCAAATGGAAAAAAGTCAGCGCGAGTATTATTTGAATGAACAAATGAAAGCCATTCAAAAAGAACTCGGTGAGAACGAGGAAGCGCCAAACGAGCTGGAAGAATTGGCGAAGAAAATTGCCATCGCCAATATGCCGAAAGAAATCGAAACCAAGGCGAAAACCGAACTCAATAAACTAAAACAAATGTCGCCGATGTCGGCCGAAGCGACCGTGGTCCGTAATTACCTGGATTGGCTAATCGGCGTGCCGTGGAAGAAAAGCAGCAAAGTGCGCAAGGATCTGAAAGAAGCCCAGAAAGTGCTGGATGAAGATCATTACGGTCTTGAAAAAGTCAAAGATCGCATCCTGGAATATTTGGCGGTGCAGTCACGCGTGAAAAAAATGCATGGCCCGATCCTCTGTCTGGTCGGACCTCCGGGGGTAGGTAAAACTTCACTGGGGCAAAGTATTGCCAAGGCGACCAATCGCAAATTCATTCGGATGAGCTTGGGCGGTGTGCGCGACGAAGCGGAAATTCGCGGACATCGTCGGACCTATATCGGTTCGATGCCGGGCCGGATCGTGCAAAACCTGAACAAGGTAGGGACCAACAATCCCCTTTTCGTTTTGGACGAAATCGACAAGATGAGCATGGATTTCCGTGGCGATCCGTCGTCGGCTTTGCTGGAGGTGCTGGATCCGGAACAAAATCACACTTTCAACGACCACTATCTTGAAGTTGATCTGGACTTGTCGGAAGTGATGTTTATCGCAACTGCCAATTCGCTCAATATTCCTGGCCCCTTGCTGGACCGTATGGAAGTCATCCGCATTCCCGGTTACACCGAAGAGGAAAAACTCAATATTGCCACGCGTTATTTGCTACCCAAGCAACTTAAAGGCAACGGGTTGAAAGAGGGCGAGCTGAAAATTCAGGAAGACGCCTTGCGCGACATCATTCGTTATTACACGCGCGAGTCTGGCGTACGAAATCTCGAACGCGAGATTGCCAAAATCGCGCGCAAAGTCGTCAAGGAAATTGCTCTTGCCGGTCCCAAAGCCAAGCAAGTGAAAAAAGACGGCAAGGCCGCCAAGAAAATGGCAACCGTTAAAGTGTCATCGGAAAACCTGGATAAATATCTCGGTGTTCAGCGCTTCGATTACGGCTTGGCGGAAGAAAAAAGCGAAGTGGGTTTGGTGACTGGGTTGGCATGGACGGAAGTCGGCGGTGACCTGTTGCAAATCGAAGCGACTTTGATGCCGGGCAAGGGGCAATTGATCCTTACCGGGCAACTCGGTGATGTCATGCAGGAATCGGTGAAGGCTGCTCATACTGTGGTGCGTTCGCGATCGGAAGCATTGGGGCTGGATACCGAATTTCATAATAAATTTGATATCCATGTGCACGTGCCCGAAGGCGCTACCCCCAAGGATGGTCCGAGCGCAGGTATCGCAATGGTGACGGCATTGGTCTCTGCGCTATCGGGCGTGCCGGTTCGTGCCGACGTTGCGATGACCGGAGAAATCACCCTGCGAGGTCGGGTCCTTCCGATCGGCGGATTGAAGGAAAAGCTGCTTGCTGCGCTCCGCGGTGGAATAAAGACGGTTTTGATTCCCCTGGAAAACAAAAAAGATCTTGCCGATATTCCGAAGAACGTGACGCAAGACCTTGAGATTATTCCAGTTAAGTGGATTGACGAAGTGCTGGACGTGGCCCTGGTACGGCCTTTGTCACCTACAACAGAATCGACAAGCGCTGTCAAGGAAACGGCGGAAAATACTGGCCGCGATTCTGACCCAAACACGTTACGACATTAAGCAAAATATTAAATATTCTGAGAGCCGCGAAAAATATGGCTCTCAGTGCTTGCTTATGTAAAAAGGCACTGGTATAAATTGCACAACCGAAATGCATGTGTTCCAGTGTTTCGGCTCAGGTGGATTAGATGCTGTTTTCTACTAACACAACTAATTTAAAAAAAATTTTGCGAAAACAAATCGCACAGGGAGTTAATAATGAACAAAGCTGAATTCGTCGCTGCCGTTGCAGAAGCCGCTGAACTGTCGAAAGCCGATGCTGCTGGTGCAGTGGATGCCGTCATCGAAGTTATCAAGAAAGCCCTCAAGAAAGGCGACACCATTACGCTCGTTGGTTTTGGTACCTTCTCTGTACGTAAACGCGCTGCTCGTCAAGGCCGTAACCCGCAAACCGGTGCGACCATCAAAATCAAGGCTTCGAAAAATCCTGCGTTCAAAGCTGGTAAAGCCCTTAAGGATGCTGTAAACTAAGCGACTCGCTAGGGTGCTTAGCTCAGCGGTAGAGCGGCTCCCTTACACGGAGCGGGTCGGGGGTTCGAAACCCTCAGCACCCACCAAAGCATTATCTTAGTAACAAACAATGTGACAACAGTTAAAACGCGGAGTGGTAGTTCAGTTGGTTAGAATGCTGGCCTGTCACGCCGGAGGTCGCGGGTTCGAGTCCCGTCCACTCCGCCAATCCTTCAAAGGCGCCTACAAAGGCGCCTTTGTTTTTTTAGTTGTGGGTTGCATCAAATTTCGTTCAACGCAGACTTTCGGTAAAGATCGCTATGCTCCAGAACATTCGTGACAAAACTTCAGGTTGGATTGCCACTGCCATTCTCGGCACGGTCATCATTATTTTCGGTTTGGGTTTCGGCATACAAGATTTCCTGACGCCGCAAATTAATAACAATGTTGCCGTCATTGAAGGCGAGGGCTTATTCCTTGGCTTCAAAAAGGACACCAAAGAAATCACCATCGATGAGTTCCGCACGCGTTTCGAACAAGAGCGCCAACGCGGAATGTCGGAACAGGGTGAGGCCTTCGATAATACAAAATTTGAAATGGCCGATTCCAAGCGGGCCATTTTGGACAAGTTGATCAATGAAAAACTGGTCATCTTTGCCGCACAGCAAAAAGGCCTGATCATTTCCGATACCGTCCTCGCGTCCGCCGTCAAGAAAATGCCGGCATTCCAGAATGAACAAGGCGCATTCGACATTCTCAAATACAAGAGCTTTTTGGCAGGCAATAGCCTGACCGAGGCACAAGCCGACAAAATGATACGCGACGACATGCAGAGCCGAATGGTGCCAGGAGCTCTTGTTTACTCTTCAATGGCCAGTGATGCCGAGGTAGAAGCGTTTATCAAGTTGGAGAGGCAAACCCGCGACCTGCGATACTTGCCGATTCCCGCGCCAGCCAATACGCTTGCTGCGCCAACGGCCGCAGCGCTTGAGGCTTGGTACAAGAAAAATACGGCACGCTACCGCAACGATGAAAATGTCACGATTGAATACGTGGAAATCAATGGTGCCAATTTGCCGCTAGCACAGACGGCGGACGATGCCGCTTTGCTCGATCTCTACAACAAAAGAATCAATGCCTACCGCACCGCCGACCAAAAAATGGCTTCGCATATCTTTTTTGCGGTAGCGAAAGATGCGCCGGCCAATATTGCCAATGCCGCATTGGCCAAAGCGAATAATGTCGCTAAATTGGCGCGCGCCACAGGTGCGGATTTCGCCGCACTGGCTGCCCAGTATTCCGAAGACGAAGGCTCCAAAGACAGTGGCGGTGATTTGGGTGCCATTGAACCTGGTTTGTTCGATCCGGCTTTTGACAAAGCATTTGCATCCCTGAAAGTTGGCCAAGTAAGCGATCCCGTGCGTGTTGCCGATGGTTATGCCGTCATTTTGTATCGTGAAAATATCGCTGGCGAAGTTCGTCCCTTTGCCGATGTGCGTGCCGAGTTGGAAACCGCTTATCTCGAGCTCGAGCAGGAAAGAGTTTTGAACAAGACGGTCGAGCAGCTTACCGATAAAGCGTTTGCCGACCCTGCCGCCTTGGCATCCGAAGCCACGAAAATGGGTTTGACGCCATTGCGCACAGCACCGTTTACGCGTGCCGTCGGCGAAGGCGTGGCAGCGCTGGAGCCTATCCGCAAAGCAGCATTTTCCGATGCTCTGAAAATCAATCGCGAAGTTAGCGATGCCATCGAGATATCGGAAAACCAAATCGTTGTGATGCGAGTCGTGGATTACAAGCCATCCGGCACTATTGCATTGAAAGACATTCGCGATCGGGTGCAGGCTGATTTTATTGTGGAGCGCGCCTCTGCGGCAGCAAAAAAACGTGCTGAAGCTTTGCAGGCTCGTGTGAACAAGGGTGAGACACTGGAGGCGATTGCGATTGAAGTTGGCGGGCAGGTGGGTGAATGGCCGATGATGACTCGTAATCCGCCGATCCCGCAATTCGCCGACATCGCGAAGACGGCATTTTCGTTGCCGCGTCCAGAAGCTAACAAAACTCGAATCGGTATTGCCAAATTGCAAGCCGATAGCTATGCCTTGATCCAGGTAACGGCCATCAAGGATGGTGACATCAGTACGATTGATGCGGAGACCCGGAAGAGTATTCGCAAGCAACTTGCACAGGCGCGTGGTTCGATCGATGCCGAGGCTTATATCAAGTCTCTGCGCAAGGAATATAAAGTCACGGTGATCGAAGCCAATCTGTAATGGGTTCTTGATTGCAAAGTGAAAGAAAAGCCCCGAAACGCGGGGCTTTTTTTTGGACTTTTAGTCTTGTTCTAAAATCATTGGGTTAGGGGCTCAATCTCAATGTTTGCCCGACGCGCAAGACAGACTTGGTCTCAAGGCCGTTTAGTTTGCGTAAATTGATTAGCGAGAGTCCGTAGCGTTTGGCTACCGACCACAACGTGTCGCCGCTCTTGACCTGATGGCGCGTACTTCGGCTTTCCATGGTTTCGGGAGATGCGGAAGGCGTGTTGCCGGAGCTGGCAAGATTCTGTAATGGCTCGTCAGGTGCATCGCTAGTGATGCTTGCACCGAGGTATGCCGGTAGCAATATTCTACGGGGAGAATTGGCCGCGATGCTGCCATGTTTGTAGGCCGGATTATATTTTTTAAGACTTTCGCTATCAATTCGGTAGCGCTTGGCAATGCTGTCCAGGCTGCCAGAATTTTTGCTCACCAAAATGGCAGCAAGCGGCGTGAATTCGCTGGATTCGGGCAAGTATAAATGATTCTTTTCCGGCTGACTGATCAAACATGACAAAGCCTGTAATTTTGCGATGTAAGCATAAGTAATGTTCGATAAACCGTGTGGCCAATGGTCTTCGCCTTCACTCTTGGTTCCGGATTTTTTTATCGCACGAAGAATCCGGAATTCTCCCGCGTTATACCCCATCACCGCACGCTGCCAATCTTTGAACATACCTTGCAAGGCGCCTAGATATGACAAGGCGGCATCGGTGGAATCCACGACCGAAAAACGACCATCGTAGCCGGGCTGGATTTTGATGCCGTGATTTTTGGCGGTTGTCCCGATCATTTGCCACAAGCCCGAGGGGCCACCGACACCCACGGCATGCGGTTGATACCAGCTTTCAATGATCGGTATCAGGGCGAACTCGGCGGGCAAATCCCTCCGTTCCACTTCTGTACTGACGTAATCGAGCAGCGGCAGTATTTCTTCCAGATGCTTGGAGAATGCTTTTGAATTGCCGGCATAGCGTTTTTTCCATTGATTTACCGCCACGGTATCTTTACAAATGGGCCCAGAAAAATTATTGCTTAATCTTGTAAATACAACCGACCCCGTTTGCTTGTCAGTGCTGCCAAGTACTGGTAAGAGAACACTATCGGGTGTTTCAATTGGAATCGCATGTGTTTCGATCGTTGCTTCCGGCGCCATGGCTTCTGTCGCTGTGACCAGTTCAACGGCGCGTGTTGCGGGGACTGCTACCTGCTTGTTTGGCTTTACCGGCATCTGGCATGCCGACAGGGCCAACAGGCATGGCAAAAGTACGCCTCGAATTAGAAATGTGGATGAGCTCATACGCGAAAATTATCCTTCCAGGCTCGCAAGGCCGTAAACGCCTGTAGCCGATTTTGTATCACATGCCCGCTTTGTCGCGACCATTGCGGCCAGAGCTGGTTCTGGTCGCTTCGTAAAAAGGGGTTGCAGGCAAGCTCTATGTCGAGACGGGAAGGCAGACTGCTTTGATTTTGCGCGCGTTTTTGGCGAACTTGCCGGACGAACACGTCGCGTTCAGGATTGTCGGGTTCCGCCACTTCGGCAAAACGGGCATTTGCCAGCGTGTATTCGTGGCTGCAGCAAATCCGAGTCTGCGCCGGTAGCGTCGATATTACATCGAGAGAGTGAAGCATTTGCTCTGGCGAGCCTTCAAGGAGTCGCCCGCAGCCCAAGCTGAACAGCGTGTCGCCACAAAAAAGGTGCTCGCCACCGAAGTAAGCGACATGACTTCTTGTGTGGCCCGGCACCGCTATCACTTTGAAATCCAAACCGAGCTCGGGGATAGCAATTCGCTGGTCGTGTGTCACCCGATGGGTCGCTATCGGTATCCGATGGTCCTCGGGGGCATAGATAGGCGCATCACAGTGCAGCACCAATTCGGCCAGCCCGGCGATGTGGTCGGCATGGTGATGTGTAATGAAAATCGCGACAGGCTTGAGACCTTCCTGCATTTTTCGCAGGACAATCTGCGCATCACCGGGATCCACGACGATGGCCTGGGCCATTGAATTGGCCATTACCCACAGGTAATTGTCCTGAAACTCAGGCAAAGCATCACATTGAATACCGTTGGGAAGCATTTTGACGTGACCTGAAAGGCGGTTTGCCGCAGAATTGCGACCATGCCTTCTCTAAGCCAATCCAGTCAAGCGACGACCCCCGCCATTGAATGGTTCGGAGAGGGGGTGGGGCTTCAGCTAATGCAACAATTCCAGCGGCAGGCAATTCCCGAAATCACTCGGGTTTTTGGTCACAGTGGCCTTTACTTGAGCCCCAATGGCAGTTATCCGACAGAATTGTCCGGCAACATGCTGGCGCAGGTGCTCAGTTTGCATCGTCAATCCTCTGGATTTGCAGGAACGATGCAATGCGAAGACGAGAATCTGCCTATCGCGAGCGAATCCCTGTCACTGATCTACAGTCTCTGTGTGCTCGAGACATCGCCTAATCCGGAAGCCTTGTTCGAAGAAATGGTGCGATGCATGAAGCCCGAAGGGGTTTTGGTGTTGCTTGGCTTGAATTCGATCAGTCCTTCGCGTTTACGCTGGCAAGCAAAGGGTATCCATCCGGTCGGGTCCAACACCTTGCGCCAATGGTGTGCGGAACACAGTCTTGAAATCAGCAAGTTCAGCAAAATCGGACCGACGTGGTTAAGGCCGCAAAAGAAAGCGCCCCGTTACGAAACCAAACCCGGATTTCTGAATCTTTTTTATGCGGGGCATATTCTCGTCGCCAAGCGAAGAGTTTCCGCTTTGACCCCGATTCGTAAAATTACACAATCCTATCATTTGAACCCTGGAGTGAGCCCCGGATGACTTCGGCAGCACAAAAAAAAATAGTCGAAATCCATGGTGATGGTGCCTGTCTGGGTAACCCGGGCCCCGGAGGTTGGGCCTGTTTGTTGCGCCATGAAAACAAGGAGCGGGAACTGGCGGGCGGTGAAATTTTGACGACAAACAATCGAATGGAATTAATGGCCGCCATCCAGGGCCTGGAGGCCCTGAAATCGCCCTGCGAAGTTTCGCTTTATTCCGATTCGCAATACGTGTTGAAAGGCATCAAGGAATGGCTGCCCAACTGGATTAAACGCGGCTGGAAAAACAGTGCCGGCGAACCGGTAAAAAACCAGGACTTGTGGCAGCGTTTACAACAAGCCGCTTCCATTCATCATGTCTCGTGGCACTGGGTAAAAGGCCATAACGGCCATCCGGATAATGAGCGAGTCGATGAATTGGCGCGTGAGCAGGCAATGCAAATCAGAAACAGCGAGGCAGCCTGATGCGGCAAGTGGTGCTGGATACTGAAACCACCGGCCTTTCCTGGGAAAAGGGAAATCGGGTCGTTGAAATTGGTTGCGTTGAAATCATTCAGCGCCGAAAAACCGGGCGCACTTTCCAGCGTTATCTCAATCCCGAGCGTGATATGGAATTGGGTGCGCAGGAAGTAACCGGATTGAGCCGGGAATTTCTTTCGGATAAATCAAAATTCGTAGAGGTGGTCGACGAATTTCTCGATTTTATTCGCGGGGCCGAACTGATTATCCATAACGCAAACTTCGATATCGGTTTTTTGAATTACGAATTAAGTTTGGCAGGTCCGCATCATGGAAAGATGATTGACCATGCCAGCGTGCTAGACACCCTGGCGATGGCGCGTGAACGCTTTCCCGGCCAGCGTAATTCGCTCGACGCCTTGTGCAAACGATTGGACGTTAATAATAACCATCGTACCTTGCACGGCGCATTACTCGATGCCGAGTTATTAAGCGAAGTTTATTTGAGCATGACGGCAGGTCAGGGTGATCTGGGTCTGTCCAACATTGAATCGCCAGTGCAGCGCATGAGTATTAATACCGGATCGTACGTCCAAGCAAGCCATAAAGTACTGCTGGCCAGCGACGAAGAGCAGGCTTTGCATCTGGCCAGACTGGAAAAAATTGCCAAGAAGTGTGGTGGCCATTTGCAGTGGCCAAATTAGGCCAAACAGGCCGGTATTTATTGGGAAATACCCGTTAACGATGCATAATCAATTGGCTGGCTGATTCTGGAGAACAGGTTTTGAACGCAACGGTATTACTCAAATCAGTCGATATTGATATCCCCGGCTACACCATTCTTCGTCCGATTGGCGAAGGTGGTATGGCATCGGTATTTCTGGCCGTACAAAAGTCGCTCGAACGCGAAGTGGCATTGAAAGTCATGTCACCGATGCTGGCATCCAATGCCGAATTTGCCAGCCGCTTTTTAATCGAAGGCAAAATCACTGCCAAATTACAACATCCCAATCTTGTCACCGTGTATGACATTGGCACGCACAACGGCGTTTACTATCTTGCCGCAGAATATATTCCCGGCGGCACGCTAAAAGAGCGCATTACCGAGGGCGGCTTGACGGTGGCCGAAACGCTGGATGTCATCAGCGATATTGCACAAGGGCTCGATTTTGCCCATCAAAAAGGTTTCGTCCATCGCGATGTAAAACCGGGAAATATTTTGTATCGAAACGATGGTCGCGTGGTGCTGGCGGATTTCGGTATCGCCAAGGCGATGGACGGCAGCAATAGCTCGACCGTGGCCGGTGCCTCCATCGGTACGCCCGATTACATGAGCCCCGAGCAAGCCCGTGGCGAGCCAGTGGATGGCCGTTCCGATTTGTACAGCCTCGGGACGATGTTTTACGAAATTTTGGTCGGTAATCCGCCGTATCAAGCCGCCGATCCTTTCACCGTGGCATTGATGCATGTCACGCATCCGATTCCAGTATTGCCCGAACCTTATGAATGGCTGCAACCCCTGATTCAGGGTTTGATGGCGAAAAATCCAGCCGAACGCTACAACACCGGTGCTTCTTTTGTCGAAGCACTGCACAAGCTGGTGGAGAGCGCACCGCAAGGTGCGGTGTTGCAGCAAAGTTCAGCCCGTAAAGTTGGCGGTCCAGGTCGCATCGCCGGTACTGGCGCAACACAACAAAGGACGCGGGTAAATTTATCCAAGGCCACTGAACGCCCAGCTTGGCTGATACCGACCGTGGCCATTGCCGGTTTGATGGGGGCTGGATTAATTGGCTGGTTGCTGATGTCGGGCGATAAAGCGCCTGATTCAAATTCTGTCGCCGTCGAGCCAAACACGACCAATACGGTCGTGACCCCAACGACACAGAATGGAAGCGGCACTGAAATCCGTGAAGTGGAATCGATTGATGGACTGCAGGGAAATATTGATCAGTGGCTGAGTCAGGCGGATTACTACCTTGAATTGAATACCTCCGGTAAAGAGGTAAATCGCAGGCTTGTAAACGAAGATGACAGCGCCTGGTTTTTCTATCAAAAAGTCCTGGAAAAAGATCCTGCTAATGCACGTGCCTTAAAAGGAATTCAGGACATTGCCGATTATTATGCCGATGGGGCATACAAACTGTGTGAGAAAGAAATCTATGTGGGTTGTGGCGTGATTGTCCGCCAAGGTTTGGCAGTGGAAGCAAATCATCCGCTGTTGAAAAAACTAGAAGAAGTGGCGCGTGCGGGTGAAGCAGGCGAGCCAGTCTCGATGCCGCCGAGATAAAATCTAGAAACCGTAGGAGGGCCTTCTAGGCCCGACCGATAAGCACAGAAAGCAGTCGGGCCTAGAAGGCCCTCCTACAAACATTAGATATTGCGCAGCAATATCACCGAAACATTATCGGAGCCACCGCCATCGAGTGCAGCCGAGATTAATTGATCGACACATTCCTGTGCCGACAAATCTTTACGCGAGAGCAGGGCGCCGATGGAGGCGTCATCGACTTCCTCGGTTAGGCCATCGCTGCACAATAAAAGTTGAAAGCCTGGGCGGAATTCACCTGAGAGCGTTTCGACTTTCAGGTTGTCCGGATCGGTGACGCCTAATGCCTGGGTCACCACATTGCGATGTGGATGTGTGCGGGCTTGTTCCGCCGTGATGGCACCCTGGTCGATCAATTCCTGGACGTAACTGTGATCGGAAGAAATCTGGCTGAGATGGCCGTTCCATAAATACGCGCGGCTGTCACCCACCCATGCCAATTCAAATTTGTTGCCGTTCACTTTGACCGCCACCATGGTCGTGCCCATCGGCAAACTTTCGGCACGTCGCTTGGACTGGTGAATAATGTCTTCGTCGGCCGAACGGATCGCGATACTCAAACTTTTACCGTTTCGAACTTCCCGCACCACGGCATCGCGAGCGAGCGCACTGGCGACCTCGCCGAACTCATGGCCGCCCATGCCGTCGGCGACCAGCCACAGGCCGAGCTTGGAATCACCGTAGTAGGTGTCCTCGTTCAATTCGCGCCGGAGTCCGACGTGACTTAGATGACCGAATTCGATCATGCGGCAAACCTGCGTGTCTGAAGGTGGGTTGTTACGGTTTTCTGAATCAACATAATGCGTTGTATGGGCATGATAAGGCAAGCCGCTGATGCATAAGCGGCTTGTTTATGGTCCGGTGCGGTCGATTTTAGGTATTTCGTCCAATGGCAAAGTCGGGGTCTTGAGTAATTGAGCATCAGGAATTGGACTGGCGACAAGCGTCAGTCCACCGGGTCGATTCAGCGTATGACTTGCGGGCTGGAAGCCTCGGTAGGCACCGCCGGAAATGCCTGATTGCGCAGATCATTTTAAATCCTGTTTGTTGAGTCATTAGTTGGACTACGTAAACAGGGGCCTTGGTAGGACGAAGCAAGTCGATCGAACTGAGCGTAGAATCGACGGCAGAGCCAATCTGTGACCCATTTCACAGTAACGCAGGGTATTTGGCCGGTAACTGCCAGATTTATACCTTTTGTCGGTTTTGGTATAGAAGCTTGGCGTTTCTGGCCGCGTTTTTGCGTTTGTACTTGGGTAACAGGAAGTGGCGGGGTATGGTGGTAGATACGCATCGGCTGGTTCCTTGTTATAAGCCCGCAGGGCACTCGGCACTTTTATCGGAGACAAGTTTATGAGTTCGCAATTTTTAAGTTCACGCTTTTCCATCATCTTGGCAATGACCTGCCTGGTGTTGGCAACGGCGGCTTTACCGGTAAAGCCTGCGCGTGCAGCAGTGAAAAACGCGGAAGATTTATTTATCGTCGATTGTCTGTTGCCGGGGCAAATTCGTTCGCTTGGCCGCGTGGCAACCTATATGTCGGCGCGACGCCCGATCCGTACTTCCCAGGCCGACTGCCAAATTCGCGGTGGTGAATACGTTTCCTACGACCGTGCCAATTATCAGACGGCATTGAAAGTCTGGCTGGATCAAGCCAATTCCGGCAGTGCAGAAGCACAAAACAATGTCGGTGAAATTTATTCGAAAGGCCTCGGTACCGAGCCCGATTACGGCATGGCGTTTCAATGGTTCAAGAAGGCCGCCGATCAGGGTTTCAATCGCGCCAAGATCAATCTTGGGTTTTTGTACGAAGAAGGTTTGGGCGTCGCCAAGGATCCGGCCAAGGCACTGAACCTTTATCGCGAAGCTTCTGGTATTCAGGATGAGCTTTTGTATTCGTCCGAAGTAGAAGTGGAAATGAAAGCCAAGGATGACCAGATCGGCAGCTTGCAAGGT
>JAYWIC010000028.1:0-4506 GCA_043789195.1 Arenimonas sp. | reverse complement strand
TGCTCCTACTCGTGCTTTAAGCACATCGCCTTACCGGCTTGCCGTACTCTGCTCTCACTTTCACAGTAGTACATATTGCAGACACAAGCGCCTTTTCTCTTGGCGCGACAAATCCCGCCAGATCTATGGAACAAGCCGATATTATCGGGAAAGTGATTCTCGATTTTTTGCTTCTGTAGGAGCGCCTTTTCTCTTGGCGCGACAAATCCCGCCAGATCTTTCGCGCCTAGAAGGCCCTCCTACGGGATTTCCAGCTCGATCATCACCGGCGCATGGTCACTGGGCCTGTCCCAGGTGCGAGGTTCGCGATCAATCGTTGAAGACACGCATTTCGATTTCAACGCATCGCTGATCAAAATCAGATCGATACGCAAGCCATGGTTCCGTTGAAAGCCACCAGCGCGATAATCCCACCAGCTGAAATGCCCGGCTTCGTCGTTATGCAAACGGAAACTATCATGCAAACCCAAATCCAGTAATCGCTTGTAGGCAGCGCGCTCCTTGGTGGACGTGAGAATGCAATCATCGTTCCAGACTTTCGGATCATGCACATCGCGATCCTCCGGCGCGATATTGAAATCGCCCAGCACTACGAGCTTCGGATATTTTTTTATTTCATCGGCCAGCCAATCATGCATAGCGGCGAACCAACGCAATTTGTATTCGTACTTGTCGGTGCCGACATCCTGCCCGTTCACCACATACAAATCGACAATGCGAATGCCGTTGACAGTGGCCGCAATGACGCGTCTTTGTTCGTCGGCAAAACCGGGAATGCCGATTTGCTCTTCCTTCGGCGACACCTTGCTCAGAATCGCCACGCCGTTATAGGTTTTCTGCCCGACAAACACCGAGCGATAGCCGAGCCCTGCCAGCACGTCGTCTGGAAACTTCTCGTCTTCCATCTTGGTTTCCTGCAACACCACCACGTCGGGTTGCCGCAGTTTCAGCCATTCTTCCAGATGCGGCAGCCGCACATTGAGTGAATTTACATTCCAGCTGGCAATTTTCATACGAACGTTTCGCGGCGGGCTCAGGCAGCATAAGATATCAGCAATTTCCGGAGTGCGAATGTATGAAGTGGCTGGATTTACGCAGCGATACCGTGACACTGCCGAGTGCAGCAATGATTGCGTGTGCAGGCAATGCCGCAGTGGGCGACGATGTTTTTGGAGAAGATGCGACCGTCAACGCCCTGCAGAAACGCTGCGCGGATGAACTTGGTTTCGAGTCCGGTTTGTTCGTGCCAAGCGGCACGCAATCCAACTTGCTCGCCCTGATGGCACATTGCGAGCGCGGCGATGAATACATCGTCGGCAGCGAAGCGCACACCTATAAATTTGAAGGTGGCGGTGCTGCTGTTCTCGGTTCGATTCAACCGCAGCCGATTCCGCAACAATTCGCCGATGGCACACTGGATTTGGCTGCCGTTGCTGCCGCCATCAAACCCCTTGGTGATCCGCACTACGCTCGAACGCGCTGCCTTGCATTGGAAAACACCTGGTGGGGCCGTGTATTACCGCAGACCTATATTGCCGATGCGGCCGCATTGGCGAAACAACATCAACTCGCATTTCATCTCGATGGCGCACGCTTGTTCAATGCGGCCGTTGCGCAGAATATCCCGGCCCGCGAAATCACAAAACATTTCGACAGTGTTTCGATTTGCTTTTCGAAAGGACTCGGCGCGCCTGTTGGCTCGATGTTATTGGGTTCCGACGAACTGATAGCCAAGGCACGACGTTGGCGCAAAGTATTAGGGGGCGGCTGGCGACAAGCGGGCCTGTTGGCAGCCATGGCCAACTTCGCACTCGATAATAATATCGCGCGGCTTGCCGATGATCATCGTCGCGCTGCCGAGTTGGCACATGCGCTGGCGGAAGTTTCCGATATTGACGTTGACGGCGCCTTTACCAGCATGGTGTTTATTACCGTGCCCAGGGAGCGTCTAGCCGCATTGGCTGCCCATATGCAAAGTCATGGCATCAAGTTGCCGACCGGCCATCCAAAAATTCGCCTGGTAATGCATTTGGATATCGACGATGCAGCACTGGCGAAAATCATCGAGGCCTTCAAACTATTTTGAGCCAGCACCCGGTCATGGTTTCAAACGGCCCTGGATAGTTCGTGTCTGGCGGATGTCGCCGCTTTAACCCCATACTGCCAGTCGGCCCGTTGCAATGGCACTGCTAGAATCCTGGGGAATCGCAATGTTTCGACAATTATTGGCATTTGTTTTTTTATTCACTGTGGCGATGCCCAATGCACAGACGCAAGTCGGCAGCACGCGGCCATTGATCGAAACCCTCAAGGGCGAGCAGGCGATTGAACTGCAAAGCCTGAAGATAGAAAGCAATATCAGTGGCGGGCTAGCGGAAACCACGGTCAGGATGACGTTTTTTAATTCGAACAACCGTCCACTCGAAGGCAATCTGCAATTCCCGCTGCTCGAGGGCCAGCAGATCACCGCTTTCGCCTTGGACATGAACGGAAAAATGCGACAAGCCGTCCCCGTGGAAAAAGCCAAGGGCCGCCAAGTGTTCGAAGAAATCGAACGTCGCGGCGTTGATCCCGGGTTACTGGAAAACACGCAGGGCAATAATTTTAAATTACGGATTTATCCGATTGCCGCCAAAGGCATTCGCACGGTCGAGCTGCGTTATTCCGAATCCCTGAAACGCAGCGAATCAAACTGGCTGTATATCTTGCCGATGGCCTTTGGCGAGCATCTGAAAGATTTCGAGTTAAGTGTCATAACCCATGGTGTCAATCGGGCCCCGAGAGCGACCGGCAGCTTCGGAGATCTGGCATTCAAGCGGCAGGGAAAACGTTTTGAAGCGCTGGTGACAAAAAGCAATTATTCGCCGAACGGCATTCTTGCACTGCAAATACCGGCCAGCGACAAGCCGCAAACCTACACGCAACGCTTCAACGGGCAAAGCTATTTTCTGGCCGAAGTGCCCATTGCCAGTGTGCGTCACGATCGTCGATTGCCCGGCACTGTCGGTCTGCTCTGGGATAGTTCGGGGTCGGGAGAAAAACGTAATCACGATCTCGAGTTCGCCCTGCTGGATCGTTATTTCAGGAAAGCCAGCAGTATTGAAGTACGCCTGATTCGTCTGCGTGACCGTGCCGAAAAAACCGAAACCTTCAAGGTCAGCAACGGTGACTGGAGCAGCCTGAAAATGAATCTGGCCAACACCGTTTATGACGGTGCCAGTGCGCTATCGCAATGGCAGGTGGAGAAAAATATCGGCGAGTATTTGTTGTTCAGTGATGGCCTTGGTAATTACGACAACGCCCCATTTCCGGACCTGGCGGATTCGCAACGCCTGTATACGATCAACTCTGCCGCCAGTGCCGATGCCACGCGCCTTGCCGCATTGGCCGAACAGAATGGCGGCCGTTATGTTTCCCTCCAGGCCAACGTACTCGAACCGGCGGTACAAGCCTTGCTGACCGAAGGACTTCATCTTGAAAGACTGGATGGCGAAGGTCTGGCCGATCTGGAATTCTCTTCGCGGGATCCGCAAGACGGCTTATTGCGTATTGCCGGCCGCATACTGGCGCCTAACGCAAAGCTTTCAATCATCCTGTCGGAGAATGCAAAGAAAACAACGCTGCAACTACCCATTGATAGCGATTCGGCGGAGCATTCCCTGGCCGCCAGTCTCTGGGCGAGTTACCGCCTGCGTAGCCTGGATGCCGACCACGAATTGAACCGCGCCGCGATTCGTCGTATCGGTGAACAATTCGCCATGCCGACCCGCGAAACCTCGCTGATCGTGCTCGATACCGTGGCCGACTATGTGCGTTACGAGATCTTGCCGCCGGAAGAACTGCATGCCGAATATGCACAATTGATTGGTGAACGCGATCTTGAGCGAAAAGAAAACCGTGACGAGCATCTGGCGGAAATCGTCGAGAACTTTGAAGAAAAATATGCCTGGTGGAACAAGGTGTTTCCGAAGGGCAATAAACCACAAGCCAAGGCAGATAAACTCGCCACTGCTGCGATGGTGATGTCGCCGCCGCCCGCACCTGGCGAACCTGCTCCGATAATGCTGGATGGCTATGCTGCCGATGCCGCCGCCGCAGCGCCCGAGCAACGCGCCAATGAACAATCCGGTAGCCTCGATGCCATCGCAGTCACCGGATCGCGTCTCGGCAATGCCGAAGTTGACAACTTCGATGTGAATTCCGGCAGCACCATTTCACTAAAAAAATGGACCTCCGACGCCCCGTATATCGCCCGCATGAAAGCGGCCAGCAGCGCCACGATCTATGCGATTTATCTGGACGAAAAGCCCGCCTATCTCAATAGCAGCGCTTTCTTTCTCGATGCCGCCGACATGCTGCTGGAAAAAAACCAGCGTGATCTGGCACTGCGTGTTTTATCGAATCTTGCAGAAATGGACCTCGAGAATCGTCAGATACTTCGCATTCTCGGTTATCGCTTGATGCAAGCCGGTGCACCGGAACTGGCCATTCCGGTATTTGAAAAAG